>JAEZHZ010000305.1 GCA_023436745.1 Pseudomonadota bacterium | reverse complement strand
CGGTCAGGCTCTCGATGTTGTAGCCACGGGCCGAGAACAGGCCGACGACCCGCGCCAGGATGCCCGGCTCGTTGTCGACCAGGACCGAGAGCGTGTGCCGCTCGGTCTGCTGGGTTTCCGGAGCGATGAAGTAAGCGGAACCAGTGGGCTGCAGATGTGCGTTCATGTCGTTTCTCCGCTTGGCTTACACCAGAGCGCGCCCCTTCTCGTCGATGATGGAGCCGATATTGGCGGTGTCGGGCAGGATGATCTCGTTGTGCGGCTTGCCCGACGGGATCATCGGCAGGCAGTTCTCGTCCTTCTCGACGAGGACGTCGAAGAGCACCGGGCCGTCATAGTCGAGCATCTCGGCGATGGCCGCGTCTAGTTCGGCCGGGTTGTCGCACTTGATGCCCTTGGCGCCATAAGCCTCGGCCAGCTTGACAAAGTCGGGGAGCGACTCCGAGTAGGAGTGCGCATAGCGCGAGCCGTGCAGGAGGTCCTGCCACCGCCGGACCATGCCCATGCGTTCGTTGTTCAGGATGAAGACCTTGATCGGCAGGCGGAACTGAACCGCCGTCGACAGCTCCTGCATGGTCATCTGCACGCTGGCTTCACCAGCGATGTCGATGACCAGCGCATCGGGATGCGCCACCTGCACGCCTACGGCGGCGGGGAGGCCGTAGCCCATGGTGCCGAGACCACCGGACGTCATCCAGCGGTTGGGCTTGTCGAAGTGGAAATGCTGGGCCGCCCACATCTGGTGCTGGCCGACTTCAGTGGTGATGAAGACGTCCTTGTCCTGCTTTCGGGTGGCCTCGTAGAGCCGCTGGATTGCCCATTGCGGCTTGATGACCGTGTCGGAGTTCTTGAAGTTGAACGACCCCACGGCGCGCCACTTCTCGATCTGCTTCCACCACGGCGCGATTGCCTCGGTGCGGGGCTCGTTGGTCTTCGAGCGCCAGATGCGGATCATCTCCTCGAGCACGCGGTTGCAGTCGCCCACGATGGGGATGTCGACGCGGATGATCTTGTTGATCGAGCTGGGGTCGATATCGACGTGGATCTTGCGGCTGTTCGGCGAAAAGGCGTCGATGCGGCCGGTGATCCGGTCGTCGAACCGGGCGCCGATGTTGATCATGACGTCGCAGTCATGCATGGCGAGGTTCGCCTCGTAGCTGCCGTGCATGCCGAGCATGCCAAGCCACTGCGGGTCCGAGGCCGGGAAGGCACCGAGCCCCATGAGCGTCGAGGTGACCGGGAACCCGGTCAGTTCCGCCAGTTCGCGCAGGTTCTCGGACGCCTCCGGGCCGGCATTGATGACGCCGCCGCCGGTATAGAACACCGGCCGCTCGGCCCGCAGCATGAGCTCCACCGCCGCCTCGATGGCCTGCAGGTCCCCATCCACCCTCGGGCGGTAGGACTGGTGGCGCAGCGAAGCCGTCTCCGGCTTGTAGTATTCGCCCACGGCGAACTGCACGTCCTTGGGAATGTCGACGACGACCGGACCGGGACGGCCGGTTGTCGCGATATGGAAAGCCTCGTGCAGCACGCGCGGCAGATCGGCGACATCCTTCACCAGGTAGTTGTGCTTGGTGCAGGAGCGGGTGATGCCAACCGTGTCGCATTCCTGGAAGCCGTCGGTGCCGATCAGCGTGGTCGGCACCTGCGCGGTGATGCAGACGAGGGGAATGGAATCCATCAGCGCATCGGTGAGGCCGGTGACGGCGTTGGTGGCACCGGGCCCGGAGGTCACCAGCACGACGCCGGGCTTGCCGGTCGAGCGGGCATAGCCCTCGGCCATGTGGGTCGCGCCCTGCTCGTGCCGCACCAGGACGTGCTGGACGAAATCCTGCTGGAACATCGCGTCGTAGATGGGCAGTGCCGCACCGCCGGGATATCCGAAGATATGCTCCACTCCCTGGTCGGTGAGCGCCTGGATCACCATCTCGGCGCCGGTCATCTTCTCGGCCATTTGCCTCTTACCTTCCCTTGGTCTTCCCAGAAGCCCGTCTCTCGCAGCGCCGAGCACCGGGCAATAAAAAAGGCCCCATTCGGGACCTGTTTTCGGCGCACCAGCTATCGCGCGGGGTTCTACCCCACGTTGCCGATGCGCCTGCGTACTACGAGAATAAGAGCCCGCACGGGACCTCTCCTGAATATCAGGACGTTGAATACGAGTGGCAGGGGACGACTGTCAACCCTTGCGTGCAGCCCGCTGCGCAGAACGCAACAAACCGGTGGCCATTCTCGCTTCCGATAGGTAAGGCCTTCGCACCATTTCATGACAGTTCCGGCAACATGACCAAGAGCGCCCTCGACAAGGACTTGCAGCGGGTTTCAGGACTCGAAAGTGCAACGAGCGACCTCGCTCGCCGGCTTGCGGCTCCAGGCATAGCCCTGGTGTTCCTGATGGCAGCGGCCGCATGGGCCAGTTCCACGGTGCTCGGTGGCCCGGGCTCCTACCTGGTGGTGATCGCCGCGATTATCGCAGGTTACATGGCGCTCAATGTCGGCGCCAACGACGTCGCCAACAACATGGGCCCGGCTGTCGGGTCGCGGGCGCTGACGATGACGGGTGCACTGATCATCGCGGCGGTCTTCGAGGCGGCGGGAGCGCTGCTGGCCGGCGGCGACGTGGTAAACACGGTGGCCCGCGACCTGCTGACCGGCCCACAGATGGACGCCGGCCAGTTCGTCACGGTGATGATGGCGGCTCTGCTGGCCTCGGCGCTGTGGGTGAACCTTGCCACCTATCTCGGCGCGCCCGTATCGACCACCCATGCGGTTGTCGGGGGTGTGGTCGGCGCCGGCATAGCGGCGGGCGGCGTGGGAATCGTCGCATGGCCGATGATCGGCACCATCGCGGCAAGCTGGGTGATCTCGCCGGTGCTCGGCGGTATCTTCGCGGCCGTCATCCTCGCCCTTGTTCACCGCACCATCACCTCGCGCATCGACAAGATCTCGGCGGCCCGCGTGTGGGTGCCGATCCTCGTCGCGGCGATGACCGGCATCTTCGCCATGTATATCGCGACCAAGGGCCTGAGCCGGATCTGGTCGCCGGACCCGACGGCGGTGCTGATCGTGGGCGTAGGCTTCACGGCGCTAGGCTGGATCGTCACCATGCCGCTGGTGCGCCAGCAGTCGATGCACCTCGAGAACCGCAAGAAGCACGTTGCGACGCTGTTCCGGTTCCCGCTGGTGATCGCGGCGGCGCTGCTGTCCTTCGCCCATGGCGCGAACGATGTGGCCAATGCCGTGGGACCGTTCGCCGCCATCGTCACCACCATCCAGTCCGGCCACAGCGAAACCGGTGGCATCGTGCTGCCCTTCTGGGTGCTCGCGATCGGCGGCGTCGGCATCGCCCTTGGCCTCGCGCTGTTCGGGCCGCGGCTGATCCGCACCGTGGGCGAGCAGATCACCAAGCTCAACGAGATCCGCGCCTATTGCGTGGCGCTGTCGGCCGCGGTGACGGTGCTGGCCGCCTCTGCGCTGGGGTTGCCGGTTTCATCGACGCATATCGCGGTTGGTGCGGTATTCGGCGTCGGGTTCCTGCGCGAGTTCCAGTCGCAGCGCGACATGATCAACGTCGCCGTGCCGGTTCATGCCCGCTTCGTCGATCCGGAAATGCTGAACAGGACGCCGGAGGAGGCAATCTCCAGCGAACGCAAGCTCGCGCGCCGCAGGCTCGTCCGCCGCCAGCACGTGCTGGGGATCGCCGCGGCCTGGGTGGTTACCGTGCCGCTGTCGGCACTGCTGGCCGCAGCGCTTTACTTCGTGCTGGGGCTGCTCCTGCCCTGAGCCTTCGGGGTAACCTCGGCGCTGAGGCGGGTGGCGAGCTTCACGAGGGCCGGATCGGCGAGCAGGCGCTTGGCCTCGCTCAGCACTGCCCAGTGCCGTAGCCGCTGGCCCTTTTCCTTCCAGTCATCGAGCTGCTGCTCGACGCGCAGCGGATAGATGTCGACGTCAACGAGCATCGAGCCGAGGGCGCCGGCCCCCGTGCGATAGCTTCCGATCGGCTGCGTGCTGACTTCACCGATGACGCCGGCCTCTTCGCGCGCCTCCTTGGCGGCGCTCTCCCATGGCGTCAGGCCCGTCTCGATGGCGCCCTTGGGGAAGATCCAGCGGCCGGTGCGGCGTGAGGTGATGAGGAGAATCGCAAGCCGCCCCTCGACGATCGCGTAAGGCAGCGCTCCCGCCTGGCGGAAATCGCCCGGCGTTTCCACCTTGGGACTCCAGTGGCGGAGAAGATCGCTCAGCATGTTCATGGGCCCCGGTTGGTGACGGCGCTATCTAGTATAGCGCACCGCCCGAGTCGACACGGCACAAGCGAATGAACCCAGTCCAGGAGGGACTCCGGACTGGGTTCAGGGCGCCGCGAGGGCGCGTGGCAGCATGGGGCGATGCTGCAACCTCGAAAGTATTAGCCGCGCGGGCAGGTATCGACGTAGCGGGTACCGTTCGGGCGCTCGTACACGCAACGGTCGGGACCGCTGCTGTGGCGACCCAGCAGGTTGCCAGCGGCAGCACCAGCGACGGCACCGATACCGGCACCAACCGCTGCACCGGCGACGTTGCCGGTCGCCGCAGCACCAACGACAGCACCACCGGCTGCGCCGACGACGGCACCCTGCTCAGTGGTGGTGCAGGCGGTCATCGACAGGCAGGTTGCGGCTATGATGATGAACTTGTGCATGAAAAACCCTCCGGGAAATATCGGAGGCAAGAATGCGGCTGTGCAGCGTTCGGTTCCGCTCGTGTTTAACGAAAATTGAACGAACTGCGGAACAGGGCGGCCGCGCCCACGCCGAGCCAGCCGAGCATCATGAGCCCGCCGCCCATCGGCGCTGCTCCCGGGAACAACCCCTGCCCCAGCCATTGGCGGGTGGAGAGGTCACCGATGAACAGCAGCGTTCCAACGGTCAGAACCACTGCCGCCAAACGAATCCAGCGCCCCGGCGGCGACACCAGTCCAAGCACCAGAAGCGCGGGAGCGTGGGCGAGCGCGATGGTGGCGATGGAGCCGAGCAGCCGCCCCTCCTCGCCGTGTGAAGCACCGGCGGCCGAAGCAACGCCCATTGCGCCGAGCAGGCCGGCGATGACCACGAGTATCCGTCCGAAAGCGATCTGGCTCATATGGGAGGCTCCCTCTGCCCCGGGCGCGGCACTTCCGTCCACGGTCGAATTCGTCTAGATCACCTGCCGCGAGTAGGACAACCCATCATGCCGACCAACACCGCCGACGCGGCTCCGCTGGGGGCCGCGGGGCAATCCAGTTCCTGGGCGGACGAACTGCGCGCCATGCTGTCGCTGGCTTGGCCCCTCGTCGTCGCGCAACTGGCGCAGAACCTTCTGCACACCACGGACGTGGTGCTGCTCGGCTGGCTCGGGCCGACCCATCTCGCCGCCGGCACGCTGGCGACGACGTTCCTGATGCCGTTCCTGATCAGCGCCATGGGTATCGTCGGTGCCGTGGCGCCACTGGTTGCCCAGGCGCGCGGTGCGCGCGACATCAAGTCGGTCCGGCGCGTGGTGCGACAGGGCTTCTGGGCCGCCATGCTGCTGTCAGCGGTGCTGATACCGATCGTGCTGCAGATCAAGCCCGTCTACGCAATGCTGGGCCAGGATCCCGTTACCACCGGGATGGCCAACGAGTTCATGCAGATCGCGGCGTGGTCGCTGTTCCCCGCGCTTGGTATCATCGCCCTTCGCTCGCTGCTGTCGGCCTTCGATGCAACACGGGTAATCCTGTTGATCACGGTGGCTGGGGTGATCGTCAATGCGCTGGTCGCCTACACGCTGATCTTCGGCAATTTCGGCTTTCCCAGGCTTGAACTGCGCGGCGCTGGCATTGCGACGCTGACGGCGAACCTCGCCATGTTCGCGCTTTTCCTCGGTTACGTGCTGCGCCAGCGGCGCTTCCGGCGCTTCCACCTGCTCCACCGCTTCTGGACGCCCGACTGGGGGCGGTTCGCGCAGATCTTTCGCATCGGCACGCCGATCGGCCTGACGGTGCTTGCCGAAACGGGGCTCTTTACCGCTGCGGCGCTGATGATGGGCCTTCTCGGCACCAACGAGGTCGCTGCGCATGCAATCGCGCTGCAGTGCGCCTCTATGGCCTTCATGATTCCGCTGGGTCTCGGCACGGCCGCCACGGTGCGGGTCGGCATAGCCTTCGGGCGGCGTGACGACGAGGGCATCCGCAAGGCCGGCTGGATGGCGCTCGCCGTCGGAACCGGCTTCATGGTCCTGTCCTGCACGCTATTCCTGACCGCCGGCCCGTCGCTCGTCTCGCTGTTCCTTGATCCTCGGGTCGAAGGCAACGCCGAGGCACTGGCCCTGGCCGGAACCTTCCTCGTGGTCGCGGGCATCTTCCAGCTGGCGGACGGGGCACAGGTGGTGGCTGCCCATGCCCTGCGCGGCCTCAACGACACTGCGGTGCCGATGCTGATGGCGATCTTCGGCTACTGGCTCGTTGGCCTGCCCATCGCCTATGGGCTCGGCTTCTGGGCCGAGTGGCGCGGCACCGGCATATGGATCGGGCTTGCGGCCGGACTTGCGTTCGTGGCCGTGGTGCTGGTGGCACGCTTCGCGATGCGCGAGCGACTGGGACTCCTGCGCCCGCGCTAGAGCGGGTTGAGGCGCGGCCAGTCGGCAAATCGGTTGCGGAACCAGGTGCGCTGGCGCTTGGCGTACTGGTGGGTGGCGATGGTCGCGAGTCGCACTGCCTCTTCGCGGCTTATACTGCCATCGAGCCAGTCTCCGATCTCGCGCACCCCAATGGCCTTAATGACCGGCAGGCTTGGGTCGATTTCGAGCCGACGCAACGCTTCGACCTCCTCGACAGCGCCCTGCTCCATCATCGCCTCGAACCGCCGGGCGATACGCTCGCGCAGCACAGCGCGATCGGGATCGAGAATAAGCCGCTCCACCTGCCAGCCGTCGAGAAGCCCGCGCTGCGGGGCATCCTGGAAGCTCGAGAGCGGCCGGCCGGTGGCGCGTTTCACCGCCAGGGCCCTCACCAGCCGCTGCGGATCGGCGACGCCGAGCCGGGCGGCAGCCTCCGGATCCTCGCGCTGGAGCAGGGCGAGCCGGGCGGCGCCGTCAAGCTGTTGAATCTCTTGTTGAACCTCAACCGTCACCGCATCCGGGATCTGCGGTACGTCGGCGAATCCGTTTAGCAGGGCATCGAAGTAAAGCCCTGTGCCGCCTACAAAAATCAGTGGCGCGGTGGTGCCGTCCATGACCTCTCGCACCGCCTCCAGCCACATGCCGGTCGAGAACCGCGTCCGGGCGGGAACCGTGCCATAAAGGCGATGATCTGCTTGCACAACGTCACCGCCAGAGGGGCGAGCCGTGAGAATGTGCAGCGTATCGTAGACCTGCATGGCATCGGCGTTGACGATCACCGCGCCCTCCGCCCGGGCGCGCTCGAGCGCGAGCGCCGACTTGCCGCTGGCGGTAGGACCCGCTATCAGGACGGCGCGCCGCATCCCTGTCGCATCCCCTCCAGAATTGGTTGCCATGCCGGTCCTTTGCCTCATCGCGAATCCCGCCGAGCCTGAGCTCGATACCGCAATCGCCACCGAGGTGGCGGACGCCGTCGGTGGCGAGCTCAACTGGCTGAACCCGGACATTGCCTGCGAGATCGTCGAGCCGAAGTCAACGGAGGCGCTGGAGAGCGCCCGCGCGATCATCGGCAGCCGTAGGATCGATGCGGCACTGGTGCCGACGGAGGGCCGGCGCAAGCAGTTGCTGATCGCCGACATGGACTCCACCATGATCGAGCAGGAGTGCATCGACGAACTCGCCGACGCGCTGGGGATCAAGGCTCAGGTGGCCGAGATCACCGACCGGGCGATGCGGGGCGAACTGGACTTCGCCCAGGCCCTCGATACCCGTGTCGCCCTGCTCCAGGGCTTGGAGCGACGGGTGGTCGAGGAAATCCGCCGCGAGCGCATCACCCTTGCTCCCGGTGGACGAGCACTCGTCCACACCATGAAGGCGTATGGCGCCTACACATCGCTGGTCTCCGGCGGCTTCACCCTGTTTGCGGACTATATCGGCAAGCGGATCGGCTTCGACGAAGCGATCGCCAATGTGCTGGAGTTCGATGGCGACGTGCTGTCGGGTACCGTGCAGAAGCCGATCGTCGACAAGGAAACCAAGCGCGAACGGCTCGAGTCCCTGGCCGCGGAACGAGGGCTTCGCCTCGAGCAGACCCTCGCGGTCGGCGACGGGGCGAACGACCTCGACATGATCCGCATCGCCGGGTTCGGCGTCGCACTGCACGCCAAGCCTGCCGTGGCGGCCGAGGCGGGCATCCGCATCGATCATGCCGACCTGACCGCCCTGCTCTACCTGCAGGGCTACAGCGAAGACGACTTCGTGCGCTGACGGACGGGAGCGGCCGCCGCTCCTAGAGGTCCTTCTCCGCCAGCTCGCGGAATGCATCCGGCACGCTGCGGCGGCCTTCGAGCATCACGCCGCCATAGCCGATCGCCTCCCAGCCGAAACGGCCCCGCACCCGGTCCATTGCCTTGTCCGCCTGCCAGCGCGCCGCTCCGCGGCGGGCACCCGGCCGCCGGTGCTCGTCTGCGAGACCGAGGCCGAACTCGAGCTGTAGCGCCGATTGGGGCCCCAGATGCGAGACCGAAATGGCGAGCAGTGACAGGTAGCGCTCGCTGGGACGGTCGCGCCTGACCGTCTCGACCAGTTCCTCCGCCACCTCCGCGAGGATCGCGGTCGCAGCGACGGACGCCCCCAAGGTCATGGAGCGGGTGACCGAGCGCATGTCGGCGAGGCGCACCCGGACCGTCACCGTGCGGCCCGCGAGATCCCTGGCGCGCATGCGCGAGCAGATCCGATCCGCCAGATGCCTGAGCGTCGGCCGCACGACGCGCGGAGTGAACGCCTGCCGGCCGAGCGCCGACTGAGCCCCGACCGAGCGGGCGCGCTGCCCGCTGGCAATGACACGCGGGTCGCGGTTCCAGGCGAGTGCGGCCAGCTTCTGCCCGGCGGCTACGCCCACAAGGTCCTCCAGCGACTTGCCCGGCGTTGCCGCCAGCTGGCCGATGGTGTCGATCCCGGCTTCGTGCAGCCTGCGGCCGGTCACGGGACCGACGCCCCACATCAGCCCCACCGGCAGATCGTGGAGAAAGGTCATCTCCGTCTCCGGGGGCACCACCACGAGCCCGTCGGGCTTGGCCACCTGCGAGGCGATCTTGGCCAGGTGCTTGGTGCGGGCCACGCCGATGGAGATGGGCAGGCCCACTTCCTCGCGGACCCGTTGCCGCACCAGCCGCGCCACCGCTTCTGGTGGCCCGAAGAGGTGGGACGTGCCGGCCACGTCTGCGAACGCCTCGTCGATCGAGATCCGCTCCACCAGGGGTGTGTAGTCGCCAAGAATGGCAATCGCGGCGTCTCCGAGCCGCTGGT
>JAEZHZ010000285.1 GCA_023436745.1 Pseudomonadota bacterium | reverse complement strand
GGCCATGGCCGCCTCGAACTGTCTCTCAGGGAGAACATTGTCCCGAAACGGGACGACATTTCCCTCTCCTGCACGCTATGGGGCAAGCAGCGTGCCAGACAGTAACGATGTGTTAGGGATTTGCGATCCCGGGCGGTGATTCACTTCACAGAGAACGGTGCATAACGTGGCGGCGCGAGCCGGCCATTCCCTGAGGCGAAAACCCGAGGCGCTCGAACGAGGAGACGAAGCCCATGTGGCGGTAGCTGGGGGAGTCCGGGTCGACCGGGTAGGCCTCGAGCAAACGGGCGCCGTTCTGCCTTGCATAGGCGACCGCCGCCTCGATGAGTTCGGCACTGAGGCCCGTGCCGCGGCGCGGGCGGGGCACGAACATGCAGGTCAGCGACCACACCCCTTCAGCCTCGGCAGTGCCACCCAGCCCACGAAAGCTGGCTTTGGGACCTACCGACACCCAGGCGACGGGTTCGCTGCCCTCATAGGCAAGCAAGCCCACCGGCACGCCGTCGGCGATCCGGCCCAGGATCTGCCGGCGCCTCGCGGGGCTTTTGCTGTCCTTTATCTCGGCCGGGGTGGCGCGCCAGGCCATGCACCAGCACCAGTTCGGGCTGCCTTTGGCCCCGAACAGTTTCTCGAAATCCGCTACCGTATCGGCCGTGACAGGCCGGCAGGTGAGCGGGGCTGGCATCAGAACTCGTCCTTGCCCCGGCGCAGGGCCGCAAACACCTCGGCAGGCGACTTGCCCTCAAGGCCATAGTAGCGGGCGAGCTCGGGCGCATCGGCGCGCAGGAACGGGTTGGCCCGCTTGTCCTCGCCGAGCCGGAAGGGGATCGTGAACTTGCCGTCCTGTCGGAGGGCCACCACCTCCGCGGCGCGGCGCTGCAGGTCCGGATTGTCGGGGTCGACGGACAGGGCGAAGCGCGCATTGCTTTCGGTGTACTCGTGCCCGCAATAGACCAGCGTATCGTCCGGCAGGCTCCGCAGCGTCTCGAGTCCAGCCCACATCGGGCCGGGGGTGCCTTCGAACATGCGGCCGACGCCGAGCGAGAACAGGGCATCGGCACTGAACAGGTGGCCGCCAGCGGCGTCGTGGAAGGCGATGTGCCCCAATGTGTGCCCGGGCGTGTCATAGACGTCGAAGACGATCTCGCCGACTTCCACCCGGTCGCCGCCCCCCACCAGTTCGTCGAGTCCCTCGATCTTGTCGGCTTCCGCGCGCGGACCGACGACGCGGCTGCCATAGCGGGCCTTGAGATCGGCAATGGCATCGACATGGTCAACGTGATGGTGGGTGATCAGAATGTCGGTGAGCGTCCAGCCGCGCCGCTCGAGCGCGGCGACGATGGGCGCCGTCTCCGGTGCATCGATGCTGGCTGTGCGTCCGGTTGCGGGGTCGTGCACCAGGTAGCCGAAGTTGTCGCTGCGGGCAGCAAAGACGTCGACGATGGCGGCCATGGCGGAAAATCCTCTGAATCTGTTGGCGGCACGCTAGGCCGGCTCGGTCACGCTCGCAACCCGCTGTTGGACAAGGCGTTCCGGCTTTGGCACAGTTACAGGCAATGACCAGCGATGTGACGCGCCTCATTGCCTTCTACAAGTCGCCGCTCGGCCGTATCGCGCGGGCGCTGGTGCGTGAGCAGGTGGTGGCGCTGGGAGGCAACGTCAACGGGCTGCGACTTCTTGGCCTTGGCTTTGCCACGCCCTACCTGCGGTTCGCGCTCGGGCGGGCAGAGCGGGTGCTCGCCTTCATGCCAAGCCGCCAGGGCGCCTCCGCCTGGCCGCGGGAGGGACCGTCTCACACGGTGCTGTGCGATCCGCTCGAAATGCCGCTGACCGATGCCGCGGTGGACCTCACCATCGCCGTGCATGCGCTCGAGCACGTCACCGACGCCGAGGAACTGATGCGCGAGCTGTGGCGCATCACCGCCCCCAACGGGCAGATCATCATGGTGGTGCCCCGCCGCCGAGGCATATGGGCGCAGCGCGACAACACGCCGTTCGGGCATGGCCGGCCCTATTCGGCGAGCCAGCTCGACAAGCTGCTGCGCGATCACAGCTTCGTCCCCGAGGAGTGGCGCGACGGGCTCTATGTGCCCCCGTTCCAGAGCCCGCTGGTGCTGAAGTCGACGCGGCTGTTCGAGCGAATCGGCCGGCTGTTCGCGCCCGGGGTCAGCGGGGTGATGATCGTCAGGGCGCGCAAGCAGGCCTTTCCCGCGGTGCCACGGCGCCTCAAGGCCGAGCGGCCGGCCCGGGTGCCAGGCCTGAGCGCGGCAACGGCGCGTCTCGGCTGAGCGCCGCGGGCCTTTGCAAGCCGGGATGCTTTGCGTATGGTCCGCCGCGCTCCCACCCGGCCCAAGATCCCATGACCGATCGTCCCACGCCGCAGCCCGGCATCCTCGATATTGCTCCTTATCTTCCGGGCAAGTCCGGCGCCCCGGGCAGCAAGACCATCAAGCTCTCGGCGAATGAATCCCCGCTCGGCGCCAGCCCCATGGCGCTCGCCGCGTTCCGCGAGGGAGCCGAGCAGCTGGCGATCTATCCCGAGGGCTCGTCGCGGCTGCTGCGCGAGGCGCTCGGAGAAGTGGACGGCATCGATCCGGCAAGGATCGTGTGCGGCAATGGCTCGGACGACCTGCTGCACCTGCTCGCACAGTTCTATCTCGGGGAAGGCGACGAGGCGGTGATGAACCGCTACGGCTTTTCGGTCTATCCGATCATCACCAGGGCGGCCGGCGCCAGCATCGTCATGGT
>JAEZHZ010000245.1 GCA_023436745.1 Pseudomonadota bacterium | reverse complement strand
CTCGGAGAATGCGGAAGTGGGTGGGCGCCATCGCCGGTCTGCTGCTGGCTCTGGCGAGCCTGCTTGCCACTGCGCCCGCCCTCGCACAGGTGACAGCGGACGAACATGCGGCCGCTCTCGAGGGGCTCTTCGCCGAACTGAAGGACGCCCCCGACCCGGCGACGGCGCAGATGATCGCCGACGACATCTGGTCGCTGTGGATCGAACCTCCGGATGCGGACCTGGCGGCGCGCATGTCGGAGACGCTGGACCTGCGCTGGGGCGGCGACATCAAGGCGCTGATTTCCGCGCTCGACGACATCATCGCCGACTATCCGGACTATGCCGAAGGCTACAACCAGCGCGCCACCGTCTATTTCATGCTCGGCAACCACGAGAAATCGCTGGCCGACATCGCCGCGACGCTGGAGCGGGAGCCGCGGCATTTCGGGGCACTTGCCGGACGGGCGCTGATCCTGCGCGAGCAGGGCCAGTATGACCGTGCGCTCGAGGACATTCGCGCCGCCCTCGGCATCCATCCGTTCCTCACCGAGCGCACCCTGTTCCCCGAACTGGCCGAAGAGAACGAAATCCAGGCGTAAGGCGCTGCTGTCCGCGGGCACTTGACGCGTGCCCCTATATGTAACACATAAAGTTACATGAAAAGATCGAGCCGCCTCTCCGTTGCCCTTCATGCCCTGGTGCATCTCGCCAAGCAGCCCGACCAGACGCTGACCTCCTCGGCTCTGGCCACCTGCCTGATGACCAACCCGGTGGTGGTGCGCCGCGTTCTCGGAGCACTGCGCGAAGCGGGCATCGTCGCCGCCACCCGAGGGCCGGAGGGCGGCTGGCAGCTCAAATCGCCCGCCGAGGCGGTGACGCTGCGGGCCGTGTCGGAGGCGATGGGAGAAAGCCTGCTGATCCGGGTCGAGAGCGATCCGGGGGACCGGCAGTGCGGCATCGTCCGGGCGGTCGACGCCGTGATGGCCGACTTCCTGGTCGAGGCAGAGGCCCTGCTCGCCGCGCGGCTCGAAACCGTCACCCTGGCCGACCTGTCCCGGTCGACCACCCACTTCCCTTTTCTTACCGGAGCACACCAACATGGATGACGTCATCATCATCGGCGGCAGCTTTGCCGGGCTTGCCGCCGCCATGCAGCTCGGCCGCGCCCGCCGCAAGGTCACCGTGCTCGATACCGGCCTCAACCGGAACCGCTATGCCAGCCATGCCCACAATGTGCCCGGCTTCGACGGCACGCCCCCGGGCGAGGTGCTGAAGCGCATACGCGATCAGGTGGCGGTCTATCCGACCGTCAAGCTGGTGCAGGGCAGAGCCGACACCATTTCCGGCGAGATGGACGACTTCACCATCGCGACGGCCGAAGGTGAAAGCTTCAGCGGACGACGGCTGATTCTCAGCTATGGCATTGTCGACGAGTTCCCCGACATCCCGGGCTTCGCCGAGAGCTGGGGCAAGACGGTGATCCACTGCCCGTTCTGTCACGGATACGAGGTCGCCGGGGGACGCTGGGGCCTGCTCTACAGTTCGCCGCTGTCGCTGCACGCGACCTCGCTCTATCGCGACTGGACCGACGACATCACGCTGATCCTCGACGGCAACCCCATTCCCGACGAGGAACGACACAAGCTCGAGCGGCGCGGGGTGAGGCTGGTGGACGGCCGGCTCGCAGCCATCGAGCATGACCGGGGTCAGCTCAGGAGTGTCATCGTTGATGACGGCAGCGAGATCGCACTCGACGCGCTCTATGCCCATCCCCGCAACCGCCCCTCGTCGAGCCTGCACGAACAGCTCGGACTCGACACCAAGGAAACGCCCACCGGCACCATGGTGGTGGTGGACGAGCGGCAGGCAACCTCCCGCGAGGGCGTGTTCGCGGCCGGGGACCTGACCAGCGGCATGCACAGCATCACCATCGCCAACTATGCCGGCTCGATGGCGGCGATGGGGGCGCAGCAGTCGATGCTGGGCTGAACTTGCCAGCGGGATTGAACGGTTCTACCCTGTTTTAGAACCATTCCAATCTTTGCGGCCCAAGATGCTGTTTTTCAACGCGGATGCCCGTCGGCCATTCTCGTCCCTGTCGGAGCGCGAAATCCTGTCGCTCGCCGTTTCGGCCGAGGAGGAGGACAGCGGCATCTATGCGGAGTTCGCCACGCGCCTCGCGGCGGACTATCCGGGTTCGGCAGCGCTGTTCGAGGGAATGGCCGCCGAGGAGGACGAGCACCGGCGCCGACTGCTCGATCTCTACGTCGAGCGCTTCGGGCCCCGCCTGGTGCCGATCCGGCGCGAGAACGTGAAGGGCTTTCTCACGCGCAAGCCGGTGTGGCTGATGAAGCAGATGAGCCTCGAGACCGTGCGCCAGACGGTGTGGGAGATGGAGGAAGGCGCGTATCGCTTCTACATGGAGGCGGCGAAGCAGACGACGGATGCCGGCATCCGCAAACTGCTCGGCGACCTCGCGATGCAGGAGCGGCGGCACGCCGACCGGGCCGACGCCATCGATGCGGCATCGCTCGGCGCCACCGGGCGGGACGAGGAACGCGAGCAGTCGCACCGGCAGTTCGTGCTGACCTATGTGCAGCCGGGACTAGCGGGGCTGATGGACGGCTCGGTTTCGACGCTGGCACCGGTGTTTGCTGCGGCGTTCGCCACCGGCGACACCCACCAGACATTCCTGGTGGGCCTTGCCGCCGCCGTTGGCGCGGGCATTTCCATGGGTTTCACCGAAGCCGCCTCGGACGACGGCAAGCTGACGGGGCGCGGCTCGCCGATCAAGCGCGGCCTTGCCGCCGGCGTCATGACCGCGCTCGGCGGGCTCGGGCACGCCCTGCCCTACCTGATCCCCGACTTCTGGGTCGCGACCACCGTCGCGGCCTTCGTGGTGCTGGTCGAGCTGTGGGCGATAGCCTTCATCCAGCAGCGCTACATGCAGACCCCGTTCTGGCGGGCGGCCCTGCAGGTGGTGGTCGGCGGCGCACTGGTGTTCGCGGCCGGCATCCTGATCGGCAGCGCCTAGCTGCGGGCAGTCAGTCGCGGCAGAGAAAACGGCAGCTTGCCATTGCCTGCCCGCCGCACGAGCCAGACCGAGCCGCTGATCGCAACGATCGAAGCCACGAGAAAAACCGCGCTTTCGACCGGACCGGCGCCATCGGGGCCGAACACTACGCGGTTCATGATACGTCCCGGCATGAAGGTGAACCAGCCGGTGATAACGAGCCCCAGCAGATACAGCATCTGCATGGTGCGCATATGCGCCTTGATCATGCGCTGGCGGGCAAAACGCACCGCTTGCCACAACCCGACCAGCGTAAGGACAGAGAGCCCATGGATCGGACTGAAGAGGCCAAACAACCGGATCTCCCAGATGAAAAACGAGGTGAGGCTCACGATCACCATCAGCGACACCCAGCTCATGCCCAGCTTTCTGTGGGGCGCATCACCCTTGCGGCGAAACAGCACCACCGCCCCGAGGAAGAAGGCCAGCATTGCCGCACAGGCATGCAGCTGGATAATGGGTGCTGCGGAAAGCAGCGGTTGGAGCGACATGATTGGTTCTCTGGAAAATCACAGTGTGGCAGACAGATAGGGCGGAAGTCGCCTTTGCTGGATCGGTCCAATGCGCATATGGTTCGCGCGGCTCAACTCCTGCTGCGTGAACCGATGTCTGGTGACTTGAAAAGGCGGTTTCTGCATTCTGCGCTGCGTGAAATCCAGGCGATTTACACCTCACCTGTGCGGCTCCCGGCCATGGCCATTGCCATCGTGCTGCTGGCGATTTCGGGCCCGTTCGGAACGCTCGATTATGATCCTGCGACGCGCATGGTTTATTGGACCGCCGTGGTGGTCCTCACTTATGCGGCCGGTCAGGTCACCGGCGCCCTGGTCTATGCAGCTTTCGAAACTCGCGGCATGCCAATGGCGCCGCGCATCCTGCTCGGTGCGCTGGCGGCGTCGGTGCCCACCGGTGCCATCGTCATCATTGCCACCTGGATTGCCGAACCGGCGAGCGCGCCCAATCCGCTGACGCTCTGGTTCTATGCCTTTGCCGTAAGCCTTGCCCTGGTGACCCTGATCGTCGTCGTCAAGGCACGCTTGGCACCACAGCCGATAGCTGAGCCCAGGATGCCGGATCTGCTTGCCCGTCTGCCGTTGCCCAAGCGGGGGCGCCTGCTCCATCTCGAAGTTACTGACCACTATGTCGAAGTCAGCACCGAAAAGGGCAAGAGCCTGCTCCTGCTGCGCCTCTCCGATGCGATCAGGGAAACCGCACCGGTAAAGGGGCTTCAGGTACACCGCTCGCACTGGGTTGCGCTTGACGCCGTTCGTCGGTCCAGCCGCCAGGCCGGCAAGCCTGTGCTGGAACTCGAAGACGGCGCGATCGTGCCAGTCAGCCGCAGCTTTCGGGACGCGGCTAAAGCTGCGGGACTGCTCTAAGGCTAGCCCGCCTTGTTCCGCTTCCGCGAGGCCTCCGCCTGTGCCCGCTTGGCGGCCTTGCGCTCGGCCGCAATCCTTGCCGCCTCGTCGCCCAGATGCGCCACGCCTTTCTGGCGGCCCAGATCCATCTGCTTCTGCCGCTCGGCGGCGGCGGCATGCTTGTCGGTATCACCGTGGCAATGCGGGCAGCTGATGCCCTCGACATAGTCCGCGCTGGCGCGGTCACCCGCTGTCAGCGGATGCCGACAGGCCCGGCATAGCGTCGCGTCACCCTCGACCAGCCCATGGCCGACCGAGACGCGCTCGTCGAAGACGAAGCACTCGCCCGAGAAGCGGCTTTCTTCCTCCGGCACCTGCTCGAGATAGGCAAGGATGCCGCCCTTGAGGTGGAACACCTCCTCGAAGCCCTGGCTCAGCAGGTAGCTGGACGCCTTCTCGCAGCGGATGCCGCCGGTGCAGAACATCGCGACCTTGCGGTTCCGGGCCGGATCGAGGTTCCCGGCGACGTAGTCCTTGAACTCGACGAAAGTGTCGGTGCCGGGATCCACCGCACGCTGGAAGGTGCCGAGACCCACCTCGTAGCGATTGCGGGTATCGACCAGAACGACGTCGTTGCGCTCGATCAGCCGGTTCCAGTCGCGGGGCTCGACATAGGTGCCGACACGCTCGGAGGGGTTGGCTTCGGGAGCGCGGAGCGTGACGATCTCGGGCTTGAGGCGGACCTTCATCCTGAGGAAGGGCATTGTCGCTGCACGGGAATACTTGACCTCGGCGCCCGCGAGCCGGCCGGCGAAGACCGGACCCTTGAGCAGCCACGCCGCCAGGGCGTCGATGGCACCGGGAGTGCCGGCGACGGTGCCGTTAATGCCCTCGGGCGCCAGGATCAGCGTGCCCTTGATGCCGTGGCTGCAGCAGAACTTCGCCAGATCCGGGCGGATGGCCTCGGCTTCAGGCAGGGCGGCGAACTTGTAGATCGCCATCACCTTGTATGGCTGATCGGCTTGGGGCACAGTGTCGGCGACTTCGGGATACGGGCTCATCGGCCCGCTCATATCACCGGCTGCACCCGTCGTCACGGGCAGCCGCTCCGCACATCATCGGGAGGACCTTCGCCATGACCTATCGGGCCGATACGGCGCGCTATGACACCATGCAGTACCGCCGCTCCGGCCATTCCGGGCTGAAGCTGCCGGTGGTGAGCCTCGGGCTGTGGCAGAACTTCGGCGGCACGCGCGACTATCCTTCGGCGATGGAAATCCTGGGCTATGCCTTCGACCAGGGCATCACGCATTTCGACCTCGCCAACAATTACGGCCCGCCGGCCGGATCCTCGGAAGAACTGTTCGGCACGGTGCTGGCGCGCGACTTCCGCCCCTATCGGGACGAGCTGATCATCTCGACCAAGGCCGGCTACAACATGTGGCCAGGACCCTATGGCGAATGGGGGAGCCGCAAGTACCTGCTCGCGAGCCTCGACCAGTCGCTGCGACGCATGGGGCTCGACTATGTCGACATCTTCTATTCGCACCGCTTCGACCCCGAGACGCCGCTCGAGGAGACCATGGGCGCGCTGGCGCATGCGGTGAAGTCCGGCAAGGCGCTCTACGTCGGCATCTCCTCCTATCCCGAGAAGGAAACGCGCGAGGCGCACCGGATCCTCAGGGAAATGGGGGTGGCGACGACCATCCACCAGCCGAGCTATTCGGTGCTCAACCGCTGGATCGAGAACGACCATACCATCGATGCCTGCGGCGAACTGGGCATCGGCATCATCGCCTTCTCGCCGCTGGCGCAGGGGGTGCTGTCGGGCAAGTACTCGTCCGGCGACAAGGAAGGTACGCGCGGCGCCAACCCGAACGGATCGCTGCGGGCGAGCCATATCGAGCCGCGCGTGCTCGAAGCCGTCGACCGGCTCGGGGAGATCGCCCGGCGGCGCGGCCAGTCGCTGGTGCAGCTGGCGCTGGCCTGGGTGCTGCGGCGCCCGGAGATGACTTCGGCGCTGATCGGGGTGCGCACGCTCGACCAGCTCAAGGATAATCTCGGCGTGCTCAACAACCTCGCGCTGAGCGCGGACGAGATTGCCGAGATCGACCGCGTCACCGCCGACGGGCAAATGGAACTGCAGCCACGCCCGAGCGGCTGGCTCCGCTAGGGCCCTAGGCTTCCACAGCGATCGGGGCCGCCGATGGGCGGCCCTGCCCCTCACCGCGTCCGGCGCGGAAGAAGGGGACCAGCAGCAGCACGAGCGCGAAGCTGACCACCTGGTACCACAGGGCCAGCGCAGTGGCGTCGGCAAAGGCGGCGTGCGGGCCGGAGCCGGCGGCGAAGTCGCTGGTGAGCCGGGTGAAGAAGATCTGCCCGACCAGCGCCACGCCGACCGCGCCACCCACCTGCTGGAAGGCCTGCAGCGCGCCCGAGCCGGCGCCGGCATCGCGCGGCGGCACGTTGCGCAGCACCAGCTGGAACAGCGATGAAAAGCCGAGCCCGAGCCCGATCCCGGCGACCAGCAGCGGCGGCAGGAACCACCACGGATCGATCACGTCGGTGACGCCGGCAATCACGAAATGCAGGGCGCCGATGCCGATGGTGAGCAGGGTCGCCGCGGTGGCGAGGCGGCTCCGCAGGTAGCTGGCGCCGAAACGACCGGCGATGAACGATGCGATCAGCACCCCGATCGAGAACGGCAGGTTGGTGAGGCCCGACTGCAGCGGCGTGAAGTCGAACCCGGCCTGCAGCAGCAGCGAGATCACCATGAACATGCCGGGGATGCCGGAAGCGAAGATGGTGATTACCATCGCCCCGAACATGAAGTCGCGATTGGTGATGAGATCGTGGTTGAGCAGCTGTGGCAGGTCCTGGCGGGCGCGGCGGCCCGTCCACACGACGAATGCAGCGAGGAACACGACCCCCACCGCCAGCATGGCGAAGGCCCAGAGCGGCCAGCCATAGGCGCGACCCTCGATGATGGGGAACACGACGAGCACGAGCCCGATGGCGCTGAGGGCGATGCCCACGAAATCGTTGCTGAGCGCCGGGTGACCGGGCAGGCGCGGGATCAGGAACCAGCCGGCGACCAGGGCGGCGATGCCGATCGGCACGTTGACGAGGAAGATCGGCTGCCAGTCGAGCCCGAACAGCTGCGCCTCGATGAGGATACCGCCCAGGATCGGCCCGCAGACCGAAGCGAGGCCCGCGGTGAGGCCGAACAGGGAGAAGGCCTGGCCACGCTCTTCGGGCGGGAAGCTGACCGTGGCGATGGCGAGCACCTGCGGCGCCATCATCGCCCCGCCGAGCCCCTGCAGCACGCGGGCGCCGATCAGGAATTCGATACTTGGAGACAGCCCACACAGGGCCGAGGCGCCGGTGAAGGCCACCATGCCCCACATGAACATCCTGCTGCGCCCGATGATGTCCCCGAGCCGTCCGAACGGCAGGAGGCCGAGCGCAAAGGCCAGGATATAGGCGGCGACCACCCATTCGATCTGGGCGTCGCTGGCCCCAAGCCCATCGCGCATCGACGGCAGGGCGACGTTGACGATCGTCACGTCCACCAGGTTCATGAAATTGGCGATGAGCAGCACCGCGAGGGCGATCCAGCGACGCGGATCGGGGGCGGCGGGGGTGGTCGGAGTCGACATATGTGCGCCTCTCATGGCACCGGGCAAACCGGGCGGCCGGTTCGGCGGCGCCCGTCAGGAGCGTCGTCGAAGCTGCTGTCACAACGTGTCACTAATCCCTTTCGGCGGGCAAAGCCACCCGGCCCCGCCGGCTGCACCTTCTAGCTGCGCGGGCCGAACAGGATCACGGCCGCGCCGCCGATGACGATCAGGCCACCGATCAGGTCCCACCGGTCGGGTAACTGCCGCTCGACCACCGTCAGCCACAGCAGGGAGGAGGCGACGTAGACGCCCCCATAGGCGGCATAGGCACGGCCCGCCGCGCCCGCCGGCGCAAGGGTCAGCAGAAAGGCGAAACCGGCCAGCAAGGCCATGCCCGCCAGCACCCACAGGGGCGACTGCCCGAGCCGGAGCCAGGCCCAGAAGGCGAAGCACCCCCCGATCTCGGCAAGGGCCGCAAGGACGTAGACCAGCGCGGTGGATGCAACGGGCATGACCTCGCCTAGCATGTTGCGTGCGCCCGGTCAGGTGGAACTTGACAATCGCGTCGGCGGGGCGTCCTTGCCGCTTTCTTTCCGGAGGCCGCCATGCAGGACTATGTCCGCCGCATCCTTACGTCCTCGGTCTACGAGGTGGCCGAGGAGACCCCGCTCGAGCGCATGGAGCTCTTGTCGGGCAGGCTCGGGGCCGAGATCCTGCTCAAGCGCGAAGACCTGCAGCCGGTGTTCTCGTTCAAGATTCGTGGCGCCTAC
>JAEZHZ010000216.1 GCA_023436745.1 Pseudomonadota bacterium | reverse complement strand
CCCCTTCGGAGGGCGGCCGCGCTTCAGCTAGCGGCTCACAGGTTTGAGCGATAGAGCGTGGATCACGCGCTCACGAGTACCTTCGAACACCGTCGGACGCACGTAAGGGTTCTCCTTGGTCACCCAGCCTTCGAACTTGCGGGTCGAGTACTGGTACCAGGTGGGATTGGCGAAGAGCCCGATGACCGGCAGGTTCTCGGCCACCGCAACGTGGATGGCCGTCATGTGCTGCATCTGCTCGCCGCGGTCCGCGGTGCTGCGGAAGGCCTGAAGCGCTTCCTCGATCTGGGGCAACCGCATCTGGTGCATCGCCTGATAGTCGACGCGGCCCGGTTCCATGTTCCGCGGATTGAACATGGGATTGTACGTGTTGTACGGGGTCGGCCCACCGTTGGTCCACATGATGTAGCTGTCGAAGTCCCCGGTGCGGGCCTTATCGTTCCAGGCACCCTGATCCATGGTCCGAACGACGGCATTGATGTCGACATCCTGCAGGTTTTCCGAGATGGTTTGCCCGGTATTGATCCAGTCCGTCCAGCCATTGGGGATGTTGATCTCGAAGGCGATCGGGGTGCCATCGGGATTGTCGCGGAAGCCGTCATTGTCGGCATCGACGAAACCGGCGGCATCGAGCAGTTCGGCAGCCCGGTCGGGATCATACTGCATCAGCCACGTATAGGGCTCGAGCGCCTCCTCGTTGAACCACGTGGCGTAGGTCTCTCCCGTCCCGACTGGAAAACGGGTGTGGGTAGTGAGACCAAACGTCGAGATGTCGACGATCGTGTCGCGATCGATGGCGACCGAAAGGGCCTTGCGGAATTCGAGATTGTTGAACGGGGGCTTGGTGGTGTTGATCTGAAGGTTCACGTCCCCGCCCGGGGGCAGCCAGTAGTTGTTGTACTCGCTCTGGGGCGTGAAGGTGATCTCCGGATCGGTAAGTCCGGTGCCGAGCCAGTCGACCTCGCCGGCAGACATGGCGGCAATGATCTGCTCGTTGCCATTGAGCTGCAGGAAACGAAGGCAGTCGATGGAATTATCTTCGTTGTAGCGGCTGAGTTCGTTGCGGCAGAGTTCGAACGAGGAGCGTGAGAAGTTCTGAACATCCGTCCAAGGACCGGTGCCCACCGGGTCGACATTGGCGAAGTTCTTGGGATCTTCGACGTCAGCCCATATGTGCTCGGGAAGCGGGTAGGTGCCACCAAGTGCGAACCGCGCCAGGGCATCAGGCTCCCTGAGGTTGAACTTCACGGTGTAGTCATCGATCCGTTCGGCGCTGACCACCATCCCGGTACCCGTCTCCTCGACGTAGACGTCGATGCCCATCGGATAATCCTGATTGGCCTTGGCGTACTCGAAGGTGAAGATCACGTCGTCGGCATTGAAATCCTCGCCGTCGCTCCACTTGACGCCTTCACGCAGGTGGTAGGTGATCGACATGAGATCGTCGGCTATCTCGTAGGAGGTAGCGAGCGCGGGGAAGTCCTTGTCCGGGTTCCAGATGTTATCGATCCACAGTGGTTCGTAGGCGAAATCGCGCACGAACTGTTGCGGGCCGGTGGGGTTGTTTGGGTTGAAGTTCTCGATGAGTGCGTCGCTGTCGATGGGGTGAAGCGTCAGCACCACCCGATCATCCTGTGCGACTGCCGGCGTTGCCAGCGCGAGCGCCGCGATGCCGATAGAGGCAAGTGCAGTCCTTCGTACGGATTTCATTCTTAGTCCTCCCACTTGGTTCTCCTCCTCGAGAACAGCTGTTTGAGAAAAGTCCGTGCGTCCGAGAGCTAGGCGACCTCCCTGGCTCGGCGGGGCGCCGCCACGCTGCTACGGATCACAAGGCTGGTCTCGACCTGCGACTCCAGCCGAGCCGCGACCGGCCCGGCCAGCAAGGTCAGAAGCTGCTCCGCAGCCATCTCTCCAAGCCGGTCCGGCTTTTGCCGGATGGTCGTCAACGGTGGGGCCATGAACCGGGCGTGGTAGCTGTCGTCGAAACCGACGACCGATACGTCGTCAGGGATGCACAGTCCCGCCTCGGCAAGCGCCATGTAGAGGCCGGCCGCAATGACATCGGCACCGGCGAACACGGCAGTGAAATCCCCGCGACGGCCGAGCAGTTCACGTCCGGCGGAGTACCCGAAATCTTCATGAAACGGCCCGGCCACAACCTCGATATCCTCGAGGCCGAGGCCAACGTCCGCCAGACCCGCCTTGACCCCTGCCAGCCGGTCGATAGCGTCGCCGATCGAGGGATCTCCCGAAAGGTAGACGATGTCGCGGTGGCCCACCTCGATCAGGTGTCGAATGGCTGCGCGGGCCCCCTCGAAGTTGTCCAGCAGAACCCTGCCCCCAGACAGCGGGCAATGATCGTGACTGATGGAGACCACGGGAATGCTGGCCTTGAGCAATATCTCGACCACATCGGAGCGCATGGGCCGCTCGAGGTAGAGCACGAGGCCGTCGCAGGAGCGATCCACCAGTTCGATGATGGCGCGCGCCTCCTGATCCTGATCGGCATAGCCGGACGAGACCATCAGTGACTTGCCCGCCGGGCGAATGGTGCGCTGAACCCCATAGACGATGTTGGCGAAGTAAGGTGTGCCGATGTCCACCATGACCGCTCCGATGACATTGGAGCGGTTCGAGCGCAGGGCCTGCGCCATGGCATTTGGCCTGAATCCGAGCTCGGCGATGGCGCGTTCAATGGCCTGGCGCTTGGACTCGGAAACGTAACCGTTGCCCGCGATCACCCGCGACACGGTCGAACGGGAAACACCCGCCCGTTTTGATACGTCGGCGATGGTTACCACGCCAGCGTCTCCTCCCGTCGGTCCTCATTGTGGGACCGATCCCACACAGGAGATTACTACCGGCAGGCAAAGTCAAGGCTCGTGCCTCGCAGAGGTTGAACACGTATCCTTGAAGTATAGAAGGGCGACTCTACTGAGCCGCCCAACCATTTGATCTTGCAGCGTTACCGAAGCTACAGCTTCAAAATCACCACGCGCGCGCCGGCCTTGTTGTTGTTGGTCGAAAGGGCAACCGTGTCGCCGGCAGGAGACACGGCAGCGCCAAAGAACTGCGCACCGACGGTGTCGTTCGGCAGTTCGATGATGCCGTCTTCGCTGACGGACGTGTCCAGTTGTCCTTGGGCGTCGAGAACCACGGCCGCGGGTACGCCGCCGAAATATCCGACATGCAGGGTGCGGTCACCCTGCAGGGCGACCAGCAAGCGGCCGCGATCCTCGGCGCTCGGCAGCCCCAGGCCCTCGGACTGAACCGCCACCCGGCCATCGTTGCCATAGCTCGTGTCGAGCCCGGTCGCCGTCACCTTGAAGGAGACTATATCGGGGCCCTGGGT
>JAEZHZ010000175.1 GCA_023436745.1 Pseudomonadota bacterium | reverse complement strand
CCGTCGGTGGCGGTGCGCCCGGCGTCGTGCTGTCGATGACCAACACCGACACAGCCGATATCGACGCGACCGTCCGACAGGTGATGCAGCTCGCCCGTGCCGGGTCCGAGATCGTCCGCATCACCGTGGACCGCGACGAGTCGGCCGCGGCGGTACCACATATCCGGGACCGGCTGGCCTCGATGGGCTATGACGTGCCGCTGGTGGGAGACTTCCACTATATCGGGCACAAGCTGCTCACGGACCATCCGGCCTGTGCCGAGGCGCTGGCCAAATACCGGATCAATCCCGGCAATGTCGGATTCAAGGCCAAGCGGGACCTGCAGTTCTCGACCCTGATCGAACTGGCGCTCCGCTACGACAAGCCGGTGCGGATCGGGGTCAACTGGGGCTCGCTCGACGAGGAACTCCTGACCCGCCTGATGGACGAGAATGCCCAGTCGGCGGCGCCGATCTCGGCCGCAGCAGTGCAGCGCGAGGCCATCATCCAGTCGGCGCTGCTGTCGGCGCAGCGTGCCGAGGAGATCGGGCTCGGGCGCGACAGGATCATCCTCTCGACCAAGGTGTCCGACGTCCAGCACCTAATCGCGGTGTACCAGGACCTTGCGGCCCGCTGCGACTATGCGCTCCATCTGGGACTCACCGAGGCCGGCATGGGCTCGAAGGGGATTGTCGCCTCCTCGGCCGCGCTCGGCATCCTGCTGCAGCAGGGTATCGGCGACACCATCCGCATCTCGCTGACGCCCGAGCCGGGCGGCGACCGCACGACGGAGGTCAAGGTGGCGCAGGAACTGCTGCAGACCATGGGCTTTCGGCAGTTCCTGCCGGTCGTGGCGGCCTGCCCGGGCTGCGGCCGCACGACCTCGACCACGTTCCAGACGCTGGCGAAGGAAATCCAGGATCACCTCAACACCTCGATGCCGGAATGGCGCGAGCGCTATCCCGGCGTCGAGACCCTGTCGGTCGCGGTGATGGGCTGCATCGTCAACGGCCCGGGCGAGAGCAAGCACGCCAATATCGGCATCTCCCTGCCGGGGACTGGCGAAACCCCGGCAGCGCCGGTCTTCGTTGACGGCGAGAAGGTCGCGACCCTCCGCGGCGCGGACGTGGCCGACCAGTTCAAGGTGATGGTCGCCGACTATATCGAACGCAAGTTCGGCCAGGGCCAGAAGACCGCGGCGGAATGAGGCGCGGCGGGAGCGGCGATGGGCAAGGTGCTCTTCCTTTCCCCGCTCCCCCGGCTCCGCTCGATCTCGCATAACTTCGCGCTGACGCCGAAGGAGAGGGATACCGCTTCATCGAGCGCCTCCAGCGGGAGTGGATCGACCGGCGGACCCTGTTCGACGGGCCGGGCGAGGCGCTCCTTGTCGCCACGATCGAAGGCGGGGTGGTCGGCGTCGGCGGCCTGACTGCCGACCCTGCCATTGCCGGGGCGTTGCGCCTGCGTCGCTTCTATGTGCGGCCGGCCTACCGCCGCAGTGGGGTGGGCCGTAACCTGGTTCGCCGGTTGCTCGAACATGCAGTCGGCTTCACCCGCCTCGTGACCGTGAATGCCGGCACCACGGAGGCAGCGGCGTTCTGGGAGCGAATGGGATTTGTGCGTTCGACCCGAACGGCATCACCCACGAGCGGACCATCTGAGTCAGGCGGATGGTGACATGTTCTGGCAGGGCGGCCACCTAGCCGTTGGCTTCCAGTTGCCGGGGGCCGGTTCCCATGAATTCTGCAGAACTCAACGCTGTCATCGTCCGCGCCAAGGCGGCAGCCTATGTCGGCGGAGGCGGCCGGGTCGCCGCCAGCCGCACCGGCTCCCATGACCTTGCCTGGAGCGAGGGCCGCTGGCGGTATCTCGACAGCTATTTCGGCGGCACCGATTTCCTCGGCCAGGAGGTGGTGTGGCAGGATGAAGCGCCGGTGTGGGCGATGAACTACTATGGCTACATCCTGCGGCCCGATCTCATCGACGCAGAGGGAGCCGGCGCCACCATCAAGGCGGCGCTGGCAGCGCTCTATGCGGAGGGGCGCTTTCTCGGCGGGTTCAGCTGGAGCGGCCCCCATGGCGACTACTGCGACCGCAGCGAAGGCAGTGTTGCGCAGTTCCGCGGTCGCGAGACCATCACGGTCGGCGGCGTCCAGGCTTACGCCCTCGACTATTTCGGCGGGCTGGTGAAGTCCTGAGCCCGTTACTGTTCGAGAAGCGCCTCCACGAAGGCGTCGAGCGTGGTCAAACCTTTCCAGACGCTGTCCTCGTCCGGTGGCGGAGTCTCGATCGCGCGCCGGGTCATGCCCGCATAGGAGCGGGCCGCGGCAGGCGAGAACCCGAAGCCAAGGAATGTGTCCTCAAGCTGTCCGGGCGGAACGGGGGCAACCGTCACCGTCCTGTTCAGCTGGCGGCTGAAGGCCGCGGCGACGTCTGCCGGCGCATACCGGCGCGGGCCTTCGGCATGACGCAGCGGTTCGGGTTTCGCCGCCAGCATCAACTCTGCAGCAGATCGTCCAAGGTCGGCGGGCGCGACCATGGGCAGAACGAAGTCGGTGGGAAAGAAGCTCGGCAACAGGCCGTGCTCGCGGGCGGGCTCGATGGCCATCGCCCAGTTGCTCATGTAGTAGGCGCCGCGCTGGATCACGGCATGTACCGAGAGCCGGGCGAGGCCCTGTTCCAGCGCGTGAAGGGTCCCCAGATCGCCTATGCTGCTTCCTTCCTTTGCACCATAGGTCGAGGCGGCAACGATCCGCTCGAGCCCAGCCCCGTCCACTGCTGCGAGAATGGCGCGGATGGAATGAAGCTCGACAGCGTCGGTGTCGGTCGAGGGATCGGCGGGCGGGTTGACGATCAACGACCTTTGTCCAGTTCGCAACAGGGCGTGAAGCGCGGCCGTGTCGTGGATGTCAAGCACGGCCGCTTCGGCGCCCCGCTGGCGCCAGTCCGCTGCCTTGTCCGGACTGCGGGTGACTATGGTGACAGGTTCGCCCTGTGCAAGCAGGGCCGTTGCGGCCGCGGATCCGACCTGTCCGGTGCCGCCGATGATGATGTGCATGGCTGTCTCCACCTTTGGGGGAGACGAGCCTTGCAGGGCCGGCTGTCAGGCGGTGTCAGCACGCTCCGGCGCCGCTGCCGGCGCAGGAGGCTGGCAGGCGTCCACCCATTTGTCACCGCAGAGCTCGGCCAGCCGGGCCAGTGACAGCTTTACCGAGGAATGGGTGTCGCCCCCGGCCGGGATGACCTCGTCATAGATCCTGAGCGAGGTGTCGAGATAGATCGGCAGCGCGGTGGGCAGGCCGAACGGGCAGACGCCGCCGACCCTGTGGCTGGTGAGCTGTTCCACTTCCTCGGCGCCCAGCATGCGGGGGCGGCCGCCAAAGGCCTGCTTGGATTTGGCGTTGTCGAGCCGGGCGTCGCCCCGGGTGACCAGCAGCAGCACTTCGCCATTGACGCGGATGCACAGGGTCTTGGCAATCTGTCCGGGCTCGCACCCATGCACTTCCGCTGCCAGCTGGACGGTCGCGGTGGATGCTTCGGTGACGATGACGGAAAGATCGGGGGCGCGGGCGGCGAGGTCGTCGCGAACGGATTGCTGGCTCATGCGGCAGGTTTAGGCCAAACCGGGCGGCGGAGTGAAGCCCTCACAGCAGCCGCGACAGCCGCGCCTCGTAATCTTCGCGCATCTTGTAGTGGAGCGGCGTGGAAAGTGCCCGGAGCAGGAAGTCCTGATCGATCTCCCGCACGCCGTCCAGCGCCATCAGTGCCGACACCGTGATCCGTTCGCCGGCAAAGGGCGTATGGCGGACCGGCTCGCCGGCATGGACTGCCCCGGCGGAAACCACCCGGCAGTATGCGCCTGGGCGGCCCGCCTTGTGGAAGCGCCTGACCCAGCCCGGATCGCCCATCTTGCGTGCGAACGTCATGCAGGGGGTCCGGTGCGAGGTTACCTCGAGCACCACCTCGTCCATGGTGAAGCGGTCCCCCACGGCCACGGACCGCCCCTCGACCCCGGCGATGGTGAGGTTTTCGCCCATGGTGCCCGGTGGCAGCTCGTGGCCGAGCTGCTCCGCCCACCAGCGATAATCATCGGCGAAGTAGACGTAGACCGCCTGGTCGACTCCCCCATGATGCTTGCGATCCATCACCGCGTCGCCATCGAGGCCGCGCTTCGTGATGGTCACTTCGCCCTCGACCGACTCCTTGTAGATGCCGGTCTCGGCCCTAGCGCCCGGTATCGGGCGGGGCTGTCCGACGTTGACGCTCTGGAGGATGGCCATGCCTGATCAGGTCTCGCGGGTGGCGAAGTAGCGGGCGGTCATGCGCAGGCCGTCGGCCCTGGGTCCGAAGGTGCGCAGGGCCGACAACGCTTCGTTGACCGTCTGGTTCAGCCGGCTGCGCGCTTCCTCGAGCCCGTATTCGGCAACCAGGGTCTGCTTGCCGCGCGCCGCATCCTTGCCGGTGGCCTTGCCCATCTGCTCGGCGGTGGCAGTGACGTCGAGGATGTCGTCGGCAAGCTGGAAGGCGCGGCCGGCGGCCTCGGCATAGGCCGTGAGCGCGGACAACGCCCGCGGATTAGCCCCGCCGATCAGCGCGCCGATGCGCACGGCCGCCCGGATCAGCGCGCCGGTCTTCATGGCCTGCATGACCGAGATGTCGGCAGGCGCGAGTGATGTGGTCTCCCCTTCGATGTCGCGCAACTGGCCACCCACCATGCCGCCCGCGCCGGCACCGGCCACGAGTTCGAGCACGAGCGCCGCGCGCACGTCCGCCTCGGGGTGGCAGGCGGGATCGGCCAAAAGGCCGAAGGCGTGCGTGAGCAGGGCATCGCCCGCAAGGATCGCGGTCGCATCGTCATAGGCGCGGTGGACGGTCGGGCGCCCCCGGCGAAGGTCGTCGTCGTCCATCGCGGGCAGATCGTCGTGGATCAGCGAGTAGCAATGGACCATTTCGACCGCGAGCCCCGCCTGGGCCGACGCGG
>JAEZHZ010000136.1 GCA_023436745.1 Pseudomonadota bacterium | reverse complement strand
TCGGCGCGGCGGGTCGCGCTCGTGACCGCAGTGTCGCCCCGCGCGCTGATCGACGTGGCCTTCGTCATCTACGAGAGCGTGAGGCTTGCGGGCGGCATCGCCCGGCTCTATGGCGCCCGGCCGGGCTTCCTAGGCTCGTGGCGGCTCGCCGGGGCCGTGCTGAGCCATCTGGCGGTGACCGGTGGGCTGGTGCTGACCGACGGACTGGTCGAGCAGCTGGTGGGCCAGGGACTGGCCGCCAAACTCTCCGCCCGGCTCGGCGAGGGCGTCGTCAACGGGCTGATGACGGTGCGGGTGGGCATCGCCGCGATCCGGGTCGTACGGCCGCTGCCCTATCACACGCAGAAGCCGCCAACTGTCCGGGACTTCATGCCCGAACTCGCCAATCTCGCGCGGGAAGCCGGCTGATCATTTCGCCGGCATGGTGACGTTGCGAACCTGGGCCACCCTGCCCTTGCGCGGCGGCACCACGCCGGGGTTCTCGGCCATGTAGCGATGGCGAGCCTCGAGCACGAGCGGCCGGTTCGCCACCGCCCACTGGCTCAGCAGGTCGAGAGGACCCTGCAGGTCGCGGCCGAGCTCTGTGAGCTCATAATCCACACGAGGGGGGATGGTCGGCGTCACGCGCCGGGTGACAAAGCCGTCCATCTCCAGGCTGCGCAGGGTGGACGTCAGCACCTTCTGGGTGACGCCGCCGATCTCGCGCTTGAGTTCTGAAAAGCGCATCGGCCCGCCACTCAGCCGGTTGATGATCAGCACTGTCCACTTGCCGCCGATCTGGTCCAGGATCTCTCCGACGGGCCGGCAGTCGTGGGGCATGCGGTCCTGCGGCGGTATCATTTAAGTGCCTCGCGTATCGAAAAAGTGCCGTCTTGTGGGCTGTGGAGCAGTTATTCATATAGCGTCAGTTACCAACGGATACCAAGAGGTTCTGACGTGAAAACCATCGCCGTCCTGCTCGGCAGCCTGAGCGAGAACTCGATCAACAAGGCCCTCGCCGGCGTGCTGGAGAAGCTGGGGCAAGCCTGCTTCCGGTTCGACTACATCGACCTTGCGGCGCTGCCCCACTACAACGACGACCTGTGGGCCAGTCCGCCGGCCTCGGTGACTGCACTGAAGCGCAAGGTCGGTGCCGCGGACGGCGTGCTGATCGTGACGCCGGAGCTGAACAGGTCCTTCCCCGGCCTCATCAAGAACGCCCTCGACTGGGGCTCGCGGCCCTGGGGGCAGAACTCATGGGCTGGCAAGCCGCTGGCGGTGGTGGGCGCAACGCCGGGCAATATCGGCACTGCCGCCGGACAGGGGCACCTGCGCGCCATCCTGCCGGTTCTCGGCTTCATCCAGATGGCCCAGCCGGAAGTCTACTTCACCATGAAGCCGGGACTGATCGACGAGCATGCGGAGGTGACCGACGACCAGACGCGCGCGTTCCTTGCCGGGTTCATCGATGAGTTCGATCGCTGGATCGACCGGTTCGGCGAGCCTCGCACGGCCGTCGCCGCAGAATAAGCGGCATTCCTCGCCCGCCGCCGGGGTCAGTCCTTGCTGGCGCTGGCGGCGAGGGTGAGCTTGAGGCCGTCGAGGTCGTCGCTGCACAGGATCTGGCAGGAAAGGCGGGAGTTGGAGCGGACGTCGCCGACGCTGTCGAGCATCTCCTCCTCCTCCTCGCTCGGGGTACCGACGGTGGGGAGCCAGTCGCTGTCGACATAGACGTGGCAGGTGGCGCAGCTCAGCGCGCCACCGCACTCGGCCTTGATGTTGAGGCCCCAGTCGCGGATGACCTCCATCACGCGCCAGCCCTCGAGACCCTCGAGCTCGTGGGTTTCACCGGCCTGGTCGGTAACGTGGATCTTCATCGGGGGCTCCTCCGCGGCGGGCTGTGCTTAGCCCCCGCCTTGGTGGGGGGCAAGGGGGTGGAAAGTCGCGCAGACTCCCGCCGGAGTGCGCGACAGGCACGGGCCTCAGACCACGCCCAGCTTCTTCTGCAGCTTGGTGGAGCTGGTGGTGTACTGGAACACCACGCGCTCGTCGGGCGAGATGATCTTCTTGGCAGCCTGTGCCATCAGGGCGGCCTCGTGGAAGCCGGAAAGGATCAGCTTCAGCTTGCCCGGGTACCAGTTGATGTCACCGATGGCAAAGATGCCCGGCACCGAGGTCTCGAACTTCTCGGTGTCGACCACGATGGTGTTGTCGTTGAGTTCGAGCCCCCAGTCGGCCACAGGGCCGAGCTTCATGGTCAGCCCGAAGAACGGCAGCAGGCGCGTAGCGGGGATGGACAGGTCGCCGGCCTCGGTGGTGAGGTGGACGTGGTTGATCTGCCCGTTCTCGCCGTCGAGGCGGGAAACCTGGCCGAGCTGGAAGTTGACCTTACCCTCGGCGACGAGGTCCTTCATCTTGTTGACCGAAGCCGGGGCGGCCTTGAAGGCGTCGCGGCGGTGCACCAGCGTCAGCGTGCGCACGATGGGCTGCAGGTTGAGGGTCCAGTCGAGCGCCGAGTCGCCGCCGCCGACGATCACCACGTCCTGATCGCGGAAATCATCCATCTTGCGGACGGCATAGAAGACCGACTTGTTCTCGTACTGCTCGATACCTTCCACGGGCGGGCGCTTGGGCTGGAACGAGCCGCCGCCGGCGGCGATCACCACCACCTTGCAGTAGAAGGTCTCGTCGGCGTCCGTGGTCAGCCGGAAGGTGCCATCGGGCAGCTTCTCGAGCGTGTTGACCATGCGCGAGAAGTGGAATTCCGGCGAGAACGGCGCGATCTGCGCCATCAGGTTGTCGGTGAGCTGCTGGCCGGTGACCACCGGGAAGCCGGGAATGTCGTAGATGGGCTTTTCCGGATAGAGCTCCGCACACTGCCCGCCGGGGCGGTCCAGGATGTCGATGAAGTGGCATTTCACGTCGAGCAGCCCGAGTTCGAAGGCGGCGAACAGTCCGCACGGCCCCGCGCCAATGACGACGACATCGGTAGTGATCTCAGTGCTCATGTATCAACGTCCATTCTGGCCGGGTGTCGCCCGGCCGGTCCCATCGGGGAAGCCCCGTTCTCTCGGATGGGAACCGCCGCTGTCACCAGCGGCCCCGTGCTAAGGTGAGTTGTCGGCTCCGCTTACCTCAATGAGGGCGGCGAAGGAAGGGGCGGGTTCCCGCGGGAACCTCCGTCGTTCCGACAGGCTGGTAGAAGAGCGCGACCTCCGGCAGCCGGTTCTCGACCAGCGCCTGGCGCGTAGGTTCGTGCTCGACGACGAAGGCGTTGATGCCGCAGCGGCGCATCAGGGGTATCTGATCCTGCAGAATATCCCCGATTGCTCGCACTTCGCCGCCGTAGCGGTAACGTTCTGCAAGCAGACGGGCCGTCGAATACCCCCGTCCGTCGGTGAAAGCAGGAAAGCGGATGGCGATCGAGGCGAAGCGCGCGAGGTCGTCGGCAACGTCCTCGACCTTGTCGCCGGGCGACACCAGCAGCCCGAGAGGGTGCGGGTTGGCAAGGAAAGCGTCACGCTCGGCCAGAAAAACCTGAACCGGGACGTGGACATAGCGCGCGGCGCTCGGATCAGCTCCCTCTTCCCACGCCTTGAACGGATCGGCGATGAACGCCCCGTCCTTCCACAGCGTATGGCGGACGGCCGGGGCCGTCGGCTTGGCGATCGCTCCGTTGAAGTCGTAATGGATGCCGCATTCCTTCTTGTTGAGGCCCCGCCACCGCCCTGCCCGCGGATCCTCGCCCTCGGCGACGATTGATGTACACGGCGCGCATCCGATGGACTTGTAGCCCCGCGGATAAAGCGGATGCTCCGGCAGATTGTGGGTCTTGCGATACTCGGCGACATCCGCGTCCGAGAAATAGGCCAGCGGGTTGACCTTGATGCGATCGTCGCTGGTGAGCTCGAAGTGCGGCAGCACGCCGCGCTCGCGGGTCTGGTAGCGCTTGCGGCCGGTCACCCAGCCTCCGAACATCTCCGTAACCGGCTCCAGCGGCTCGGTCTTGCGGATATGGCAGCAGGAATCCGGATCGGTCTCCCACAGGTCACCCTTTGGGTCGAACCGGGTAATGTCGGAAGCCGCCGGATGGATGGCGATGACATTGCTGAGCCCCAGGTGCTGCTTGAGCGTCTCGACGTATTCGAGCGTCTCGGTGAAGTGCTTGCCGGTCTCGAGGAAATAGACCGGCAGGGACGGATCGACCTGCGAAACCATGTGCAGCAGCACCGCCGAGTCGGCCCCGAAGGACGACACGATCGCCAGGTCCCCCGGCAGCACCTCGGTGGTGGCGTAGCGGAGCACGCCCACCGCGTCCATCTCGTCGAACATGCCGTTGAGGGCGAGAATCCCGAGAGCGCGCAGCCTGTCGTGCGCAACCGGAGTTGGAGCCAGCTTAGGCAGCGCCATAAAGGGCCTCCTTGAACGGAGCCTCGCCGAGACGGCGATAGGCATCGATGAAGCTCTCGCCCTCTGTGCGGCGGGCGATGTAGGTGTCGACCAGTTTCTCGATGGCAGCGGGCACCGCCTCTGCCTCGAAGCCCGGCCCTATGATCTTGCCCACGCCGGCCCGCTCGGTGGCGTCCCCGCCCAGCGTGATCTGGTAGAGCTCGCCGCCCTTCTTCTCGACTCCGAGAATGCCGATATGACCCACATGGTGGTGGCCACAGGCATTGATGCAGCCAGAGATCTTGATCTTGAGCTCGCCGATCTGCTTCTGCCGCTCTGGTGAAGCAAAGGTCCTCGAGATTTCCTGCGCCAGGGGTATGGATCGAGCATTCGCCAGGGCACAGAAATCGAGCCCCGGGCAGCAGATCATGTCGGCGATGGTACCGACATTGCCATCGGCCAGTCCGGCGCCGACCAGCCCGTCATAGACGGCACGCAGGTCCGCCAGAGCCACGTGTGGCAGCACCAGGTTCTGCTCGTGGGTGACGCGAAGCTCGTCGTGCGAGTAGCGCTCGGCGAGGTCCGCAACGGCGTCCATCTGATCGGCGGTCGCATCGCCGGGCGCGCCGCCCACCGGCTTCAGCGAGATGGTCACGGAGGCATAGCCCGGCTGGCTGTGGGCATTGATGTTGTTGTCCAGCCAGCGGCCATAGGCCGGGTCAAGGATCGACTCGTAGCCGATATCGAGCCTGGTCACCGTCTGATGCACGAACCGCGGCGGCGCGAAGTAGGCAGTGATCCGGTCGACCTCATCCTGCGGCAGGGTGAGCACGCCACCGCGGACCTCTGCGAACTCGGCCTCGACCTGACCCTTTATGGTTTCCAGCCCTTCCTCGTGAACGAGGATCTTGATGCGGGCCTTGAACTTGTTGTCGCGCCGTCCATAGCGATTGTAGACGCGCAGGATGCTCTCCAGATAGGCGAGCAGGTGCTCGTTGGGCACGAAGCTGTTGATCAGCTTGCCGACCATGGGCGTACGACCCAGCCCTCCCCCGACCCAGACTTCCCAGCCGATCTCGCCAGCCGCGTTCCTCGCCGCCTGCAGGCCGATATCGTGGAAGCGGATGGCGGCGCGGTCATGGGCGGCGCCGGTGATGGCGATCTTGAACTTGCGCGGCAGGTAGGAGAATTCGGGGTGCAGGCTCGACCATTGCCGGATGATCTCGGCGATGGGACGCGGATCGAGAATCTCGTCGGCGGCGGCACCGGCGAACTGGTCGGTGGTGACGTTGCGGATGCAGTTGCCCGAGGTCTGGATGGCGTGCATTTCGACGCTCGCCAGGTCCTTCAGGATGGCCGGCACGTCGCTGAGGCGCGGCCAGTTGAACTGGATATTCTGGCGGGTGGTGAAGTGGCCATAGCCGCGGTCATAGGTGCGCGCGATGTGGGCAAGCTTACGCATCTGGCGCGACGACAGCGTGCCATAGGGCACGGCAATGCGCAGCATGTAGGCATGCAGCTGCAGGTAGAGCCCGTTCATGAGCCGGAGCGGCCGGAACTGCTCCTCGGTCATCTCGCCCGACAGCCGCCGCTTTACCTGATCGGAGAACTGCTCGGTGCGGCTGGCGACGAAGGCCGCGTCGAATTCGTCATATCGATACATGATCGTCCTTACCCAGACGCTGGCGGTCGAAGGCCACGCCGTTCAGGTTGAGGGGAGCGGTGGGGCCCGCCGCCCGGATGCGTTCGCGCAGGCGCCGCGGCACGAGGGCGCCGTCCACCTGGTCCACTTCCTCGATTTCGAGGCTGTTGATGCGGCCCGTGGCCTTGCTGGCGGCCAGCGCGGCGTCACGGGCCTCGGCGTCGTCCTTGCCGAACAGGCGGGCTGCCTGCAGGTCCTCGACCCAGTGGCCGTGCGGATCGAGATAGACGGTGGCGCCACTGACCAGTTCGTTGCCGGTGAGAATTTCCATGTCAGGCTACCTTGAAGTTCGGGGCGGCAAAGACCGCGGCATCGGCCCAGTCGCCGGCAGCAACGGCGCGCCCGACCAGGATGACCGCTGGGCCATCGGCGAAGTCGATCCGGTTGGCGGCAAGACCCGCAAGCGAACCGGAGTAGGTGGTGCGCCCGGCGCGACCGGCGTTGACCACTATGCCGACGGGGAGATCGGCCGGCGCCCCATGGGCGAGTAGCCTGCCTGCGACGTCCGCGGAAATGGACTTGCCCATGTAGAGCGCCACGGTGAGCCCCGATTGCGCCAGGGCAACCCAGTGGGCGAGTTCGCCATCATCCGCTCCGTGGGCAGTCGCCACGACGAAGCCGCTCGAAACCTGGCGCAGGGTGACGGGAGTGGCCGTATCGGCGGCCGCCGCCAGGGCAGCGCTGACGCCCGGAACGATGGAGTAGGCAATGCCCGCCTTGCGCAGGGCGGCTATCTCCTCGCCGGCGCGGCCGAACACCATTGGATCACCGGACTTGAGACGCGCCACCCGCCGGCCTTCACCGGCAAGGCGCACGATCAGCGTGTTGATCTGCGCCTGGGAAAAACTGTGGTGGCCCTTTGCCTTGCCGACGCTGATGCGCTCGGCATCGCGGCGGCCCATGTCGACAACTGCCTGCGGCACCAACTGGTCATGGACGATGACGTCCGCCTCCTGCAGGAGACGCTGTGCCCGAAGGGTCAGCAGATCCTCCGAGCCGGGACCGGCGCCGATCAGCCAGACCAGCCCCTGCCCTACGCCGGCAGCGTGGCTGGCAAGCAGCTGTTCCGCCGCCGCCTGACCTTCACCGCGCTGTTCCGCCACCTCGATCCCGGGCGATGTCACCAGCGCTTCATAGAACCGCCGGCGGGCGGCCCCGTCGTGAATCAGGGCTTCAGCCTTGTGACG
>JAEZHZ010000012.1 GCA_023436745.1 Pseudomonadota bacterium | reverse complement strand
AGCTCGGTGAGAATCTCGGACATGCTCGCGCCGGCCGGAATGCGGAAATCGCCGGCCTTGATGGCCGTGTTGTTCTCAACGCGACGCGCTACCTGCGTGAAGATGAAGGCGTTGGTGATCAGCCCCTGCTCTTCCAGACGCTGCGCGGCGGTGGTGAGGGAGTTGCCGGACTCGACGCGGAAGACGGTCTCCTCCTGCGCGGGGCCGTCGCCGTAGAACTGCGAGGCGCCGTAGACGAGGACGCCGCCGACGACGAAAAGGCCGATCACGAAGAGGGTCAGAATGCCATTGAGCACGTCAATGAAACCGCCTGAGCGGCGCCGCCGCCTGACCTTCCGATCACCCATGTAAGCCTGACCCTCGTCTGCCCTGAATGCACCTGCGCACCCGGGCCATTGTCATGGATTTGCGTCAGCCTCGTGGCCGCAGCGCATTGTTGGCAATGGCTTAGCGCAAAAACAAGGGGCACGCTGCGCGAACGCAGCGTGCCCCCCGATTGTTCGTGGAAAAGTCAGGCGACGCGGCGCATGACCAGGCTGGCGTTCGTCCCACCGAACCCGAAGCTGTTCGAGAGAGCCACGTTGATCTCTTTCTTCAGCGGCTGCTTGGGAACGAGATTGATCGGGGTCTCGACCGATGGGTTGTCGAGGTTGATCGTCGGCGGCGCGACGTTGTCGCGGATGGCCAGCAGCGAGAAGATCGCTTCGACGGCACCGGCAGCACCCAGAAGGTGGCCGACGGCCGACTTGGTCGAGCTCATCGCCACGTTCGGAGCAGCGTCACCCAGCATGCGGGTAACGGCGCCCAGTTCGATCTCGTCGCCGAGTGGGGTCGAGGTACCGTGGGCGTTGATGTAGTCGATGTCCGACGGAGCGATGCCGGCCCGCTTGATGGCGGCGTTCATGCATCGGAAGCCACCGTCGCCATCCTCCGCCGGAGCGGTGATGTGGTAGGCATCACCTGACAGGCCGTAGCCGATGATCTCGCCGTAGATCTTGGCGCCGCGAGCCTTGGCGCGCTCGTAATCCTCGAGCACGACCACGCCAGCACCTTCGCCCATCACGAAGCCATCGCGATCCTTGTCATAGGGTCGGGACGCAGCGGTGGGGTTGTCGTTGAAGTTGGTCGACAGGGCGCGGCAAGCCGCGAAGCCGGCCAGCGACAGGCGGTTGACGCAGCTCTCGGTGCCGCCGGCCACCATAACGTCGGCATCACCGAGCGCGATGAGACGCGCAGCGTCGCCGATGGCATGGGCGCCGGTGGAACATGCCGTCACCACCGAGTGGTTCGGACCCTTGAGACCGAAGCGGATCGAAACGTGCCCACCCGCCAGATTGATCAGCCGGCCCGGAATAAAGAACGGGCTGATACGGCGCGGGCCCTTCTCGTGCAGGGTTATGGAGGCATCATAGATGCCGCCAATACCGCCGATTCCGGAGCCGATCAGGACGCCGGAGCGCTCCTGTTCTTCCTGCGTCTTCGGCTCGACCCCTGCGTCCTCGATGGCCTGCGTTGCCGCGGCCATGGCGTAGACGATGAAGGGATCGACCTTGCGCTGCTCCTTGGGCTCCATCCATTCGTCGGGGTTGTACATGCCATCGGCATAGGCCCCGAGCGGAATGCGCTGAGCGATCTGGCAGGCGATGTCATCGACCTGGAAATCGTCGATGCGTTTCGCGCCGCTCTTGCCGGCCAGGATGTTGGCCCAGGTAGATTCAACCCCGCAACCGAGGGGCGTGACGAGCCCCATGCCGGTAACGACGACGCGACGCAATTCCATGATCGACGCCTCCGTCGGCTTAGCCGACGGCCTTGGTGAGGAAAGTCACCGCGTCGCCAAAGGTCTGGATGGACTCGGCGGCGTCGTCCGGAATCTCGACAGAAAACTCTTCTTCGAACGCCATGACGAGTTCCACCTGATCCAGGGAGTCTGCGCCCAGATCGTCGATGAAGCTGGCCTTCTCGGTGACCTTCTCCGCATCGACATTGAGGTGTTCCACAACGATCTTGCGGACCCGATCAGCGATATCGCTCATAGTTGACTTCCCTTTTCGAAAGCAGGTTTCGCTTCGCTTCTATTGGCGCGCTGCCAAATCTTCAAGCGTGGTGTTGGGCCCGCCGCAGCGGGCATGTAGGTGACGGTCCCGCCGACGGCAAGACTCTCAACGGGCGGGACGTAGCACGAGGAAAACTCCCGCGCCAACGGCTGGTTGCCCTTTTCCCAGCCTAGATCATCGCCATTCCGCCATTCACGTTGAGTGTGTGGCCCGTAATGTAGCCTGCTGCCTCGCTGGACAGAAACACGGCACAGGCAGCGATTTCCGCTGCTGTTCCGAGGCGGCCGGCCGGGATGGTCGACAGGATCGAGTCGCGCTGCTTCTCGTTCAGCTCGTCGGTCATGGCGGACGCGATGAAGCCCGGCGCGATGGAATTGACGGTGATGTTGCGGCTCGCAACCTCGTGGGCAAGCGCCTTGTTCATGCCGATCAGGCCCGCCTTGGAGGCGGCATAGTTGCCCTGCCCCGGATTGCCCATGACGCCGACCACCGAGGAAATGCCGATGATGCGGCCCCAGCGCTGCTTCATCATTCCGCGGAGAACGGCGCGGTTGAGGTGGAAGGCAGCGGTGAGGTTCACGGCGATGACCTCGTCCCACTCCTCGTCCTTCATGCGCATGAACAGGTTGTCGCGCGTCATGCCGGCATTGTTGACCAGGATGTCGAGGCCGCCCAGAGCCTGCTCGGCCGCGGGGACGAGCTGGTCGACCTCGTCCAGCTTCGAGAGGTTGGCGGGAAGGATCGCGCAGTCCTTGCCGATTTCCCTGGCAGTATCCTCGAGCGCACCGACACGGGTGCCGGAGAGCGCTACGGTGGCGCCGGCGGCGGCCAGCGCCTTGGCGATTTCGCGTCCGATACCACCGCTGGCGCCGGTGACCAGTGCGCGTTTACCAGTCAGATCAAACATTTGGCTTCTCCGGTTGCCGTGGCGGCCGAGGGAATTGAGATATTGATTCAGGCGCCAACGAAGGCGTCGATGTCGGCGGGCATGCCAACGGCGGTGGCCGTGACATTGCCGTTGATGCGTTTGGCGAGTCCCGTCAGGACCTTGCCGGACCCGAGCTCAACCAGATTCGTTACGCCGCCCTCACCCGTGAGCCATGCGATGCTCTCGGTCCAGCGAACGACACCGGTGACCTGCTCGACCAGTCGGCGGCGAATCTCCTCGGGATCGCTGATCGGCGCGGCAAGGACGTTGCTGATGACGGGCACCACGGGCGCCTGCATTGCGACCTCGGACAGGGCAGCCTGCATGGCCTCGGCGGCCGGCTGCATCAGCGAACAGTGAAACGGGGCGCTGACAGGGAGCAGTAAAGCACGCTTGGCGCCTTTGCCCTTGGCGATGTCCACCGCCCGCTCGACGGCAGCGGTGGTGCCGGAGACGACCACCTGACCCGGCGCATTGTCGTTGGCGACCTGACAGACTTCCCCACCCGCGGCTTCCTCGGCCACGGC
>JAEZHZ010000277.1 GCA_023436745.1 Pseudomonadota bacterium | reverse complement strand
GTCTTCGACCACAGTGGGGTCGGCCAGCGTCGAGGTGTCGCCCAGCGATCCGAAGTCGTTCTCGGCGACCTTTCGCAGGATGCGGCGCATGATCTTGCCGGAGCGGGTCTTGGGCAAGCCGGGCGCCCACTGGATCAGGTCCGGCGTCGCGATGGGGCCGATCTCCTTGCGCACCCAGGACTTGAGCTCGCTGACGAGTTCGTCCGAGGTCTGCTCGCCAGCCATAAGGGTGACATAGCAGTAGATGCCCTGCCCCTTCACCGAGTGCGGATAGCCCACGACCGCGGCTTCCGAGACTTTCGGATGGGCAACGAGGGCGCTCTCGACCTCGGCGGTCCCAAGCCGGTGTCCGGACACATTCAGCACGTCGTCGACGCGGCCCGTGATCCAGTAGTAGCCGTCTTCATCGCGTCGACAGCCGTCGCCGGTGAAGTAGTAGCCCTTGTACTGGCTGAAGTAGGTGTCGACGAAGCGCTGGTGGTCGCCGAACACGGTACGCATCTGGCCGGGCCAGCTGTCCTTGATGACGAGGACACCTTCCGCCTTGGTCTGCTCCTGCAGTTTCCCCTCGGGGGATAGCACCACTGGCTGCACCCCGTAGAACGGCTTGGTGGCCGATCCGGGCTTGGTGGGGATGGCACCCGGGAACGGCGCGATCATGTGTCCGCCGGTTTCGGTCTGCCACCAGGCATCGACGATCTCGCAGCGGCCCTTGCCCACATGCTTGTGGTACCAGAGCCAGGCTTCCGGATTGATGGGCTCACCCACCGTGCCCAGCAGGCGCAGGCTCGACATCTCGTACTTGTCGGCCCATTCGGAACCGGCACCCATCAGGGCGCGGATCGCGGTGGGGGCGGTGTGGAAGATGTTGACCTTGTGCCGCTCGACCACCTGCCAGAAACGGCCGCTGTCCGGCCAGGAGGGAATCCCCTCGAACATCACGGTGGTGGCACCGTTCGCCAGCGGGCCGTAGACGATGTAGCTGTGCCCGGTGACCCAGCCCACGTCCGCGGTGCACCAGAAGATCTCGCCACGCTGGTAGTCGAAGCTCAACTCGTGCGTGAGCGAGGCATAGGTGAGATACCCGCCCTGGGTGTGCAGAACACCCTTCGGCTTGCCGGTCGAGCCGGAGGTGTAGAGGATGAACAGCGGATCCTCCGCGTTCATCGGCTCCGGATCGTTGAACGGCTCGACGCCGGCGGCAGCCTCGTGCCACCAGATGTCACGCGAGCCCTTCATGGGCACATCGGCACCAGTGTTGTGCACCACGAGGACCTTCTGGACGCCAGGGCAGTCCTGCAGGGCCTTGTCGACATTCGCCTTCAACGGAATGGTCTTGCCACCGCGGCGCCCCTCGTCGGCGGTGATCACCACGGCGGAGTCGCAGTCATTGATGCGGCCGGCGAGAGCGTCCGGCGAGAAGCCACCGAACACCACGGAATGAACGGCCCCGATGCGCGCGCAGGCCAGCATGGCATAGGCGGCCTGGGGAATCATCGGAAGGTAGATGGTGACGCGATCACCCTTGCGGACGCCAAGCGACTTCAGAACGTTGGCGCAGCGGCACACCTTCTCATGCAGGGTGCGATAGGTGATGTACTCGGCCTCGTCGGCCGGGTTGTCCGGTTCCCAGATGATGGCAACGTCGTCACCGTGCTCGGCCAGATGGCGGTCGATGCAGTTGTAGGAGACGTTGAGCACGCCGTCCTCGAACCATTTGATCGACACGTCCGGATAGCTGAAGCTGGTGTTCTTGATAACCGTAGGGAACTTGACCCAGTCCAGGCGCTGGGCCTGCTCGGCCCAGAACCCATTCGGATCGGTTATCGAGCGCTGGTACTGCTCCTCGTAACGCTCCTGCGTGGTATGGGTGCGCGCAATGGCAGCCGCGCTTGGCTGGAATATGAGCTGCTCGCTCATCCTCGTCCTCCTACCTCTCCCGGTTCTCTTCTAATGACCACCCCCGCCATCGGCAAGGGCTGCTTCTGTCGCATGGGTCCACCAGCCCCGGACAAGCCGTTAACTGCTTCACGGCACGGGCTTTTGGAAACCGCTGACCCATTGGTATGCTCGCGCCGACCAATGGGAGCCGGCAATGAGCGACACAGCCCTTGCGACACCGGAGACGAGCACACCCCCAGCGGGGTATGCCGTGCGCCCGGCGCAGTTCAAGGAACTGAAGCTCGTCCACCGCAGGCTCATGGAAGCCATCGACACCTCCCCTTTCTACGCGGAGGAGTTCAAGGCATTCGAGAAGGCCCGGCTGACCCCGGAGTTCCTGGCGGCGCTGCATGACGTCGACCCGCATCACGTGCTCCTGTTCATCCGGAACGGGACTCCGGCAGGATTCATGATCTCGGGACCGGAACTGGGAACGCTGTGGCTCTACTGGTCTTACGTGTTCCCCGAATACCGTCGGTCAGCACTGGCGCTCTATGGCATGCGCAACTTCATAAGCCATTGGGACAACGGGCGCTTCCACAAGATCGCCACCTACACCAAATCGGGGAACGACCCCGCGGCGGCCATCATGAACCGCCTTGGCTTCCGACACGTGGCGACCCTCGAGCAGCACATATTCGGCGAGGACTACCTGCTCTACGAACGGGCACTGACCAAGCAGGAGCCCGGCTACGACCGCGGCATCAATGGCGGGCTGAAGCACCGCCTCTCCCGCCTCGCGCGGCTGGCCCTGTTCGGCTGATCTATTCCGCCGGCACCGCAGCGCGGCGCGTGCGGAACCACTGCATGATCGACACGTCGAGGTGGGCCGTGCGCAGCGCCACCCACCATTGTGCCAGCGACCACACCGCTATGCCGGTCACCGCAGCGAGGGCGGCTCCGGTCAGGCCAAGCAGTGGGACGAACAGGGCATTGCACCCAACAAGCGTCAGCATGCCCAGCGCCACCGACGGCAGGCTGGCATAGGGCCGGTCGTGGATCGACAAAACCATCGAGGCCGGGCCCAGCGCCGAACGGATGACCAGCGCCAGGCACAACAGGGCCAGGGGCACCGCGCCTTCCGAGAAGCCCGGCCCGAACAGCATCAGCAGGAACGGGGCAGCCAGCAGCATGCCTCCGAACAGCACCATCGAAGTGATGCTGGCTATGAAGTTGGCGTCACCCACCTTGCGATTGAAGCCGTCGCGATCCGCGTTGGCCTCGCTCTCGAACATGTCCGGCAGCGTCACCGCATAGACCGCGGCCACGCCGAACGAGGCGAGCGAGAACAGCCTCGTACAGACACCGAAGATCGCCAGTTCCTCGCGGGTCAGGCTGTGGCTGAGCAGCAGCAGGTCGATGTCGAAGAAGAAGTCCGTGGCGAGGGAGATCAGCACCCAGGGCAGCGCGAAACGCCACCAGCGACGGGGCTCCTCCGGACGGAGCACAGCGGTGTCGCCAACCCGCGGCAGCGTCATCAGCACAAAGCCGAAGTGCACGAGCCCGATCGTCACGCTCCCCAGGGCCATCCACCACAGCATTGTGGTGAAGGCATCCGCATCCACGCCGATGCCGAGGGTCGCAACGAACGCCGCCAGCACGATCAGGGGACGGAAGATCGAATCGGCGAGGAAGCCGGCGATGGGACGTTTGAGGCCGACGAGGATCGCTCCGTTGACGTAGACCAGCGCTGCACCGAACGCGAGCAGCGCCACCGGTACGAAATGGGCGGCGACGGTTCCCTCCCCCTGCCCCACTGCTTCCAGCACCAGCGGTCCGAAGATCAGCAGCAGCGCCAGGGCACCGGTCACGTGGCCGTAGCAGCGGACAAGGAAGACGCCCAATTGCCGGCCGGCCCCCTGCGCCCGCTACAACGCGGCGCAGGAGG
>JAEZHZ010000248.1 GCA_023436745.1 Pseudomonadota bacterium | reverse complement strand
ACCCTCGCCGACAATCTCGCCTACGCCGCCCCGCGGCTGGCGGACGCCGGCATCGCCCTGGTCTTCGAGCCGATCAACCGGCGCGACATGCCGACCTACCACGTCTCGACCACCGACCATGCCGAGCGCATCATGGCCATGGCGGGCGTCCACAACCTCAAGATCCAGTACGATTTCTATCACATGCAGATCTCGCAGGGAGACCTGGTGCCGACCTTCGAGCGCCTGTTCGACCGCATCGGCCATGTGCAGGTCGCCGACAATCCCGGCCGCAACGAGCCGGGCACGGGCGAGATCAACTACGGCTTCGTCTTCGCCGAACTCGACCGGCTCGGCTACGCCGGCTGGGTCGGCTGCGAATACAAGCCACGAACCACAACAACAGAGGGCCTCGGCTGGATGGCCCCATATCTGCGGAGGGCCTGAGCCATGAAGATCGGATTCATCGGACTGGGCGTGATGGGGCGCCCCATGGCCGGCCACCTGATCGCCGGAGGTCACGAGCTGTTCGTGCATCGTGTGAAGCCGGTGTCGCAACATCTTGTCGATGCTGGCGCCAAGGCGGTCGACAGCGCCAGTGAAGCGGCTGCTGCAGCCGATGTCGTCATCCTGATGGTGCCGGACACGCCAGATGTGGAGGCCGTGCTGTTCGGGCCCGGCGGGGTTGCCGAGGGCGTTCGCCCCGGCGCGCTGGTCATCGACATGAGCTCGATCTCGCCCGTCGCCACCAAGACCTTCGCCGCGCGACTTGGGGAGCAGGGCGTGGACTACCTTGATGCCCCGGTTTCCGGAGGCGAGGTCGGTGCGAAGAACGCCGCCCTGACCATCATGGTCGGCGGCAGCGAGGCCGCCTTCGAGCGCGCCCTGCCTCTGTTCGAGCTGATGGGCAAGAACATCACCCGCGTCGGCGGTGTCGGCGATGGCCAGACGGCCAAGGTGGCGAACCAGATCATCGTCGGGCTCACCATCGAGGCGGTGGCCGAGGCGATGCTGTTCGCCCGGCAGGCCGGGGCAGACCCCGCAAAGGTCCGCGAGGCGCTGATGGGCGGCTTTGCGTCCTCCCGCATCCTCGAGCTGCACGGCGAGCGGATGGTCAAGCGCACCTTCGATCCCGGCTTCCGCATCCGGCTCCACCGCAAGGACCTGGCGCTGGCGCTGGATGCCGCGAGGGCGCTGGAGGTTTCCCTGCCCAACACCGCCGCCACCGCGCAGCTGATGAACGCGGCCCTCGCGCTTGGCGACGGCGACAAGGACCATTCGGCCCTGATCCGCACGCTTGAGACCATGGCCGGCGCCGCCCGCGCCGACTAGCCCGAACAGAGATCGAGGGAGATCCCGCGGCGGCGTACGGAGCTGCCCGGCCTCCTGTTGACCGGAGACACCCAGAATGCCGCTCGACAAGCTGCCGCAGACCCCGTTCGGGGCCGTCTACTTCCGCAAGTCCAACCCGCCGCGGGAGGACTGGGAGCGCGACTACGGCGTCGCCGCCGAGGATGGGCTCAACGTCTTCCGGCACTGGTTCATGTGGTCGGCCATCGAGCGCCGTCCGGGGGTCTACGACTGGGACGACTATGACCGCCAGATGGACCTCGCCGCGAAGAACGGCATCAGGACCATCATCGCCGAACTGACCCACACCGTTCCGGACTGGGCGTGGCGCAAATTTGCCCACGCCCGCGTGATCCGCGCCGATGGCCGCGAACTCGAGCCGGTCATGGGTGTCAGCGCCGCGGTGGGCGGCTTCGCCCACAATGGTGGCGGCGCGGGCTCCCTGACCATGAACTGCCCGGAGGTGAAGGAAGCCGCCGGCGCCTTCCTCACCGCCCTCGCCACCCGCTACAAGGGCCATCCGGGACTGCTCGGCTACGACGTGTGGAACGAGGTCAACTACTCCGCCGATGTCGACTATTCCGAGTGGATGCAGGCCGACTTCCGCCGCTGGCTGCAGCGGAAATACGGCGACCTCGAAACGCTCGCCAACGCCTGGTACCGCTATTCATACGCCGAGTGGGACGACATCCAGGCGCCCCGCGAGGTGGCTGCCTATCCGCAGAACCTCGACTGGCTGGAGTTCAAGCGCGACAACTACTACGGCCAGATGCAGTGGCGGATCGACACCATCCGCGCCGTCGACCAGGATTGCCTGATCGCCGCCCACGGCGTCGGCGGCGCCATTCCCAACATGGCCGCCAACGGCTCCGACGACTGGCTCGCCGCCTCCAAGGTCGAGCTCTACGGGCTGACCTGGGTCCCTGGCCGGCGCGGCTTCAAGCCCTGGCAGAACTTCTTCGGCCCGGACCTGACCCGCGCCGCCGCCCGCGGCAAGAAGTGGTGGCATGCCGAGCGCCCCGGCGGGCCGCTGTGGATGCAGCCGCAGGTGCTGGGCCGGGACAAGGAAGATGCGCGCGTCATGGAGCCGGAGGATATCCGCCTGCTGACCATGACCTCCTTCGCGGCCGGGGCGACCGGCGTGCTCAACCTGCGCTATCGGCCGCTGCTCGACGGTCCGCTGTTTGGCGCCTTCGGCTCCTACTGCATGGACGGCAGCCGCACCCCGCGCTCCGACATGGCGAGCGAACTCGCCAGATGGGCCAACGCACCGGCCCAGAAGACCCTGTTCGAGGCCCGGCCGGTCAAGGGAGACATCGGCCTGCTCGTGATCCCCGAGGCGCAGGCCTGGGATTACCTGCTCAACGCCCGCCACTGCCCCGAAACCTACCGGCAGGCCATGTGGGGCGCCTATCGCGGCTTCTTCGACAATGGCGTGCAGGCCGACTGGGTCCACATCGACGACATAGCCGGCTACGATATCCTCTACGCGCCGTACCCGATCGCCATGAACAGCGGCACCGCGGAAGCGCTCCGCCTGTGGGTGGAGCAGGGCGGCACGCTGATCTCGGAGGCAACGCCCGGCTATTTCGGCGATCGGGGCAAGGTGGGAACGGTGCAGCCCAACCACGGCCTCGACGCGGTGTTCGGCGTGCGCGAGGACGAGGTCGAGTTCATGCCGGATATCGGCGACCGCATCGCCTTCGATTTCCGCGGCCAGCCGGTCCGTGGCGGCGGCTTCCTGCAGTCGTATGCGCTGCAGGGCGGACGAGCCCTCGGCGCCTTCAGCGACGGTCGTACGGCGGTGGTCGAGCACCAGTTCGGCAGCGGCCGTACCCTGCTGGTCGGTTCACACCCGGGTGTCGGCTACTTCACCCGCAGCGAGGCCAACAACCTCGCCTACTTCGCGGCGGTGCTCGACTGGGCGGGCCGCACACAGCGCGTCGTCCTGTCCGACAATCGCCTGCAGGCGCGCCTGCACGAGGCAGGAGGCAGGCGCGTGCTGTGGCTGCTCAATCCCAGCCGCGAGGCGGCAACTGTCTCGGTCAGCGTCGACGGGCGACCGGTGAGCGCAGGCCAGACCTACTGGCCCGGAGGGCAGGTGGAGGGCAGCCATCTCACGGTTCCTCCCCGCGATGTCCTGGTCATGGAATTGCAAGTATAGCGGCAATAACAAGCGCAACGTTAGGTTGT
>JAEZHZ010000244.1 GCA_023436745.1 Pseudomonadota bacterium | reverse complement strand
GCATGAACCTGCTCGACGTGGCCGGCCACTATACCCCGGAGCGCCTGCAGCTTATCCGCGACGTTCTCCTGATCCCGGCCAAGCTCGCCGTTCTGGCAGCACGCTAGCCGCTACCCTCACGCACGTGTCACCCCGGCTGGCGCGCCGGGGTGGTTCTGACTTCACCGGCAGCGTCCCGGGCCGGCGGGCAAGTCAAGGCAAGTTCATGCCCGGCGCTCCTCCTTCCCCCATGCGGGGGAGTTGAGACCGCGGGAACGCCTCGCGACATTCCCTCACCAGAACAGAGAACGTGAATGCTCCTCCCCCGCTTGCGGGGGAGGTTGTGTTGTGTCCGCCTAGGCAGCCGACGCAATCAGAGACGCGTTGCCGCCTGCAGCCGTCGTGTCGATGCAGACATGCCGCTCGAGCTGCAACCGGCCAATGTCCTGCGGGCCCGCAATGATCGGCAGCAGGGCGCCATCGCGGCGGCTCAGCGCCTGCCGGATCTGCCTGAGCCCCGCATCATCGCCGAACCACGCAACCGCATCGAAGCCGCCGCCGGTCGTAAGAGCCGCGATGTCGTCCGCAGCCTCGGCGCGGCACCCCGCCTGCTCGGCCATCTGCCGCTGTGCGGTGCGGTCTTCCTCGCTCGGCCCCATGCACAGCACGGTACCGCGCGGCACAACGTGGAGCTGGTTGCTCTCGCCGGTCGGACCCGGCAGGTCGAGCACGCCCTGCTGCAGTTCGCTGCCGCCGAGCGTGAAGCGCGGCAGGTAGTGCGGCCCGCCCGCCTTGGGGCCCGTGCCGGAGAGGCCTTCCCCGCCGAAGGGCTGCGAGCCCACCACCGCACCGATCTGGTTGCGGTTGACATAGATGTTGCCGGCATGGACCTGCCCCGCCAGCCGCTTTACCCGCGACGAGATGCGGGTGTGCATGCCGAAGGTCAGCCCGTACCCCGAGGCGTTGATCGCCGCGATCACCTGCTCCATCTGGTCGGCGCGGAACGTTGCTACGTGCAGAACCGGCCCGAAGATCTCCTCGGGAATGTCGGCGATGCCTCCAACCCGGATCACTGTCGGCGCGACGAACGTGCCGTCCAGGGGCGCCGACAGGCGGTGCACCACCTGCGCCTCTCGCGCCGCAACATAGGCGCTGATCTTGTCGACGGCCGGCTGGTCGATGATCGGGCCGACATCGGTTTCCAGTGCCCAGGGATTGCCGAGGCGCAATTCGTCCATCGCCCCCTTCAGCATCTCGAAGGTGCGCTCCGCCGCCTCCTCCTGCACATAGAGAATGCGCAAGGCCGAGCATCGCTGTCCGGCTGACTGGAAGGCGGACGCGACGACGTCCCGAACCGCCTGCTCGGTCAGTGCCGTCGTATCGACGATCATGGCATTGAGCCCGCCGGTCTCGGCGATCAGCGGCGCCTGCGGGGAGGCATGCTCCGCCATTGTCCGCTCGATGGCTCGCGCGGTCGGCAGCGATCCGGTGAACGCAACACCGGCCAGGGCCGGATTGGACGTCAGCAGCGTTCCGACCTGCGGGCCGCCGGGCAGCAGCTGCACTGCGTCGGTCGGGATGCCGGCCTCGTGCATCAGCTGCACCGCGCGGTGGGCGATCAATGGCGTCTGCGGCGCGGGCTTCGCCAGTACCGGGTTGCCTGCCGCCAGCGCCGCTGCGATCTGTCCGGTGAAGATCGCCAGCGGGAAGTTCCACGGCGAAATGCAGACGAACGGCCCGCGTGCCGCCCCGGTCAGCCGGGCTGCTTCGTCCGCATAGTAGCGCAGGAAGTCCACCGCTTCGCGCACTTCCGCCACGGCGTCCGCCCAGGTCTTGCCGGCCTCTCGAGCCAGCAGTGCGTGAAACTCCGCCGAATGGGCCTCGTACAGGTCCGCCACGCGCAGCAGCAGGTCTGCCCGCTCAGCCACCGGACGTGTACCCCAGCCAGAAGCCACCGCTGCCGCGAACGCCTCGCGCACCTGCGCCTCGGACGCCTCGACCACCACACCCACAGTGTCGTTCCGGTCCGCAGGGTTCATCACCGGCAGCTCCGCTCCGCCTGGCGCCGACATCGCGCCAAGCGGCGCAGCCCGCCACTGGTGGGTCTGGAAGGCGCTCCGGGCAGCATCGGCTGCGCCGAACATGACCGGATCCGTGAGGTCGAGCCCACGCGAGTTCCGCCGCTTGCCGAAGATGTCGAGCGGCTGCGCGATCGATGGGTTGGGGATGGCATCGCCAAGCGCCAGCAACTTGCCGATCGGGTCCTCCGCCACTGCTGCGGCGGGGATGTCGTTGTCGGCGATCTGGTACACGAACGAGCCGTTGGCGCCGTTCTCGAGCAGGCGCCGCACCAGATAGGCCAGGAGGTCCTTGTGGGCGCCCACCGGCGCGTAGATGCGCGTCGTGGTTGCGTGCCGCTTGCGCAGCACCTCGTGCAACTGCTCGCCCATGCCGTGCAGGCGCTGGAACTCGTAGCTGTCCCGGCTCCGCCCGGCGGCGTTGCCCAGGTGCAGCACTGCCGCTGCCGTATGAGCGTTGTGTGTCGCGAACTGCGGATAGATGTGCTCGGCCGCGAACAGCTTGCGTGCGGCCGCGATGTAGCTGACGTCGGTCGCTGCCTTGCGGGTATAGACCGGATAGGCAGGCAGCCCCATGACCTGCGCCCGCTTGATCTCGGCATCCCAGTAGGCGCCCTTCACCAGCCGCACCATGATCCTGCGGTTGAGCCGCGCTGCAGTGGCTTCCAGCCAGTCGATCAGCGGCAGCACGCGCTTGCCATAAGCCTGCACGACCACGCCGAAGCCTTCCCAGCCAGCAAGTTCCGGTGTCTCGAGTACCGCCTCGATCACGTCCAGCGAGAGATCCAGCCGGTCCACCTCCTCGGCGTCGATGTTGAACCCCATGTTCGCCTTGGCCGCCGCCATCGCCAGCCGCCGGGTGACATCGACCAGTTCGGTCATGACCCGGTCGCGCTGCGCCACCTCGTAGCGCGGATGCAGCGCGCTGAGCTTCACGGAGATGCCGGGGTTGTCGCGCACCGCGCCGTGGATGCAGTGCGGCGTCAGCGCGTTGATGGCGTGCAGGTATGCATCGAAATAGCGCTGCGCGTCGTCCGCAGTGCGGGCCGCCTCGCCAAGCATGTCGTAGGAATACCGGTAACCAAGGGATTCCGGTTTGCGGGCATTGCCGATCGCCTCGTCGATGGTGCGGCCGAACACGAACTGGCTGCCCATGAGCCGCATCGCATGCCCCACCGCAGTGCGGATCACCGGCTCGCCGAGCCGAGCGACCGCCCGGTGCAGCGCGTTCTTCGGCCCGACTTCCGGTTCACCAAGCACTTCTGCCGTCAGGTTGAGGGCCCAGGACGAGAAATTGACCAGCGGGCTCGGCGACCCGCCGAAATGGCTGGCCCAGTCGGCCCCTCCCACCTTGTCGTGGATCAGCGCGTCCACCGTCTCGCTGTCGGGCACGCGCAGCAGCGCCTCGGCCAGCGACATCAGCGCCAGCCCCTCGTCGCTGTCGAGCCCGTACTCGGTGAGGAAGCTCTCCATCAGCCCGAGCTTGGTGCCGCTGCGGACCGCCTCCACCAGCTCCACCGCGCGGCCGGAAATCGCCTGCCGGGCGGCCTCGTCGAGGCCCGTATCTGCAATCAGGCTGCGAACCAGCTGGGTCTCGTCGGCAAAGAGGCGGGAATGAATGGAGCGGCGGGCATCGGGGGCGGAGATCATGGCGAAACACCTGGGGGACAACTGTTCGATTTTGCCACAGCCGCTGCAGGCGTTTCGCCCGAACTGGCACGCGCGCGCAGGACAGTGCTATATTGAGAGGGCCTCCCGCAGGAGAACCGACCATGAAGCATCCAGATCCCAGCCCTTTGGACCAGATCGACCGGCGCATCCTCAATGAGCTCTCCCGCAACGGTCGCATTAGCGTCGCCGAGCTCAGCCGCCGGGTGAACCTGTCGAAGACGCCCTGCCAAGCCCGCATCAAGCGGCTGGAGGACCAAGGATACATTCTCGGCTATCGTGCCGTCATCGACCC
>JAEZHZ010000182.1 GCA_023436745.1 Pseudomonadota bacterium | reverse complement strand
CCCGCCCCCCGGGCGGGCCCTTCGTGGTTTCCGCGGCCGAACGAGCGTGCCTCAGCTCTGCTCCAGCGCCCTGAGCGGGGCTGTCGCCGCCATCACCCACTCGCGGAAAGCCTTGATCTTGGGCCAGTTTCGCCGGCTCTCGGGATAAGCGAAGTAGTAGTAATGCCCCTCCCATCCCACCGTCGGAAACGGCTGCACCAGCCGGCCGGCAGCAATCTCCACCTGATAGAAGGGCGGCGTCAGCATGGCGACACCGCGCCCCGCCATTGCCGCCTCCGCCTCGAGATGCTGGAAGCCGAGGCTGACGAACACCTTCTGCCGCAGTTCCACATCGGGCACCCCGGCCAGGTGCAGCCAGGCCGGCAGCCAGGGATCGTCGGGTGATATCTGCGGCACCCGCAGCAGGTCGGCCGGCTCGCGCACCTGATATTCCTCCACCAGCCGCGGATGGAGCAACGGGGCGAACTCGACCTTGAGGAGCTTTTCGCCCATCAGGCCGGGCCCGAGGGTATGCGTCGCCCGGATGGCCGCGTCGAACTCCTCGCGGGTGAAGTCGACCATATGCGTCGCGGTGTCGATGCGCACAGCCAGTTCCGGCTGCGCCATCTGGAACAGCCCGATATGCGCAGCCAGCCACCGGCTGGCGAAGGTGGGCACCACGGTCAGCGACAGCATGCCCTCTGCCCGGTCCCGCGTGCTGGCGAAGGCTTCCCGCAGCATGTCGAAGGCGCGGGACACTTCCGGGGCAAGCCGGGCGCCGAGGTCCGTCAGTTCCACCTGCCTCGGCCGGCGCAGGAAAAGCGGCGAGCCGAGCCGCTCTTCCAGCAACTTGATCTGATAGCTCACCGCTGCCTGTGTCATGCCGAGTTCATCGGCGGCGCGGGTAAAGCTCAGGTGCCGGGCAACGGCCTCGAAGGCGCGCACGGCGGTCAGCGGCGGCAGGGTGCCCACATAAAATCTCCTTATGCGTCCTTATCGACGCTTAGTTGGAGTGGGCAACAAGAGAGGAGCATCCTTCAGGCCAAGTCAACTGCACGAGGACACCGGCCATATGGCTGGTGGATGCGAAAAATGGTGACCATACCCGGCTTTCTTGCCCTCTTCGCAAGCCTGCCCGCCGCCGCCGTGACGCGGGTGGCCGGCAGCCCGGAAGCGCGCCGCCGGCGCGCCATCCAGTCCCTCGAGCTCTCCCGGCACATCCTGCGCGATGTGGGTCTGGAGGGTTACGTCAGTCCGGCCGAGGACGCGCGCTGGACACCGCGGCCCGATCTCGATCGCTGAGCCTTGCGCTTCGCCGGCTTTGACCTAAAACGGGTGCATGTCCAAGACGACCCCTGCGACCCAGGCTCTGGCCAAAGCCGGCATACCGTTCCAGCTCGCCAGCTATGACTATGACCCCAATGCCGAGCGGGTCGGGCTTCAGGCGGCCGAGGCTATGGGCGTCTCCCCCGGCATCGTGTTCAAGACGCTGATGGCTGAGCTCGATGGCAAGCCGGTCTGTGCCGTCGTTCCTTCCGACGAGGAGGTGAACATGAAGAAGCTCGCAGCGGCTCTCGGTGGCAAGTCGGCGCACATGATGAAGCCCGCCGACGCAGAGCGACTGACGGGCTACAAGGTGGGCGGTATCAGCCCGCTGGGGCAGCGCAGGAGCGTACCGACGGCGATCGACGAACTCGCGACGCTCTATGACGAGATTTACCTGAATGGTGGGCAGAGGGGCCTGCAGATCCGGATCGGGCCGGATGATCTCGTCCGCTTTCTCGGAGCCCGCTTGGCGGACCTTGTGCGCTAGCACTCCTTAAAAAGCAAAAGGCGCCCGGATCGGACGCCTTTACGGTTCAGCCTCTGGGCCGATGGCTTAGTTGCCGGTGTAGGTACCGCTGGCAATCGCCTTGATGTCGCCACGGGTGATGCCGAGGTCCTGCAGCTGGCGCTGGTCGAGAGCGCTGAGCTCACGCATGGTGCGCTGGTACTGGGCAAACTTGGCGATACGCTGACGGATGTTCATTTCTCAATTCCCCTTCGCTTGATGCCCCTCATGTAGAGTCGATAGGTCGTGATTAGTAGTTGGCCCTGATGCACATCCGTTATGCAGCACGTGCACAGGGAAGAGGCACACTGTAGCTCCGGTTAAGGCAGACGGAGCCCGGTGATGCGGGGTTTGCGCGCTGCATCCTCCTGCCGCCCCAGAGAAAAACGTCCGCCCCACCCGTTCGGATTGGTGCCCACGCGGCGTCGCAGAACGGGGCCAGGGATGCACAAAAAGCGTTACTTCCACATGCGTCGTCGATCGTCTGCGACTGCCCTTGACCTTCCCATGGTGGGAAGCCTTATATGCTGGTGGACGAGGTAGGACCCATGAACCAGCACGTCCACGACAAGACTGTCTCTATCGATATCAACGGCATGACCTGCGCTTCCTGCGTGGCACGTGTCGAGCGAGCCCTGCTCAAGGTGCCCGAGGTCAAGTCCGCATCCGTAAACCTCGCGACCGAGCGCGCCACCGTCGAGCTCGGCCCCCCTGCAGAGGTCGAACCTTTGCTCGAGGCCATCGGCAAGGCAGGCTACACTGCCACCGTCACGCCACCGCCGGACCACCGGCATGAGCATGCCGGCCACCATCACCACGACGAGGATGCGGCAGTCCTCAGGCGCGATGTCATCATCGCGGCGATACCCACCATCCCGCTGTTCCTGACTGAGATGCTCGGCCACCTTTATCCGCCCTTCCACATGGCGGTGATGAACCTGGTCGGGATGGACCTGCTCTATGTCATCTACTTTGCGCTGGCGACGTTCGTCCTGTTCGTGCCCGGCTGGCGCTTCTTCCGTATCGGCGTGCCGGCGCTGCTGCGTGGCGCCCCGGAGATGAACTCGCTGGTGGCGCTCGGTGCCGGTGCCGCCTGGCTCTACTCCACCATCGTCACCTTCGCGCCACAGATCCTGCCGCCCGGCACGCGGAACGTCTATTTTGAATCTGCGGCCGTGATCGTCACGCTCATCCTGGTCGGTCGCCTGCTGGAGGCGATGGCGAAGGGACGCACTGGCGAGGCGATCCAGCGTCTGGTGCGACAGCAGCCGCGCACGGCGCGGGTCGAGCGCAACGGAACGACTGCCGATGTAGACGTGGCCGATGTGCGCGTCGGCGACGTGATCGTTGTCCGCCCGGGTGAGAAAATCGCTGTCGACGGCACGGTCATCGATGGCGAAGCGCATGTGGATGAATCGATGCTGTCCGGCGAGCCGCTTCCCGTCACCAAGACGGCGGGCGCCAGCGTTACCGGTGGCACCATCAATACCGGCGGCAGCATCCGCTTCCGCGCCACCCGCGTCGGCAGCGACACGGTGCTGGCCCAGATCATCCGCATGGTCGAGGATGCACAGGCAGGCAAGCTGCCGATCCAGCAGGTGGTCGATCGCGTCACCTTCTGGTTCGTGCCAGCCGTGATACTTGCCGCCCTGCTGACGTTCGCCGCCTGGACCTTCTGGGGCGGATCGCTCAGCTACGGGCTCGTCAATGCCGTCGCGGTGCTGATCATCGCCTGCCCGTGTGCCATGGGCCTTGCCACGCCAACGGCAATCATGGTCGGCACCGGCCGGGCCGCTGAACTCGGGGTTCTGTTCCGCCGCGGCGAGGCGCTGCAGCAGTTGCAGCGGGCCGACATCGTCGCCTTCGACAAGACCGGCACGCTCACCGTCGGCAAGCCGGAGCTCACCGACATCATCCTCGACGACGACTTCGACCACGACGAGGTGCTGGCACTGGTCGCCGCGGCCGAGTCCCGCTCGGAGCACCCGATCGCCATCGCGGTGGTCGCGGCCGCCGAGCGGGCGGGGCTGAGCCTTCCTCAGGTGACGGACTTTCAGTCCCTGCCCGGGCGTGGCATCTCCGCGACCATATCGGGGCGCCGGGTGGAAGTCGGCTCCGCGCGACTGCTGGAGGACATGGATCTCGGCGACTTCCGCACAAGGATCGACGAAGTCACGGATGCCGGCCGCACGGCTGTCTACGTCGCCATCGATGGGACGCCGGCTGCCGCGATTGTCGTGGCCGACGTCGTCAAGCCCAACAGCGCCGACACCATCGCTGCGCTGCACCGGCTGGGCGTCAGGACCGCGATGATCTCCGGTGACGACCGCCGCACGGCCGCGGCGATTGCCCGCGAACTCGGCATAGACGAAGTTCGCGCCGAGGTCCTTCCGGCCGACAAGGCCGAGGTCGTCCGGGGCCTGCGCAGCAACGGACAGACGGTTGCCTATGTGGGAGACGGCATCAACGACGCCCCTGCCCTCGCAGAAGCCGATGTCGGGATCGCCGTCGGCAACGGCACCGATGTTGCCATCGAAAGCGCTGACGTGGTGCTGGTGGGCGGCGACCCTCGCGGCGTGCTCGATGCCATCACCGTCAGCCGGGCCACCATGCGCAACATCCGCGAGAACCTGTTCTGGGCCTT
>JAEZHZ010000232.1 GCA_023436745.1 Pseudomonadota bacterium | reverse complement strand
GGCCGAAGAAGACCGGGCCTATCTCGTCCAGTCCGTCGCGGCCAATACCGGCCTTGCGCCGGAAGAAGCCCAGGCCCGGGTCGACCAGACCATCGCCAATGTCGAGGCTGCAAGGCAGGAGGCACTGGAAGCAGCACGGATTGCGCGCAATACCGCGATCATCGCCGCGTTTCTGATTGCCGCCGCAAGCTTGGTGTCCGCCATCGGCGCCTACTGGGCCGCGCAGAGGGGTGGCAACCACCGCGACAATGCCACCGTCTTCGCCGACGTCTTCCGCCGCTTCTGAAGAAAGGACCAGGACATGTTTCGTGCAATCGGCCTCTGGCTTCTTGGCGTTCCGGTCTTCCTGATCGTCATCATCATGCTGTTCACCTGATCAGCAGAAAGGCGGGGCACCAGCCCCGCCTTTGTTCTTCGAACCCCGCGATGATAGCCGGGGGACGGATTGAACGGACCTAGGTGTTGAAGACGCGCTTCGGCTTGAACTGGCCGAACTCCACCCAGCCGGTCGCGACGACCTCACCCTTGAAGCTCGCCCAGCACTCATCGAGAGATGCCGGGGCTCCGGCACCGGTCAACAGGACCGGGTTGCCATGGCGGACGCCGGTGGCCTGGACCGGATCCAGCCGAATCTCTGGCAGGTCGGCAAACCCCGCGGCAACCGGCTTCAGCAGGGAATCGCGATCGCCCTCGGCGGCAGCTTCGAGGTCTTCGATCGTGACGGCATCCTCGTCGGTGAAGGGGCCGACGGCAGCCCGATGCAGCAGGGCGACATGGCCGCGGGTGCCGAGCACTTCGGCGATGTCGCGCGCGAGGGCGCGGACATAGGTGCCCTTGCCGCAGGTGACTTCGAGAACGGACTGCTCGGCGCCATGCTCGACGATGCGGATGGCGTCGATGTCGACTTCCCGCGGCTCGATGTCGACTGCCTGACCAGCGCGGGCCAGATCGTAGGCGCGCTCTCCGGCGATCTTGATGGCCGAAAAGGCAGGCGGCTTCTGCAGGATGGTGCCGGTAAAACGCGGCAGCACCGACTGCAGTGCTTCGGCGGTGGGACGGACATCGGATTCAGCCAGAACCGAACCTTCAGCGTCATCGGTGGTGGTGGCGACACCCCAGCGGATCGCGAAGCGGTAGACCTTGGTGCCGTCCTGCACCTGGGGCACGGCCTTGGTTGCCTCCCCCAGCGCGATGGGCAGGATGCCGGTGGCGAGCGGGTCGAGCGTGCCGGCATGGCCGGCCTTCTGTGCGGCGAACAGCCAGCGCACCTTGCCCACGGCCTGGGTGGAGGTCATGTCGAAGGGCTTGTTCAGGACGACCCAGCCCGAGATGGCGCGCTTGGCGCGGCGGGGGGAAGTCACTGCTGGTCGCCGTCCTCGTCATCGTCGCGCAGGTCGCGCTGCACGCGGTCGGAACGCAGCAGGGAATCGATCCTGCTCGCCTCATCGAAGGTATCGTCGACGAAGAAGCGGATTTCGGGGGCGAACTTCATGTTGATCTGCGGCGCGACGCGGCCGCGGATGAACTTGCGGTTGCGATTGAGGGCGGCGACGATCTCCTCGGCGTGCTGGCCGCCGAGGGGCATGACGTAGGCATTGGCGATCTTGAGATCGGGTGTCATGCGCACTTCGGGCACGGTGATCACGGCGCCGGCCAGGGCGTCATCCTCGACATCGCCGCGGGCGAAGATGGCCGCCAGGGCATGGCGGACCAGTTCGCCCACCCGCAGCATGCGCTGGCTGGGGCCTGCCGGTTTATTGTCTTTGCTCATGCCGACCGATTATGCGCTTGGCGGTGCAACGTCAATTGCCGCGGGTTAGCGCGCCGCCGGACGGGCGGCGGCCTTGAGGCCCTCAGGCAGGACCCGATGCGGCGGCTGATGGCCATCCATGAAGGTCCGGATGTTGACGATCACCGCCTCGCCCATCTCGGTGCGTGCCTCGAGGGTGGCGGACGCCATGTGACCGGTCAGCACGATCCGATGGTCCTGCGCCAGCGCCAGCAGGCGCGGATTGATGCCGTTGCGGTTATCGAAGACGTCGAGGGCGGCGCCGGACAGGTGGCCGCTCTCGATGCCGGAGAGGAGTGCCTCCTCGTCGAGCAGTTCGGGGCGGCTGACATTGACGACGAAACTCCCCGCTCGCATGCGCTTCAGGCGGTCGGGAGAGAGGATGTTCTGGGTCTCGCGGGTCAGCGGGGTGTGCAGCGAGACGATGTCGACGGCCTCGATCATCCGGTCGAGATCGTCCCAGTAGGTGGCGCCGAGCGGCACTTCCACCGCCAGCGGCCGCCGGTTGCGGGAGAAGTAGTGGATGTTGAGGCCGAAGGCGCGGGCCCGATAGGCGACGGCGGTACCGATGCGCCCCATGCCGACGATGCCGAGGGACTTGCCGCGCAGACGGGTGCCGAGCATGGAGGTGGGGGACCAGCCGGCCCAATGCCCGTCGCGCAGCAGCATCTCGGCCCCTTCAACCAGGCGGCGCGGCAGGGCCAGCATCAGCACCATGGCCATGTCGGCCGTGTCCTCCGTAAGGACGGAGGGCGTGTTGGTGACGGTGAGACCCGCTGCCCAGGCCGCCTCGACATTGATGTTGTCGACGCCGTTGCCGAACTGCGCGATCAGCCGCACGGACTTCGGCATCCGGGCGATCAGATCGGCATCGATGCGGTCGGTGATGGACGAGACGAGGACGTCCTTGTTCTCGAGACCAGCGAGTATGTCGTCACCGGTGAGGGTAACGTCGCCTTCGTTGACATCGGTCTCGAACAGGGTGGCCATGCGCGCCTCGATGCTTTGGGGCAGGCGCCGCGTCACCAGGATCTTGGGCTTTTGAATCGCCATCACATCCGGATTGGGCCAGAACGGCCGGGGCCGGGTTTAGCGGCCATTAAGGATATCGGCCTAGTGATAAGGCAATTCCGTTCCCCGTGCCAAGTTATGATCGACACACGTCGCGGAACCTTTCCGCGCTTCATTATCGGCCTGTTCATGCTGCTGGCGGCGCTGCCTGCGGCCGCGCCAGCACTCGCACAGGCCAACAATCCCAGCGGATTGCCGCTGCCGCGCTTTGCCAGCACACGCTCCGAACCCATCAACGTGCGGGTCGGACCCGGGCAGAAGTACGAGATTGCCTGGACGTATGTGCAGGCGGGAATTCCCGTGGAAATCATCCAGGAGTTCGATACCTGGCGCAAGATTCGCGACGCCGACGGCGACGAGGGCTGGGTGCACCAGAACCTGCTTGCCGGTACGCGGATCGGGTATGTGCAGCCCGTGATGGCGGGCGCCGAGGTGCCGCTGAGGGCCAGCGCGTCCGACGATGCGGCAGCCCGGGCGCGGCTGGGACCGGGGCTCAAGGTGACGATCAGCGAATGCGATGGCAGTTGGTGCCAGGTCACGGCGAGCCAGCAGGACGAGTCCCAGCGCAGCGCCAGCTATACCGGATACCTGCGCCAGGAAGAGCTGTGGGGCGTCTACCCCGACGAAGAGTTCGACTAGGCTTCCCCTGCCCGCCCAGTGACCGCTTCCAGCCTGTCGAGGCGCGCCGCCAGTTCCTGCACAGCGCGGACCAGCGGCGCGATGAAGCTGTCGTAGCGCAGGCCCTGTTCGCTTTCCGGATCCGCCGGATCGGCAAGGACGTGACCGGCAAAGTCCCTGCCGCCTAGAACCGAAAGCACCTGCTGGGCGGCCAGGCCGTAGTGGACGCCCTGCCCCGTCCCGAGCCGGTAGCGCACCGGCTCCAGGGCGAGGATGAAGTCGAGCCCCAGATCGGTGGGGGCCACATCCGTCTTCCGGCGAAGGACCGAGGTCTGGATGGTGCCGGTGGCGGACCAGATGGCGGACCAGCGCGCACCGGCACTGCCCAGCGAGATCGCATCGTCGATGGTGGGGAGGAGGCTGAAGCCAACGCTCACCGTACCTGTGGCCGGAGAGACGGTGACGGCGTCATGCCAGAGGGCGCCGTCGCTGCTGACCTTGATGCGGAAACTGTCGTCCCCCGCCAGCCCGAGTTCGGCCCTGCCCGACCAGTCGGTCTGGAACAGCTGCGAGACGGTATCGGTGCTCGTGGCCTTGTTGAGCTTGAGCTGGTGGCCGGCGCCGGCGTGGTTGAACAGCGTGGCATGGGCGGAGACGGCAAGGCGGTTGGTGCTGTCGGGCGTGGCATTGACGCCCAGCTGTCCCAGGGCATCGCCCAGCGCCATGAGGGGCGTCCACTTGCCGGCATCAAAGACCAGAAGCGCCTGCTCGTCGATGCACCAGACCTGCCAGCCCGGTGCCGGATCGAAGAAGCTCCAGCCACCCAGCTGCCAACTTGCCAGCTCATCGGCATGACCGGCCCACTCGCCGGTGGCGCCGGCCGGCACGAGATACGCCTCGCCCTCGAGCGGCAGCGACGGCGGCACGGTCGTGGTGCGGCTGACTGCGACCGGCTGAACCAGCCCATCCAGCGCGTGCAGCGCCTCGTTGTGGGTGATGTGTTTCTGCGCCTGACCCGGCATGAGGCAGGGCAGGGAAAGTCGCGCTGTGTGGTCCATTGGCATCTCCTTTGTCTGGGAGAGCCTAAGTCCGCGGCCGCAGGCGGGGATAAGGTGGACAGATGAGCGGGCGGGCAGGCGGAAA
>JAEZHZ010000067.1 GCA_023436745.1 Pseudomonadota bacterium | reverse complement strand
GCCGTTCATCGTCGACAGCGTGCTGGCGGCTGTACGCACCGCGGGCGGCACGGTGCGCCTGTTCGTGCACCCAGTGGTGGCGGTGGAAGCGGGCGAGATCAGCGTCAATGGCGGCCGCCAGCTGAGCATGCTGCACATCCACAGCGACCCGGTTGCCGACCCGGACGCCTTGCGCGCCGAGATCGTCGCCACGATGACGGACGTCGCGCGGGCCGTTGATGACTGGCAGCCGATGCTGGCGCGGCTGCGCCAGGCCATCAGCGATCTCGAGGCTGCCGGCGGACGGCAGAGCGACGAGCACCTGCGGTTTCTCGACTGGCTGGCCGAGCACAACTTCACCTTCCTCGGAATGCGCAGCTACACGCTGACGGGCGGCAGGCTTGAGCCGGTGGCGGGAAGCAGGCTGGGCATACTGCGGGACCCTGACGTGCGGGTACTGCGCAGCGGCGCGGAGTTCGTGGAGTCGACCCCGCAACTGGTGGAGTTCATCGCCTCGGACGAGGCGGTGCTGGTGACCAAGGCCAATGTGCGGTCCCGCGTGCACCGGCGGCAGCATCTCGACTATGTCGGCGTGAAGCTGCAGGGGGCGGACGGCGCCGCCAGCGGTGAGTTGCGCATCGTGGGGCTGTTCACGGCGCAGGCGCTGGCAGCACCCCATACCGAGGTGCCGCTGGTGCGGCGCAAGATCGCCGAGGTGATGCGCCGGTCCGGTTTCGACCCGCGGGCCCATGACGGCCGGGCCCTGATGAGCGCTCTCGACAGCTACCCGCGCGACGAGCTGTTCCAGATCTCGACCGACGAGCTGGCGGAGTTCGCGGCCACCATAGCCGCGCTACATGACCGGCCACGCGTGCGGGTGCTGCCGCGCATCGACCGGTTCGACAATTTCGTCTCCATCCTCGTGTACGTGCCGCGCGACCGCTACGACGTACAGGCGCGGGTTCGGATCACGCGCTACCTGGCCAGGGTCTACGATGGGCGGATTTCCGCCTACTACCCGCATTTCCCGGAAGGGGAGCTGGTGCGGCTCCACGTCATCATCGGTCGCGTGGGCGGACCGACGCCGCGGCCGAGCCGAAGCGAACTGGAAGCCGAGGTAGCGGCGCTGACCAGCAACTTCGGTGACCTGCTGGCGGCAGAGGCCGGGGATACGGCCGCCATCAGCGACTATCGCGACGCCTTCTCGGACGCCTACAGGTCGCGGAACGATGCTGCGACAGCACTTCAGGATATCGAGATCCTGCGGAGCCTGGGCGACGGCGAGGACATCGCCATCCGGCTGCGGCAGGGCGAGGCCGGTGGCGGCACGCTGGGGCTGAAGTTCTACCATCGCGAAACGCCCCTGCCCCTGAGCCAGCGCGTGCCGATGCTGGAGGCATTCGGGTTCGTGGTGATCGACGAGCGCACCTATACCGCCATACCGCGCGACGGGGTGGAACGGTTCATCCACGACATGGTGCTGGAGCTGCCGGGTGGCCTGCCAGAGCTCGGAGATCACGCTGCGAGGATCGAAGCGGGACTGCGGGCGGTTTGGTCCGGCGAGGCCGAGAGCGACCAGATCAACACCCTGGTGACGACCGCCGGGCTCGACTGGACGGAAGCTGCGTGGCTGAGGGCGCTGTCGCGGTACCTGCGGCAGGTGGGGAATGCCTTCTCGCAACGCTACATCGCCGCCGTACTGGTTCGGCACGCGGATGCAGCGGCGGGATTGGTGAGTCTGTTCAAGACTTTGCACGACCCCGCTGCAGTTGATCGCGAAGCCGGGGGAGCTCTGGCGCGAGCGCGGATCGCGGCGGCACTCGAGGCGACCACTTCGCTCGACGAGGACACCATCATCCGGCGCTTCCTCAACCTGGTGGAGGCGTCGCTGCGCACGAACGCGTTCCAGAGCGACGAGGCCGGTGCTGCCCGCCGGGCCCTGGCGATCAAGTTCGACAGCCACCTCGTGGACGGAATGGCGGAGCCGCGGCCGTATCGGGAAATCTCGGTGTACTCGCCGCGGGTCGAGGGCGTCCATCTGCGCTTCGGGGCCATTGCGCGCGGTGGCATCCGCTGGTCCGACCGGCCGGAGGACTTCCGAACCGAGGTGCTGGGGCTGGTGAAGGCGCAGCAGGTGAAGAACTCCGTGATCGTGCCGGTGGGCGCCAAGGGCGGCTTCGTGCCGAAGCGGCTGGTTGCCGGAATGGCTCGCGAGGCCATGCAGGCGGAGGGCATCGCGGCCTACTCGGCCTTCGTGGAGGCGCTGCTGGACGTGACCGACAACCTCGTCGCCGGGGCCGTCGTGCCACCCCCGCAACTGGTCCGGCGGGACGGAGACGATCCGTATCTGGTCGTCGCTGCGGACAAGGGCACGGCGAGCTTCTCCGACACGGCCAACGCCATAGCGGTGCGCAGAGGGTTCTGGCTCGGCGACGCGTTCGCCTCGGGCGGATCGGCCGGATACGACCACAAGAAGATGGGGATCACCGCCCGCGGAGCATGGGAGGCGGTGAAGCGCCACTTCCGCGAGATGGACAGGGACATCCAGCGCGAGCCGTTCACAGTGGCGGGCGTCGGGGACATGAGCGGGGACGTGTTCGGCAACGGCATGCTGCTGAGCCGGCACACGAGGCTCGTCGCGGCGTTCGACCATCGCGACATCTTCATCGATCCGGAGCCAGACGCAGGGACGAGCTTTGCCGAGCGCGAGCGCCTGTTCCGCCTGCCGCGGTCCAGCTGGCAGGACTATGACGCAACCCTCATCTCGCCGGGCGGCGGGGTGTTCCCGCGCAGCGCCAAATCGATCCCGCTGTCGCCGCAGATGCAGGCCGTGCTGGGGCTGGACACTGACCACGCGACGCCGGCGACCGTCATCTCCGCCATCCTGCGGGCGGACGTCGACCTGTTGTGGTTCGGCGGCATCGGCACCTATGTGCGATCGAGCCAGGAGACCGATGCGGATGCGGGCGACCGCGCCAATGACGCCATCCGCGTGTCGGCCGCCACGCTGCGGGCAAAGGTGGTCGGCGAGGGCGCCAATCTCGGCGTCACCCAGCGCGGGCGCATCGAGTACGCGCTGGCCGGCGGGCGGATCAACACCGATGCCATCGACAACTCGGCCGGGGTGAATTCCTCGGATCTCGAGGTGAACATCAAGATCGCGCTGCAGCCGCTGGTCGCCTCGGGGGAGATGGACCTCGAGGCTCGGAACAGGCTGCTGGTCCGGATGACCGAAGAGGTGGCGGCGCTGTGCCTCGGCAACAACTACCTGCAGACCATGGCATTGTCGCTGGCGGAGCGGGCCGGAATAGCGGAACTGCCCGACCACCGCGAACTGATGGAGGCGCTGGTTGCCCGCGGCGAACTGGACCGCGCCGTGGAGTTCCTGCCCACGGACGCGGCGCTCGACGCAAGGGCGGCAACGGGCCGGGGCCTGACGCGACCTGAGCTGGCGGTGCTGATGGCGTATGCCAAGCTGACGCTCAACGAAGACCTGATGGACAGCCCCCTGCTGGAGGACCCGGCGCTGGCGGGAGAGCTGTTCCGCTACTTCCCCGAGACGCTGCATCGGGAGTTCCCCTCCGCAATCGAGGGGCACCGGCTGCGGCGAGAGGTCATCGCGACCGTGCTCGCCAATGCGCTGATCAACCGCGGCGGCCCCGCCTTCGTCAGCGAACTGACCGCGGCGACCAGCGCCGGGCCGGGCGAGATCGCACTCGCCTCGGTCGCGGCGAGGGACGTGTTCGGGCTGGAGGACCTCAACGCGGCCATCGAGGCGCTCGACGGCCGGATCGGCGGGGCAGTGCAACTGGACCTTCTGGCGGCGGTGATGGCGCTGCTGCGTCAGGAAACGCTGTGGTTCCTGAGGCACGCCGACGTGACCCGAGGCGTCTCGGACCTGGTCTCACTGCACAGGGCGGGGGTTGCCACACTCGAGGGCATGATGCCCGGTGGGTTGCCCGGGGCGCTGTGGACCGCGATTGCTACGGCCGCAGAGACGCTGCAGGCGAGCGGTGTGCCCGAACCGCTGGCCGAGCGGATCGCCCGCCTTCCGGTCCTCGGCTTTGCCAGTGACGTGGTGCTGGTGGCGGAGCGCGCCGGCGCTTCCGTCGCCGAGGCCGCGGAGGCGTTCTTTGCGCTGTTCGACAGCTTCGGGCTGGGTTCGGTCATGGAGCAGGCCCGCACGCTGCACCTGCCGGACCGGTTCGACCGGATGGCGCTCGACCGCGCCCTCGCCAATCTTCTGAGGGCGCAGCGCGATCTGGCCGGGGACGTGCTGCGCAGCGGCGATGGCCCGATACCCCAACGCCTCGACGCGTGGCGAGAACGACACGGGCGGAGCATGGCCCGCACCGCCGGGGCAATGGCCGCGCTGGGCGAAGGCACGCTGACCGTGTCGCGGCTTTCGGTGACCGCCGGGCTGCTCTCGGACCTCGCGCAGGAGGGGTAAGCCGCCTCGCCGGCGAACGGCGGGAGGCGTTGCGTCGAAAGTCGTGTTGCGTGCGTTGCCGGGTTCGGGACACTCACCGTGACAAGGAGACAAGCATGACCGATCTTGCGCAGTGGCTTTCCAGACAACCCATCGCCGCGGACCTCGGCTCGGTGATCGCCAGCATGGCGGCCGCAGGCGCGGACATCGTGGAGGTTCTGGAGGATGCGCCTCTGACGGGTCTGGTGGGTCTCGTCGGTTCGGTCAACGTGCAGGGCGAGGAGCAGAAGCAGCTCGACGTCGTCAGCAACGACATTGTTCTCAAGCACTTGCGCCAGAACCCGGCAGTGTCGATTCTGGTATCCGAAGAGCTGGATGAAGCCGTGAACCTTGAGGCGGGGGGCGCATACATGGTGGCGACGGACCCGCTGGACGGCTCCTCCAACCTCGATGTCAACGTCACTGTGGGCACCATCTTTTCAGTCCTGCGGGCGGATGGCGGGCTGACGCAGCCGGGCACCGCTCAGCTGGCTGCCGGATACATCGCCTATGGCCCTGCCACCACGCTGGTGGTGACCGTGGGCGGCGGGGTGGCCGTGTTCTCACTGGACGATGAGGGCACCTTCCGATTGACGCATGAGGATGTGCGCGTGCCGGAGGCTTCGGCAGAGTTCGCCATCAACACCGCACGCGAACGGTTCTGGGACGCGGCGACGCGCGGCTATGTCGCCGAGAACATCGCGGGCGAAAGTGGCTCGGCGGGCAAGCGCTACAACATGCGCTGGATCGGCTCGATGGTTGCGGACGTCCATCGCATTTTGATGCG
>JAEZHZ010000040.1 GCA_023436745.1 Pseudomonadota bacterium | reverse complement strand
CGCGGTGATCGAGGCGACGAGCCACTTCCGGGTCGCGGACTGCGCGGCGTGCGGCGGTGCCGCATGGGAGGGAACCGTCATGAATGCCCGCTTCGCGCTCGCTATCGCCTGCGGTGTGCTCGCCGCTGCCACCGCGCCGGCCCTTGCCGAGGAGGTTTCCTGCCTCGGCGTCTATGGTCCCGACAGTTCGGAGGCACTGCTTATCGACACCTTCGGTGCGGCCAACGTGGTCACCGGCACCGTGCCCGGCCCCGAGGGCACGGAACTGATCGCAACCGCGGTCTTCCCCGATGATCCCGACCGCCGGATGGAGTTCGGCTGGTACGACGAGCAGGCGTTCGCCCGCCCCGGCCACATCAGGCTGGCTCCCTCGCAGACCGCCCCCGGCGGCGTGCGCATCGGCCAGACCGTGGCCGAAGTCGAGGCTCTCAACGGTGCGCCGTTCCTGGTCGGCGGGTTCTGGTGGGATTATGGCGGCTACGCCAATATCGAGACGGGCAGGCTTGCCAGCCTCGAAGGCTGCCACCTCTCCATCCGCTTCGCGCCCGCCGGCGATATCCCCGACAGCATCGACTCTGCCACGGTCTCGGGGGAAGTGCAGGTGCCCTCGGACGATCCGCTGCTCGCCGCGATCGATACCCGCGTCCAGGTGCTGACCCTCGGCTACCCGTGGCCGGACGACCTGCCGCAGCCTGAATATTGACCCCGCGCCGTCCAAGGGCGTATTGCTGGTCGCGACGGTTCTCCCGCGCCCGTTGCGGCCGGGGGATCAAAAGGGAACACGGTGCGGATTACCCATCAGGGGCCAAGACCGTGGCTGCCCCCGCAACTGTAAGCGGTGGGCGTCCTCGAATGCCACTGGGAAACCGGGAAGGCGAGGGCGCTGCATTCACCGCAAGCCAGGAGACCTGCCGTCGCGAGCCGGACCATTGAGGGTCCATGTCTATTCCGCGCACGGAGGGTGCCGCATGAATACCACTGTCGTTTCCACCCCTATTCCATCCCTGACCCTGTCGCAGCGGCTGATCGCCGGCGGCCTTGCCCTGATGCTGGGCATGGTGCTGCTGGCCGGCACCGGCTTTGCCGGTGACTACCGCCTGCACAACGGCGCTCACGACACGCGCCACGCCATGGGGTTTCCCTGCCACTGAGGCAGCGGATCAAGGAATAGATCGATGTTTCGCAACCTGTTTGTTGCTGCGGTTCTCGCAGCCCTTTGTGCTGGCCTCGTCACGTCTGCCTTCCAGGCATGGCGTGTCACCCCGCTGATCTTCGCTGCCGAATCCTTCGAGGGCGGCGAGGCGGACCACGGCGATGAAGCCGCCGCGCATGCCCACGAGCCCGGCACGCCCGCCCACAGTCACGACGAGGACGAGTGGATGCCGCAGGACGGCTTCGAGCGCACCGCCTACACCGTGCTTGCCAACCTGCTGATGGCGGCCGGCTACGCGCTGGTCATCGGCGCGGTCTCAGTGCTGTTCAACCTGCCGATCACCTTCTCCAACGGCCTGCTGTGGGGTCTCGGGGCGTTTGCCGCCTTCAGCCTCGCCCCGGCTCTTGGCCTGCCGCCGGGCATGCCGGGCATGCCGGTCGCCGATACGGCCGCGCGCCAGCTCTGGTGGGTCGGCGCTGCGGCATCGACCGGCGCCGCATTCTTGGTCGCCGCCAGGTTCAGGACCGGCTGGGCCATTGCACTGGCCGTCGCCCTCGTCATCCTGCCGCACCTGATCGCCGCGCCCGTCGCACCGGACGAACCCACCGGCGTGCCGCCGCGCATGACCGCCGAGTTCGTCTCGGCCGTGCTGTTCAACGGCGCAGTCTTCTTCACCGTGCTCGGCCTCGCCTTCGGCTGGGTCAATGATCGCCTCTCCGCCCGTTCGGCGGCCATCCCGCAAGGAACCCCCGCATGAGCAAGATTCCGACCACCGTCATCACCGGCTTCCTCGGGGCCGGCAAGACCACGCTCGTGCGCCACCTGCTGGCGCACGCCCCCAGGGGCAAGCGTATCGCGCTCATCATCAACGAGTTCGGATCGCTCGGGGTCGACAAGAATATCCTCGCCGGCTGTGGCGACGAGACCTGTCGCGAGGAAGACATGGTCGAACTCAGCAACGGCTGCATCTGCTGCACCGTCGCCGAGGATTTCATCCCCACCATGCAGGCGCTGCTCGCGCGGCCCGAAAAGTTCGACCACATCGTCATCGAGACGTCGGGGCTTGCCCTGCCGCAGCCGCTGATCCGCGCCTTCAACTGGCCCGAGATCAAGGCCCAGGTCACGGTCGACGGTGTCGTTACGGTGGCCGATGCCGCCGCGCTCGCTGAAGGCCGCTTTGCCGCCGACGAGGCGGCGGTCGACCGCCAGCGCCGCGCCGACGAGATGCTCGACCACGAGACGCCGCTGGGCGAACTGTTCGAGGACCAGCTCTCGGCGGCCGACCTCGTCATTCTCAACAAGACCGACCTCGTCGATGCCGACACGCTCAAGACCGTCGAGGCCAACATCCGGGCCGAACTGCGCCCGGGGGTCGGCGTCATCCACGCCCGCAACGGCCATGTCGACATCGGTGCCCTGCTCGGCATGGGCATCGGCTCCGAGGAGGACATCGCCAACCGCCCCAGCCACCACGAACTGGAGCATGGCGGCGAGGCCCACGAGCACGACGATTTCGACAGCTTCGCGCTGACCCTGCCGGATGTGCAGGGCAAGGACCAGCTCCTCGCCACCATTGAGCAAACCATCCGCCAGCACGACATCCTGCGCCTCAAGGGCTTCGCTGCCATTCCCGGCGCCGCAGCCCGCCTCGCGATCCAGGCCGTCGGTCCCCGTGTCACCGCCTATTTCGACCGGCCCTGGGCGCCGGTCGAGGCGCGCGAGACCAATCTCGTCGTCATCGGCGAAAGCCCGCTGGACCATGCCGCGATCACCGACAGCCTCCGCCGCGCCCAGCCGGTCGCGGCTTAGGGTGTCGATTCCGGGAGCCGGTTGCATGATCCGGGCGCGTTGACATGCATCTCCTGTCCGCACAGGCCGGCGCGATCCAGCAGGAGGGCGAGGCCATCGACCTCGCCCAGTCTCCGGGCGACTGGGTGTTCGCCTCCTCGGCCGACAGCGAGCTGTCGATGCTCGCCGCCGCCGCCGACAGGGCAGGGGAGGGCGGGCTTCGCCTCGCCAACACGCTGCGTCTCGCCAACAACCTTTCGGTCGATCTCTGGCTCGAAAAGACCGTCCGGCACGCCAGCGTCGTGGTGCTCCGCCTGATCGGCGGCGTCGCCTATTTCCAGTATGGCGTCGACGAACTTACCGCCCTGTGCGCCAACCGCCGCATCCCTCTCGTGCTGCTCCCCGGCGATGCCAACCCGGACCCGATCCTGCGCGAGCGCTCCACGGTCGACCCGGAGGACTGGCACCGCCTTCACGCGCTGTTCGTTGCCGGCGGACCGGAGAATGCCGACGCCATTCTCGCAGCCTTCCGCGACCTCGCGGCTCCTCCGCCTCAACCCGCTGAAGGGGGCCGTATCCGGCATCAGCCCAGACCCTTTGCCCGGTTCGGGCTCTGGCACCCCGCAACCGGCATCATCGATGAAGCCGGCCTGCGCGCATTGCACACTGGCGAACGTCCATGCATCCCCGTCCTGTTCTATCGCGCCGCCCTTGAGGGCGCCGGGACCGGCGTTGTCGAGGCCCTGGTCGCCGAACTGGAGAGCCAGGACCTGGCTCCGGTGCCGCTCCTCGTTTCCTCGCTCAAGGAGGGCGCCTGCGTCCGTTTCGTCCAGAACGCGCTCGCGGCCTTTCCGCCCTCGGCCATCCTCAACCTTACCGCCTTTGCCATCGGCCTCGATGGGCTCGAGGACAGGCAGAACCCCTTTGCCGGCACGGATGCCCCCGTCATCCAGTTGATCCAGTCGGGCCGCTCCTCCGCCGAGTGGAGCCGCGATCCCCAGGGCTTGTCCGCCAAGGACCTGGCGATGACTGTGGTCATGCCCGAACTCGACGGCCGCATCGGCGGCATTATCGTCGGCCACAAGGCCGATGCCGTCTGGCACGAGCGTACCCAGTGCCCGCTCACCGCCTATGCGCCCGAACTCTCCGGCGTACGCCGCGCCGTCGCGCTCGCCCGCAACTGGACCCGCCTGCGTCACACGCCCCGGCCCGACCGCAGGGTCGCCTTCATCCTCTCGAACTACCCCCTCCGCGACGGCCGCCTCGCCAACGGCGTCGGCTACGACGCCCCCGAGTCCACCGTGCGCATGCTGCGCGAACTTGAAAAGTCCGGCTACACCCTCTCGCCTCCACCTCCGCAGCCTGACGAGGCTGGGTCCACATGGGGCGTCGGCCACGGCAACGCGCGTCTGGGCCGGCCCGAGCGGAACATCGACCGGGCGCGGTCCATGCGCGCCGACGCACCGCATCCGGAACGGGAGCTGTGGCGGCTGCTGCGCGAGCACTTCGCCCAGTGGCACTTCCGCAGGCAGGTGCCGCTTGGACCGTACTTCGCCGATTTCGCCTCGCACCGGGCCCGGCTGGTGATCGAGGTTGATGGCGACACCCATGGCGCAGAACCGGCGATCGCCCATGATGCCGCTCGCGACGCCTACCTTGCCGCTATG
>JAEZHZ010000020.1 GCA_023436745.1 Pseudomonadota bacterium | reverse complement strand
ATCCGCGTGTCCTCGCTGGGTTCGGGACGGTCCATGTCGAACATGACCCGCATGTCCGCGAGCGGAACGACCCGGCCACGAACGTTGATGAGGCCGCTGACGAATTCGGGAGCGTTGGGCACGTGGGTTATCGGAACCACGTCGAGGATTTCGCGAACGCTGCCGGCCTCGACGGCGAACTGCTCATCGCCCAGCCGGATGGTAAGAGCGGTCATGCTCATGCTGCTCTCCCGGTGATGCGGTTGCGATCGACATAGCCCTGGCCGGACGCGACCAGATGCGCGGTGTCGAGAATGAGCGCCACGCTGCCGTCACCCAGGATGGTCGCTCCGGAGAACGACTTGATCGCGGAGTGCAGCTTTGACAGCTGCTTGATGACAGTCTGGTTGTTGCCGATGATCTGGTCGACGACGAGGCCCACCCGGCCCTCCCCGGAGGACACGATCACCACCTTCTGGTGCTCCTCGGGCTCACCGGCGAGGCCGAAGACCTCGCGAAGTCGCAGGAAGGGGACGAGACTGCCGCGAATATCCAGGAAGTTGCGGCCACGGGCCTCGGCCTCGATGCCGTGGGGCAGCTCGACGCATTCCTCGACGGCGGCGAGCGGGATCGTGTAGCGGCCCGAGCCGACGCGAACCAGCATGCCGTCGATGATGGCGAGGGTCAGCGGCAGGCGCAGCGTGGCGGTGGTGCCCTGTCCTGGCTGCGTGCTCAGGTCGATGGTGCCGCGCAGGCCGTCAATGGTCTGCTTGACAACATCCATGCCGACCCCGCGACCCGACAGGGAGGTGATCTCCCTTGCCGTCGAGAAACCGGGGGCGAAGATCAACTGGTAGAGTTCGGTGTCCGTCAGCTTTGCATCCGCCGGGATGATGCCGTTCTCTTCGGCCTTGGCCCGTATGCGGGCAGCATCGAGGCCTGCCCCGTCGTCTGCGACGGAAATGGCGACCTCGGCACCGGAATAGGTCGCCGACAGGCGAACGGTACCCGTGGCGGGCTTGCCGGCCGCGAGGCGGCGCTCGGCGCCTTCGAGGCCGTGGTCGACGGCGTTGCGGATAAGGTGAACCAGGGGATCGGCAAGACGCTCGATCATCGTCTTGTCGAGCTCGGTGTCCTCGCCGGAGGTGACGAAATCGATGGGCTTGCCGAGATCATGCGACAGGTCGTGGATCAGGCGGCGGAAGCGGCTGAACAGTGAACCGATGGGGACCGTGCGGATACCCATCGTGGTGTCGCGCAGTCCGGAGGCCAGCCGTTCCAGTTCCTCGGCGATGGTCTTGAGGTTGGGATCGGCGCTGCCGATGGCGATCTGGTTCAGCCGCGCCTGGGCGATAACCAGTTCGCCCACGCGATCCATGAGTTCATCGAGACGCTCGGCCGGAACGCGCAGCGAGGAGGAGCGTTCGGCAGCCGATTCAGCGCGGTCGGCCTTGCGGGAGCGTGCCTGGGCCGGCGGAGCGGGTTCGGGGGCAGTTTCCGTCACCCCGGCGGTCAACTCCGCCCTCCCGGCGACCGGCTCAACCGGAGCGATCGGCGCCGGAGCCTCGGCCAGACGTTCGAGCGACAGCTCCATGCTGTCGCGCAGGAACAGGAAGACATCGTCTATGGCGGCTGTGGGATCTTCTGCCTCGATGTCGACCTGCCAGCCGATATAGGGAGTCTCCGGCTCCAGGACTTCGAGAGGCGGAATCCGATCGGTGATGGCCGAGACGGTCGCCGGCCCGATGGCGCGCAACTCCTCGAGCAGCAGCACGGGATTGGTGCCGAAGACGAGAGCGTCCGAGGGCAGGAAATAGCGCAGCCGCCACACGGGTGGCTGTCCGGTTCCCGGCGGCGGGGCGGCCGCGACGGATGCCGGTGCGGCGGTCGGCGGCACATCGAGCGCCCGCGTCTCGCCGGAGACCGCCAGCCTCAGGCGCTCGAGGATCTCGTCCCCGCCGGCAACGGCAGCCTCCGGGGATTCGATCAACCGGTCGATGTGGTCCTTGGCATCGAGCGCCACGGCGATCAGGGCCGGCGTCGCCGAACTCAGGCCCTTGCGGACCTGATCGAAGGCCGTCTCGAACTCATGGACAAAGGCGGCAACGGCCGTGAAGCCGAACATTGCCCCGGAGCCCTTGATCGTGTGCAGGGCACGGAAGGTGGAATCGACGAGATCGTTATTGCCGGGTGCCTGGCCCAGGTCGAGCAGGCCGCTTTCCAGCTGCTCCAGCAGTTCCCGTGCCTCCTGGCGGAAGGTCTCGGCCGGATCGGAGGTGTTCATGCCCCGGTGACCTTCCTGACGATGGCGAGAAGCTGATCCTGCTTGAAGGGCTTCACGATCCAGCCAGTGGCACCGGCTTCCTTGGCCTGACGCTTGAGTTCGTCATCGGACTCGGTGGTGAGCAGGATGATCGGCACGCCCTTGCTGGACGGATGCTGGCGGTACTTGCGGATGAACTCGATGCCGTTGAGCACCGGCATGTTGAGATCGGTGATGACCGCGTGCACGGTCTGGGCGGTGGCCTTGGCGTACCCGTCCTCTCCGTTCACGGCCTCGATCACATCCATGCCGGCCGCCGAGAGGGTGATGGCAACCATCTGGCGGATGGAAGCGGAGTCATCGATGGTGAGGATGGTCTTGGTCATGCCGCCTCTGCTGCAGATATTGTGGTGGTCCAGAATTCCATGCCCGCGGGGCCGCACAGGCCCGCACCCAGGAGAAAGTCGCGGAGGGGAGCGCCGAGCGGCTCAACCAGCGCCACGGCCCCGCCGCTCGCGGCCGCGGATGCCTGTGCTGCGAGCAGCAGTTGGGCGGTGGTGAGATCCGCTTCCGTTATGCCGGCCGTCGCGATTGCCAGCCGCTTGTGCCGGGGCAGAGCCTCGCGCAGCTGGGCGGCGACGGTTTCGGCCGCCTTGATGCTGCAATCGCCCGACAATGCGAGCAGGTGGTATCGGTCGTCGGTCATGTGAATGACCGGACAGGATAGTGACGGGAGAACATTTCTGGGTGCCGGGGAAAGAAGAAAAGGGGGCCGTTGAGCGGCCGGGGTGGGGTTTGAACTCGCTTACTAATCGTAACCTGATCTGGGCGCCGTATTTCTTTCCGGCACAGTGCGACGTTATGGCCTAGCACTTAATCGTTAGTTACGTGACTGGAGAACTCGGCGGGCAGCGTGCAAGTTAGACCAGTTGAATGTTTTGGGGTCTAGATGAATGCGAAAGTATATATACTGGCGGTCACGCAGAATCGTGGTGCCTTACCCGCGAGTCGATTCGCGCGGGCAGCGAGTCGACTGTGAGTCGATTGTGCAACGAGCATGCCGAAGTACAGAGGATTCACTGTAGGGGCGGGCAGACTTTGTTCTGCCGGGTGACAACCGAACGAGCGGGCAAAATATTCAGCTCAGTGCGGCGGTCGGCATTTCTGGTTCCATCAGGCGGTCGATCTCGGGCCATTTCGCCTGAAAGGCGGCTACACAGGCCGGATCGAAGTGACTGCCGCTCAAGGAAATTATTTCCCTCAGGGCCTTTTCGACGGGCCAGGCGGGCTTGTAGGGGCGCTCCGAGCAGAGGGCGTCGAATACATCGGCCAGCGCAACAATACGGGCTTCGACCGGAATATCGGTGCCGGACAGCCGGTCGGGGTAGCCGGTTCCATCCCAGCGCTCATGATGGCTCTGCGCAATCAGCTCGGCGGTGCGGATCAGCTCCGAAGTGCCACTTTCGAGAATTCGGGCGCCGATGGTCACATGCTCGCGCATGATCTCCATCTCCTCCGGCGTCAGCTTTCCGGGTTTTGACAGGATGGCGTCGGCGATGCCGATCTTGCCGATGTCATGCAGGGGCGCGGCCAGGTAGATGGTTCGACAATGCTGCGGGGACAGGCCGATGCCCTCGGCGATCAGCTGGCTGATCCGGGCGACGCGCGAGACGTGCCCGCCGGTGTCGCCATCGCGGTATTCGATGGCGCGGGCGAGCCGCCAGATCACTTCCTCCTCGCGGGCGAGAAGGTGGGCGGTGGCGCGCTCGACCTCGCGGGCCAGCCAGTTGGCGCGGTCGGCCAACTCCACCTGCGCCCGGCGCAGCGCAATGAGATTGGCGACGCGGGCCTGTAGTTCGGTGGGGTCGAAGGGCTTGTTGAGGAAGTCGGACGCGCCGGCGCGGATGGCTTCGATCCGCACCTCCTTGGCCGCATCCGAGGTGACCATGATGATGGGCACGAGGCTGTATTCGGGGCGGGCCCGCAGGGCGGCGGTGAAGACGATGCCGTCCATCTCCGGCATGACGTGATCGACGACGACGAGGTCGTATTGCTGGTCGGCGCAGCGCTCGAGCGCCTCGCGCGGGTTGAGGCACAGGTCGATATCAGCGGCGGCGAGCTCCGTCAGGATGGACCCGATCAGAGCCAGACTCGACCTGCTGTCATCGACCACGAGCAGCCGCATGCGGCGGATATCCTACGAATCAGCGCGTCACCGGACTAGATCAGCGCTGCTTCGGGGCCGTCAATCCGCGTCCGGCAGGTCCGCGGCATAGGGGATCGACGGCTGGGCGCCCGGACGGGTGCAGGCAAGGCTTGCGGCAGCGGCGGCGCGCCGGGCAGCACGCTCGACGGTGACGCCCGCGGTGAGCCCGGCGGCCAGGTAGCCGCAGAAGGTGTCGCCGGCGCCGACGGTGTCGACCACCTCGACAGGGGTGGCGGGGATGCTGATCACGGCTCCGTCGGCGGCGATGCGGACGCCGGCGGCGCCCAAGGTAACCACCACGATCTGGCCGGCGGCGGCGGATCGTTCCAGCATCGCGGCCTCGAGCCGGTCACCGAACTCGCCCACGAGCAGGGCGAACTCGGTTTCGTTGGCGACAAGGATATCGGCATCGGCGGCCACACTGGCGGTGTC
>JAEZHZ010000338.1 GCA_023436745.1 Pseudomonadota bacterium | reverse complement strand
ACCTATGGCCGCTGCTCGCGCTGGGGCGTGGTGGCCTTTGCCTCCTCGCTGGACCAGGCCGGGCCCATCGCCCGTACGGTCGAAGACGCGGCCAACCTGATTACCTCGATGTCCGGCTTTGATCCGAAGGATTCGACCAGCGCCGACCAGCCGGTGCCGGACTTTGCCGCCGCCGTCGAGCGGGGCGTGAAGGGCCTCACCATCGGCGTGCCGCGCGAGTACCGCATGGAGGGCATGCCGGCCGAGATCGAGCAGCTCTGGCAGCAGGGCCTCGACTGGCTCAGGGCTGAAGGAGCTACCATCAGGGACATCTCGTTGCCGCACACGAAGTACGCCCTGCCGGCCTATTACATCGTGGCGCCGGCCGAGGCTTCGTCCAACCTTGCTCGCTATGACGGAGTGAAGTACGGCCTGCGGGTGACCGGCAAGGACATCACCGAGATGTACGAGTTGACCCGCGCCGCCGGCTTCGGCCGCGAGGTCAAGCGGCGGGTCATGATCGGCACCTATGTGCTGTCGGCGGGCTACTATGACGCCTATTACGTCCGCGCACAGAAGGTCCGCACCCTGATCAAGAAGGACTTCGAGGATGCCTTCAACGCCGGTGTCGACGCTATCCTGACGCCGGCAACGCCCTCGGCCGCCTTCGGGATCGGCGACGAGGACATGATGAACGATCCGGTCAAGATGTACCTCAACGACGTCTTCACGGTCACCGTCAACATGGCCGGCCTTCCGGGCATCGCGGTGCCTGCCGGCAAGGACGGCAAGGGTCTGCCGCTCGGACTGCAGATCATCGGCAAGCCGTTCGACGAAGAGACCCTGTTCGCGGCTGGCCGCGTGATCGAGAAGGCCGCAGGGGGCGATTTCGCTCCGAAGCGCTGGTGGTAACGAGGCGCGGCGGGGCTTGATCGCCCCGCCGATCCGCACTACTTGGCGCCTATGCACAAGTTCAAACTGGTGGTGACGCGCCCTGTCGTCACGTCCTCGCTGCAGGGGCAATCGCCTATGGCCGTAGATATCTTCTCCTCGCTTGACTGGTCGGAACCGCCCAAGGACATGTCGAAGCCGCTGCAGGCGCTGTGGTGGCTCAAGAAGGGCGAGCTGCGCGTCGGGCCGGAGTGGGAGCAGGCCCACGCCATCGTCCAGGCCATGGAAGGCGTTCAGGCTTTCGACTGGGTCCACGCCCTGATGCACTGGATCGAAGCCGACATGGGCAATGCCGACTACTGGTATCGCCGCGCCGGCAAGCGCCGCGCTACCCCCAGCGTGGCCCAGGAATGGGAACACATCGCCGCCGCCCTCAGCGGGGTCACCCGCCACTAGCACCTGCGCCGGCTGCCCCTCGACGGGCCGCCCCACCTGACTCGGTGCGGCGGCCATCTGGTCATCTGTTGTCCGGCTGACTGCGCACGAGTTCGAGCCCGCGCCTGGTAATCCGGTACGGCCTGCCGCCTTGCGACTTGATGGCCTTCTTGGCCTTGAGCTTGCGGAAGATCAGTGGCGTAAGGCCACTGGCGAGCCAGCCATCGCGATTGAAGAACTGGTACTCGAGGATTGCGCCCCGTGCGTCCTTGATGAGGGCGATGAAGCCGCCCTGTGCGAGTGCATGAAGCACCCGCTGTTCGTCTCGGGAAATGTCCATCTGTCGGGATTTGCCTTGGGCGGGTGACCAGCACCCGCGAACAAACATGAGCGCCGGGCCGCCCCGCGGCCGCCGTCGCCGGTTCATTCTCGCCCGTCACGCGCGGTGACGGATCTCAGGCAATCTCGGACTCTCTGGACATGTTCGAAGAATAGCGCCGGCGCGCCGGTTGTCGAGAGCCGGAACCGCAGGCGGTTGAAATCGCGGCCGCGGCGGTGCACACCAGCAACGACTGCAAGGACCAGGAACTGCCAGTGAGCCCGCAAAAGACGCCAGCCGAATGCGCCACCAAGGAAGACGTGCGCGTGGAGATCGATCGCATTGACCAGGCGCTTCTGGCCTTGTTCGCCGAGCGGCACCGCTATGTCACCCGCATGGCCGAGATAAAGACCGATCCTCACGAGGCACGCGATCCTGCCCGTATCGAGGCGGTCATCGGCCGCATTCGCGAACGCAGTTTGGCCCTTGATCTTGACGAGGATCAGGCCGAACTTGTGTGGCGGACCCTGATCGATTGGAACGTCAACTACGAGAAGGGCATCATCGCGGCGCGGCGCCGCAACTCATAGGAGTCGGTGATGGCAGGCATCAGCATTCGCAAGGCGGAACCGGCTGAAGCATCGCGCCTGGCCGACATCGCCTACCGGGCTTGGGAAAGCGGAATCCTGCCTTTGCTCGACGAGCAGCCCGGCATGCGCGATGCCGAGCGTCGCCGTCTGGGCATGGCCGTTCGCGAACAGCTGTCCCGCACCATTGTCGCAAGTGTCGACGACATCGTCGTCGGCTGGTGCTCGCGCGCCCACCGGCGCGCCTACATTCCTTATCTGTTCGTCATGCCGGAACTGCAGGGCCATGGGCTTGGCTCCATGTTGCTGCGCCGGATGGAATCGATGCTCGAACTGGAGGGCGCCGAGCGCGTCCACCTCGAAACCCCCGCCGACAACGTCCGCGCCGTCCGCTTCTACGAGAAGCAGGGCTATCGCATCCTGGCGCTCAGGCCCGATGGCAGAGACGCGCACTCGCCCTTTATGAGCGTCCATCTCGAGAAGCGCCTCGATCCGTATGAGGGCTTCATCGAGGATGACGATTAGGGGCCCGAGGGCTTCCTGGCCCCTTCGACTGTCGCCGCCGCGCGCGGCCCCGCCACCCGTGGCGTGAAGTCATGCCGGCTGCGGTGTTTGTGGCCGTTGCGCCGGGCGCCCAACACCAGTAATCACAAGCCTGACCTATCCGATTGCAGGACTGATCCGTGACCATCGTCGCCACCCGTACCCCCGACAAGAAGCGCCTGATCGCCGGCTCAACCGGCGACTGGGAAGTCATCATCGGCATGGAAGTGCATGCCCAGGTGACATCCGAGAGCAAGCTCTTCTCCGGGTCCTCGACCGAGTTCGGCAGCCCGCCCAATTCCAACGTGAGCTTTGTGGACGCGGCGATGCCCGGCATGCTGCCGACCATCAACGAGGAATGCGTGCGTCAGGCCGTGCGCACCGGCCTCGGGCTCAAGGCGCAGATCAACAAGCGCTCGGTGTTCGACCGCAAGAACTACTTCTATCCGGACCTCCCGCAGGGCTACCAGATCTCCCAGTTCAAGGACCCGATCGTCGGCGAGGGCAAGGTGTTGCTCGACGTCGATGGCGAGAAGATCGAGATCGGCATCGAACGCCTGCACCTGGAGCAGGACGCGGGCAAGTCGATCCACGACCAGCACCCGAACATGAGCTTCGTCGACCTCAACCGCTCCGGCGTCGCGCTCATGGAGATCGTCTCCAAGCCCGACCTGCGCTCGTCGGAGGAGGCCAAGGCCTACCTGTCGAAGCTGCGCACCATCCTGCGTTACCTGGGCACCTGCGACGGCAACATGGAGCAGGGCTCCATGCGTGCGGACGTCAACGTCTCCGTGCGCCGCCCGGGCGGTGAATTCGGCACCCGCTGCGAGATCAAGAACGTGAACTCCGTACGCTTCGCCGGCCAGGCGATCGAGTACGAGGCGCGCCGCCAGATCGACATTCTCGAGGATGGCGGCACCATCGACCAGGAGACGCGCCTGTTCGACCCCAAGAACGGCGAGACCCGCTCCATGCGGTCCAAGGAAGAAGCGCACGACTATCGCTACTTCCCCGATCCGGACCTGCTGCCGCTGGAATTCGATGACGCATTCATCGAGGAACTGGCGCAGCATCTGCCTGAACTGCCCGACGAGAAGCAGGCCCGGTTCATCTCGCAGTATGGCGTCACCCCTTACGACGCCATGGTCCTGACGCTGGATCGCGAGACCGCCGACTACTACGAGGCCTGTGTCGCCCATGGGGATGGCAAGCGTGACGGCAAGGCCGTTGCGAACATGCTGAACGCCGACGTTGCCGCCTTCGCAAACTCGCAGGGCCTCGCGGTTTGGGAAACGCACCTCCAGCCGCGCCAGATCGCCGGCATTGTCGACCTGGTCGCGGCAGGGACGATTTCGTCAAAAGGCGCGAAGGACCTGTTGCAGATCATTATCGCCGAGGAGCCCGAAGGGGACCCGGCGGAGATCGTGGAGCGCCGTGGCCTCAAGCAGGTCACCGACCTCGGCGCGATCGAGAAGATCGTCGACGAGATCATCGCCGCCAATCCGGAGCAGGTCGAGAAGGTCAAGGCCAAGCCGACCATGATCGGCTGGTTCGTCGGCCAGGCGATGAAGGCTTCGGGCGGCAAGGCCAACCCGCAGGCCCTCAACGACCTGATGAAGCAGAAGCTCGGTATCGAGTAGGAACCCAGGATGACCAGCCTCAGTGTCTCGTTGCGCAGCATACCGGACACTGGGGCGGCGGTCGGCTGGGCCGGTGGGCACACGGTCGTCATCGACAGGCCGGAGGGGCGCGCGGGTGGCTCGGGGCTGGGCTTCAACGGGGCTCAGATGCTGGGGCTCTCGCTCGGCGGCTGCCTCTGCAATGACCTGCGCTATATGGCAGAAAACCTCGGGATCGCTCTGGACACCATCTCGGTCGAGGTCAGCCTGACGCTGGAGGGCGAGCCGCTGCTGGTCACCTCCGCCGAACTCGATGTCGGCGTCACCGGAAGCGGCGACCTTGAGTTGCTGGTGTCCCGCGCTGCCACCGATTCCACGGTATCCAATTCTGTTCAGCATGGATTTCCGGTGACGATACGCCGGTCCCGGGGCTGATCTGTCCAAGTGCGTCCACCCGGACGCAGCAAAACCCCGTCATCGCGCGTTGACTGCCCGCAAGCAACACGGAGACGGACCATGGCTGACGCCACGGACATCAAGCAACACTACGAGATCATCGGCGCTGACGGCGTGCATGTCGGCGAGGTTCATGCGGTGGTCGGCGACCGGATCCAGCTCTCGCTCAAGGATAGCGGCGAGGGGCTGCACGAGGGTCACTACCATTTCATCCCCCTCGGCCTCGTCGCCGAGGTCGAGGGTGAAAGGGTGCGGCTGTCGGCGAATGCCGACGTTGCCGTGACCTATGAGGAGGAAGAGGACGGCAGCGGCGTCACGGATTGATGTCGTTGCCCGGTTCCGGCGGCAACGCCGGGTCCGGCTCCTCGGTGTTCTCGTCGTGCCGCAGGGGCGATGTGTGCGGATGCAGGGCATCGCCCACCGGCAGGTTTAGCGGCATGGCGGGAACGGGCCACACCTTGTTGTGCGGCACCTTGGGATCGTACGCGTGGGGATCCGGTTTCTGGTGATCGCGCATCTAGACCTCCCTCGGGCCTGGTTCGTGGCCCGGTTCTGACGGTATTTCGGGCGCCGGCGAGGGCATGGGGTCCTCCACCGGCTGCTCCGGCGTCGGCATCTCCTGTGGATGCCCCGGGAAGGGCTCCACCGGCTGCGGCTGTGTCGGTTCGGGTTGCGGCACGATCTCCGGCGTCGGCCGGGGATCGATGTCAGGTCGGTTGGGCTGGTTCATTGCGAACCAACGAGCCCGTTGCCGGTGGGGTTCCGTCACGCTGTCCTGGGGCTGCGCAGCCGCCGGACCAGCCGGCCGTCCATGAAGATCAGGCCCACGAAAATCACGAGCATACCGGCGAGATGCGCCGGCTCGAACCGCTCGTGCAACACCAGCACGCCGAGCAGGATGGCGGAGATCGGCGTGATGAAGGTGTTGAGCGACACGTTCGTCGCCCCCACGCGCGGCAGCAGCCAGTAGACGAGCAGGAAGCTGAAGCTCGTCGAGAACGCCCCGATGCCGATCAGTGCACCCCAGGTCTCTGCGCGCGTGATCACCGGCGGGCCGCTGAACAGCAGCGCCACCGGAACCGAAACCAGCGCCGCCCCGGTCAGCGAGCAGGTCGCGACAACCGCTGAGTCCACGTCCTTGAACCGGCGGGCATAGTTGAGGGTGATCGCGTAGCAGAGCGTCGCCGCCACCGCCGCGATCAGGCCCAGCACCTGTGCTGATGCCCCGGCAGCGAACGAGGGCGACGCGAGGATCACCGCCCCGAGGAACCCGATCGCCACCCCGGCCACCTTGTTCCAGCTCGCCTTCTCCCCGCCCGGCCACAGCTGGGAGACAATCACCGTGCTCATCGGCGTCAGCCCGTTGATCACCCCGACGATGCTGCTCGCCACCGTGATCTCGGCATACGGAAACAGCGCGAACGGAATGGCATAGTTGAGGATGCCGAGCACCAGTAGCTGCGCATAGATGCCGGTGCCGTGTGGCAGGCGCTTGCGCATCGCGAAGAAGTACACCCAGCAGATGGCGGCGCCGATAGCCACCCGGCCAGCAGAAACCCAGAGCGGGCTGATCTCGCGGATCAGCACCGCGTTGAACAGGAAGGAGCAGCCCCACACGGCCCCCAGCAGTATGATCAGAAGCCAATAGCGAAGCGGCACGTATGTTCTCCCTTTGTGCGCAATCTATCCACTGCGCCGGAGTCGCGTCGAACCGAATTTGACGATAGCCGCGATCAATCGCCGTGATGGGACAGCACAGTGTCAAGAAATGACAGCATGGCGGCGTTGAAGCGTTCGGGCCGCTGCAGCGGCGCAAAGTGGCTGACACCCTCCAGTAACACCCGCCGTGCGCCGGGGATCGTGGCGGCCAGGTACTCGCCATGCTCGGGCCGGATGAACTCGTCATTTTCGGCGGAGACACTCCACACAGGCACCCGGATGTCTCGAAGCTCCGAAACGCCGTAGTTCGGCTGCTCCGCCTGCATCGTGCCGAGATCGTCGCGCATCTGCTCGAACGCGTCCGGTGTGGGAGAAAGCGCCGCGTACTGGGCGACGTGATAGCCATAGATGCGATCGATCACCGGGGTTGGCGCGAAGGGCAGGGCGCCGGTGGGATCCACATTGCAGGCAAAGAAGAATACCCCCGCGACCCTGTCCGGAGTTTCCCGCGCCAGAACCAGCGCAATGACGGCGCCGTCGCTCCAGCCCACGAAGGCTGCCCGCCCGATGTCCAGTGCATCGAGCACTGCGATTGTGTCCGCCGCCATCAGTTCGTAGCTATAGGGGCGCTCGTCGCGGCTGGACCGGCCCTGGCCGCGGCTGTCTATGGCAACGACGCGATAGCCCGCCTGCAGAAGCGCCGGGACCTGATGGCCCCAGTTGCCCGCGTTGCCCAGCCCGCCATGCAGCAGCACCACGGCCGGACCGGCACCGAGATCCGCATACCAGATGCGGGCTCCCTCATGCTCCACGTAACCGTGGAGCCGGGGCTCCGGAAGCGCCGGCAGGCCGCAGGCTTCAAGGTGTTTCAGCTCGTCATCGGTAAAGGACATCAGTCGCTCCGGCATGAATATGCACACCAGACGAACCGCGGCCGCCGGCTTCGACTAAACGGCCAGCGAAACTTCGCCGCGGCACAGCATCGTCAGAGCCTCGGGATAGATGCGGTGCTCTTGCACCAGCACCCGCGCCGACAGCGTGTCGGGAGTGTCCCCCGGCAGCACCGGTACCTCGGCCTGCAGGATCACGGGACCCTCGTCGAGCCCCGGAGTAACGAAATGTACGCTGCAGCCATGCACCGTGGCCCCGTCCGCCAGCGCGCGTGCGTGGGTGTCGAGCCCGCGATAGGCCGGCAGCAGGGAAGGGTGGATATTGATCATCCGTCCCGCCCAGTGATTCACGAAGTCCTCGCCTAGGATGCGCATGAAGCCAGCGAGACAGACCACCTCCGCCTCCCAGCTCTCCAGCACTTGGGTCATCGTGTCCTCAAACATCTCTCGGCTCGGAAAGCGGCTCTGGGCGAGGGACGCGGTGGCAATCCCTTCCGCCTGCGCGATGGCAAGCCCGCCCGCGGCAGCCCTGTTTGAGAGCCCGCCGACGATCTCGGCCGGATAGTCGGGCGCGCGCGCAGCCTCGATCAGCGCCGACATGTTGGAGCCGCGTCCGGAGATGAGGATGGCGACCCGCTTGCGCGTCACAGCTTGAGGCTGCCCTGGAAGGTAACGGCGTCGCCGCTGCGGTCGGTCAGGCGCCCGACGATCGTTGCCGTTTCGCCGGCCTCGTTGAGGTGCGCCACCAGCGTCTCCGCATCATCAGCCGCAACGGCCGCCAGCATGCCGACGCCGCAGTTGAACGTCCGCAGCATCTCGAACGACTCGATGCCACCGCTGCGGCTGAGCCAGCCGAACACCGGGGGAGGCGTGATGGC
>JAEZHZ010000309.1 GCA_023436745.1 Pseudomonadota bacterium | reverse complement strand
GCGAACATCGTCACGATGTTCCCGCGTTCGCAGCGCACCAGCCGGCCAATGGCGACGAGCATGTGGGAGGAAGGTCTGAAGGTGCGTAACCGGATAGTCAGGGTTCAGCGCCGTTCCGAAACTTGCTGCCCTGCACCGCGCGACTCGAATGGCGGCCGCATCCCGTGCCCCGCGACGAATAAGAGCAACATCTACCGGTCCGAAGCATCACGCCACCGGCTGCCGGATCATTAACATGTGCTATAGGCCCGGCAGTATTAACGAGACGTGTCAGCGCCTAAGCCTCAGCGCTACCGCACGATCTGTAAGGAATGGTGCTGCCGGACAGGATTGAACTGTCGGCCTCTCCCTTACCAAGGGAGTGCTCTACCACTGAGCTACGGCAGCTAAAGGATCGGCGGGCGGGGCGCCCGGCGGAACGGGGGCTCTACTGCCATAGCCCCCCGCTCGACGCAAGGCCAAAAAGCGCTTATGAGCAGCTCGATGCCGAACAGCAGAGTCGCGCACAGCATGGGCAAGTCCGAACAGGCCGCTTCGCGTGAGCAAAGATTGGCCGCAAAGCTTCGAGAGAACCTCAAGCGTCGCAAGAATCAGGCGCGGGCGCGGGCCGATCGCGATGCACTGGCGCCCGAGCCTCCTGCGACTCCGCAGCCGGATACGGTCAAGAAACCGTAAACCAGTTTCGGGTGAACTGTTCGCATCGTACATACGCTGAGCGCGGCGAGTCTGGTCTACGGGACAAAGAAGACTTGGCCTACCTCCCTTCAGGTAGCGGACCCTAACGGGTCGCCATTCAGGACCAGGACAACATGGATCGAATTCGTTTGGTTGGCGGCAACGAGCTTCGGGGCGAAATCCCCATCTCGGGCGCCAAGAATGCCGCCTTGCCACTGATGATCGCTTCGCTGCTCACCGACGAGCCGCTGGTGCTCGAGAACGTGCCGCGCCTTGCCGACGTCAAGCAGCTTGAGCGCATCCTCGAGAATCACGGCGTCGACATCGCGGTCCACGGCCGTCGCCGTGGCGAGGCCGAGGGCGTCGGCCAGCGCATGACCTTCCATGCCGCCGACATCGTCGATACCACCGCCCCCTACGATCTCGTCTCGAAGATGCGCGCCAGCTTCTGGGTCATCGGCCCACTGCTGGCTCGCTGCCACGAGGCGCGGGTGTCGCTTCCCGGCGGCTGCACCATCGGCACGAGGCCGGTCGACTTGTTCCTGTTCGGCCTTCGCCAACTGGGCGCCGAGATCGATATCGACGAGGGCTATGTCGTGGCCCGCGCCCCCAGGGGCGGGCTCGTGGGCGCCACGGTAAGCTTCCCCAAGGTTTCGGTCGGCGCGACCCACACCATCCTGATGGCGGCGGCTCTGGCGAAGGGCACCACGGTGATCGAGAACGCGGCGCAGGAGCCCGAGATCACCAATGTCGCCGAGTGCCTCGTCGCCATGGGCGCACGAATCTCGGGCATCGGCACTCGCACCCTCACCGTTGAGGGCGTGGAAAAGCTCCATGGCGCCACCGTGCAGGTGATTCCGGACCGAATCGAGACCGGCACTTTCGCCATGGCTGCGGCCATGACGGGTGGTGACGTCCTGCTGCGCGGCGCCCGCGCCGAGCACCTGCAGGCCGCGCTCGATGTTCTCGGCCGCACCGGCGTCGACATTACGCCAGAAGCCGATGGCCTGCGCATCCACCGCAACGGCAACGGCATCCAGCCGGTCGATATCGACACCCAGCCCTTCCCTGGCTTCCCGACCGACCTGCAGGCCCAGTTCATGGCGCTGATGACCATGAGCTCCGGCACGTCGCAGATTCGCGAGACCATCTTCGAGAATCGCTACATGCACGTGGCCGAGCTCGCCCGTTTCGGCGCCGACATCTCGGTCGATGGCCAGCTCGCCACCGTCCGGGGCAAGTCCCAGCTCAAGGGTGCCCAGGTGATGGCGACCGACCTGCGCGCCTCCGTCTCGCTGGTCATTGCCGGCCTCGCCGCCCGCGGAGAAACCGTGGTCAACCGCATCTATCACCTCGACCGCGGCTTCGAACGCCTCGAAGACAAGCTCTCCCGCTGCGGCGCCGAGATCGAGCGCGTGTCGGGCTGATGGCGATGGGCAGGGCGCACGGCACCTTCGCCTGGAACGACCTGCTCACCACCGATGTGGAGAAGGCCAAGGCCTTCTTCGCGGCGACCCTGGGCTGGACCTTCGAGGATTTCTCTCTCGAAGGCCGGCCCTATTTCGTCATCCGGTCCGGTGATGCCATGGTGGGCGGCCTCGGCAGTCTCGAAACCGGAGACGTCGAGACCACCCAGTCCTACTGGATCGCCTTCGTGGAAGTGACCGATCTGGACGAGCGCTTTGCGACCGCTCTCGAGAACGGAGCCATCGCCATCCGGCCGCCCCACGACGTGGAGGGCATCGGCCGGGTCTGTGTTCTGCGCGACCCCACCGGCGCCGCCCTCGGCTGGATGCAGGGCGCCTAAAGCGGCCCACCCCCACCCAGCCTCCCCCTTGAAGGGGGAGGGGCGCATCGAGCCTGCCGCAGCC
>JAEZHZ010000296.1 GCA_023436745.1 Pseudomonadota bacterium | reverse complement strand
CTTCGGGGCCCACCCGTCATTGACGCTGAGGACTATATGACCAAGAGAGCCCTGGCGCTTGCCCTTCTCGCCACCCTGCCACTCGTCGCGCCGGCCGCTGCGCAGCAGGTGCGCATCCTCGGCGAGCATCGCGCCTGGTCGAGCTATGCGGCCAACGACGGAGCGGGTGAAGTCTGTTTCGCCATGACCAAGCCCGAGCGCATCGCCCCCACCCCGGACGGCTATACCCAGGCCTATCTCTACATTACCAACCGCCCGGCCGAGGGTATCAGCGACGAGTTCAACCTGGTCGCCGGTTTCCAGTTCCAGCCCGAGAGCCTCGCCACCGTGAGCATCGGCGGGCAGACCTTCAACCTGTTCACCCAGGGTGATTCCGCCTGGCTCGACGATGCGGGGCAGTCCGATGCGCTCGCCAGCGCCATCCGCGCCGGCTCCTCCATGGTCGTCGAAGGCACCACCGCCGCTGGCATCAAGGTGACGCAGAGCTATTCGCTCTCCGGCGCCACCGCCGCGCAGCAGTCGATCGACGCCGAGTGCTGAGTTGGCCGGGCGGCGAATAGCTGCCCCACGCCCCCGTGACTTTGCGCAGATCGCGCCCATATGCTATGGGCCGCGGGACTTTCCCGCATCCTCCGTTGTATCCGGCCGCCCATGAGCATCGCGCTGAACCTCGACCATTCGACCGCCGTCCGGCCGGCCAGCGCCAGCCGGCCGTCGCTGATCGGGCTCGGCAAGCCCGCGCTCGCCGCGACGCTCGTGGAGCACGGCATCGCCTCCGACAAGGAGAGCCGGATGCGCGCGAGCCAGCTGTGGAACTGGCTCTATGTCAACGGCGTCACCGACTTCGACCGCATGACCAACGTGGCCAAGCCCGTGCGCCAGAAGCTCGCCGATGCCTTCGTTCTCGACCGGCCGGAGATCGTCTCGGAGCAGGTTTCCGTCGATGGCACCCGCAAGTGGCTGTTCCGGTTCCGCGATCCCGCCAACCCGAACTTCCCCCCGGTCGAGGTCGAGACCGTCTATATTCCCGAGGAAGACCGCGGCACGCTCTGTGTCTCCTCCCAGGTCGGCTGCACGCTCACCTGCTCGTTCTGTCACACCGGCACGCAGAAGCTGGTGCGCAATCTTACTGCCGGCGAGATCCTCGGCCAGATCCTGATGGCCCGCGAGCGGCTTGGTGATTTCCCCGGCGGCCAGCGCCCGGCCGACGGCGGCCTCGTGCCAGGCGGCGAGACCCGCGCCATCACCAACATCGTGATGATGGGCATGGGCGAGCCGCTCTACAATTACGACAACGTCAAGCAGGCGCTGCTGATCGCCTCGGCCGGGGATGGCATGTCCATCTCGAAGCGCCGCATCACCCTGTCGACCTCGGGCGTGGTTCCGTACATCGAGCCGACCGGTCGCGAGATCGACGTCATGCTGGCGATCTCCCTGCACGCCACCAACGACGAGTTGCGCGACGTTCTGGTGCCGATCAACAAGAAGTGGCCCCTCAAGGAATTGCTGGAAGCCTGCCGCAACTATCCCGGCCTCAGCAATGCCCGCCGCATCACCTTCGAATACGTCATGCTCGACGGCATCAACGATTCCGATGCAGAAGCGCGCGAACTGGTGCGGCTGCTCGCCGGCATCCCGGCCAAGATCAACCTGATTCCCTTCAACCCCTGGCCCGGGTCGAACTACGGCACCTCGCCCTCGTCACGGATCGAGCGCTTCGCCGACATCGTCAACCGCGCCGGCTACGCCTCGCCGGTCCGCACTCCCCGCGGTCGCGACATCTTTGCCGCCTGTGGGCAGCTCAAGAGCGAAAGCGAGCGCCTCAGCCGCAAGGACCGCGAGGCCCTGGCCGGCGTCTGATGCGCCCGTCGCAGCGGCGGATCGACGAAGCCATAGCCACCGCGGAAGCGCTGGCGGCACGGCGCCAGCCTCCGGTCTGCGTCCTCTGCGGCCGCCCCATACCGCCGGAGGCCCGATCGAGCCGGCATCACCTGATCCCACGGCTGAAGGGCGGCACCCACAAGGGCACGGTGCGTCTTCACCAGATCTGTCACAACGCCATCCATGCCCGCTTTTCCGAGGCCGAACTGGCCCGCCGCGTGGCCGACGGAGACAGCCTGCGTGCCGATCCGGAGCTTGCCGCCTTCATCCGCTGGGTCGCGGACAAACCACCGACCTTCCACGCACCGACCAGGATGACCCGTGCCCGCCGGGCGGCGCGCAAGCCCCGATAGCTCGGCCTATTCCCCTGCCAGCCACTCGATCGACCACCTGCCGCGGCCCTCGTCGCCGAGCAGGTCTGCCAGCGCCGGCAGCAGCACCCGCATCTCCTGCTCCAGCACGTAGGGCGGATTGACGACGATCATGCCAGTGCCATGGAGGCGTGGCGGCGTCGACGGCGCGCGAATGGTCAGTTCCAGCTTGAGGATCTTGCGGATGCCGCTGCGGCGCAGCGCCTCATGGTAGTCGCGCACCTCGGCGGGGTTCTTGATCGGGTACCAGTAGGCATAGGTGCCGCCGGGCCAGCGCTGGTTGGCGCGGATCAGGCTGTGAGCCATGCGTCCGAACTCGCCGGGCTCCTCGAACGGCGGGTCGACCAGCACCAGGCCACGCTTTTCCTTGGGAGGCAGATGCGTACCCAGAGCGGCCCAGCCGTCGAGCTCGGTGACGCGCGTTTGGATGTCCCCGGCGAAGTTCGCCTTGAGCATCGCCGCATCCTCCGGATGCAGTTCGAGCACCATGAGCCGGTCCTGCGGCCTCAGAAGATGACGGGTGACCAGCGGCGAGCCGGGATAGAAGCGCAGCCCGCCATCCGGGTTCTGCGCCGCGACCGCGTCGAGATAGGGCCGGGCAAGCTCCGCCGCGGGCCCCGGGAGCCCGCGCCCGATCAGCCGGCCGATGCCATCGAGCCATTCCCCGGTGCGCTCCGCCTGATCGCCCTCAAGATCATAGAGCCCGACACCGGCGTGGGTATCGATCACCCGGAAGGGGGCGTCCTTGCGTTGCAGGTAGCCGAGAATACGCGTCAGGATGAGGTGCTTGACCACGTCGGCGAAGTTGCCGGCGTGAAAGGCGTGTCGGTAGTTCAAGTCACTTGCGCCCTTCGGCGAACAGGATGGTGGCGGCAAACGCCATGAACACGGCGGCAAAGCTCCAGTTGAGCGCCTTGCCCACCCATTCCTTTTCCCGCAGGGTCACCGTCAGCCACTCGGCGAACAGCACGATGCCGATCACCACCGGCAGCGACACCACGACGAACTCGACGCCGAGAAAGAGGAGCTTCGCCGAGGCGTCCGGATCGTCGGCCGAGACGAACTGGGGCAGGAAGGTCACGAAGAATAGCGCCACCTTGGGATTGGTAAGATTGATGCCGAGCCCGGTGAGATAGCTCTGCCACCAGCTCGGCTGCCGCCCACCCGGCTTGACGACGAGGATGCCGCCCCCGGCGCGCACCGCCTGGATGGCGAGCCACACCAGATAGAGGGCGCCGACGATCTTGAGCACCCAGAAGGCGGCAGGGGCCGTGACGATCAGCACGGAGATGCCGAAGGCGACAAGGGTGGTGTGAACCGCAATGCCCGTAAGGGCACCGAGCACCGTGGCGAAGCCGTGGCTACGCCCCCAGTTCATGGTGCGGGAAACGAACAGGGCCATGTCCGGGCCGGGGGTGATGGCCAGCACGAAACCGGCCAGCGCAAAGGCCAGGATGACAGGGAGGTCGGGAAGGAAATCGGGCATGAGGCACCGGCAAAGATTCTGCGCGGCGGACAATTGCATGGCCATGCCGAGATGACTAGGGTGCGCCCGAATTCCGGGCCGCGCGGCCCCTTCCAGCGGATTGCATACTCATGGCCAACGATATCAAGAAGATCGTCCTCGCCTATTCGGGCGGCCTCGACACCTCCATCATGCTCAAGTGGCTTCAGGAGCATTACCAGGCCGAGATCGTGACCTTCACGGCCGACCTCGGCCAGGGCGAGGAACTCGAGCCGGCTCGCCGCAAGGCCGAGATGTTCGGCATCAAGGACATCCGCATCGTCGACCTGCGGGAAGAGTTCGTCCGCGACTTCGTCTTCCCGATGTTCCGCGCCAACGCTCTGTATGAGGGCCAGTACCTGCTCGGCACCTCCATCGCCCGCCCGGTGATCGCCAAGCACCTGGTCGACATCGCCCGCGAGACCGGTGCCGACGCCATCGCCCACGGCGCCACCGGCAAGGGCAACGACCAGGTCCGGTTCGAGCTGACCGCCAATGCGCTCATGCCCGGCCTCAAGGTCATCGCACCCTGGCGCGAGAGGGACCTGCGCTCGCGCACGGCGCTGCTCAGCTACGCCGAGAAGAACCAGATCCCGATCGCCAAGGACAAGCGTGGCGAAGCCCCGTTCTCGGTCGACGCCAACCTGCTCCACACCTCGTCCGAGGGCATGGTGCTGGAAGACCCGGCCGTGCCCTTCCCCGACTACGTGCCGCAGCGCACGGTGGATCCGGAGAAGGCCCCCAACGAGCCCGAGATCATCACCATCGGCTTCGAGAAGGGCGATCCGGTCTCCATCAATGGCGAGAAGCTGAGCCCGGCCACGCTGCTGACGCGCCTCAACGAGCTTGGCGGCAAGCACGGCATCGGCCGGCTCGACCTCGTCGAGAACCGCTTTGTGGGCATGAAGTCGCGCGGCCTCTACGAGACGCCCGGCGGCACCATCCTGCTGGCGGCGCACCGTGGCATCGAATCCATCACGCTCGATCGTGGCGAAGCTCACCTCAAGGATGAGCTGATGCCGAAATATGCGGAGCTGATCTACAACGGCTTCTGGTATTCGCCCGAGCGCGAGATGCTGCAGGCGCTGATCGACAAGTCCCAGCACTACGTCACCGGCGAAGTGACCGTGAAGCTCTACAAGGGCTCCGCCACGGTCACGGCACGCACCTCGCCCTATTCGCTCTACTCGATGGACCTCGTCACCTTCGAGGAAGGCGAGGTTGCCTACGACCACCACGACGCCGAGGGCTTCATCCGCCTCAACGGGCTGCGTCTCAAGACCTGGGCGGCACGAAACAGCAAGGCCGAGGGCTGACAACCGTTTCGGACCGGATCGGGTGCGACGAAGACTGTCGCTTAATCCGGCTTTAACGATATCGTCTTAGCGTCCCCCGGTGCAGCAAGCATGAGTATCGGGGGATGCGCCGCCGTGCGGGCAGAAGATGCTGGCAGCCTGAGCGAAATGGCCGAGGCGCTGCTGCTGGATGCTGCGCTCGAGAACATCCCCTATGGCTTTTGCGTCTGGTCGCCCCAGTTCCGCCTGGTGATGTGGAACAAGCAGTGGCGCGACATCTACGGCTTCTCCGCTGACGCAGTGGTTCGCGGCATGACCCTCGAGGAGGCCGTGCAGCTTTCGGTGCGGCTTGGCAATTTCGACGGCGTCACCGCTGCCGATTTCTACGAAGCCTATACCGAGGAACTGCTCGCCAACCGCTCGGGAGCCCGGATCAAGAGCCGCGAACAGGTTCATGGCGGGCGCACCATCGAGCGCGCCCATGTCTATTCGGAAGCCCTGGGCTGGGTGGTGACGCACGAGGACATCACCGACGAGATCATCCAGGCCGAGATGATCCAGCGCCGCAAGCTTGAGCTGGAGCGGCAGAACATCCGGCTCGACGCCGCGGTCAACAACATCTCCATCGGCCTCTGCATGATGGATCCGAAGGGCCGGCTGGTGATCTGCAACGAGCCCTACGCGCGCATCTACAACCTGCCGACCCAGCTGCTGCGCCCCGGTACCCACCTCGACAGCATCCTCAGTCACCTGTTCGACGAGGGCATGAGCGCCGGCAGCACCCGCGAAGAGTACATCGCCTGGCGGCGCGAGGTCATCGAGCGGCGCGAATACGGCAAGAACATTCACGAGCTGAACGGGCGCACCATCATGATGCAGCACCATCCCATGAAGGATGGTGGCTGGGTGTCGACCCACGAGGACGTCACCGAGCAGCGCCAGAACGAGGCCCGCATCCGGCACTTGGCGCGCCATGACGCGCTGACGGACCTGCCCAACCGCATCGAGTTCCTCGAGCAGATGGCCAAGGCCGAATCCGGCCTGAGCCGCGGCGAGATGGCGGCCGTCCTCTATATCGACCTCGATCACTTCAAGGCGGTGAACGACACGCTGGGTCATGCCGTGGGCGACGAGGTGATCAAGCAGGCCTCGGCACGCCTGTGGGGTACCACACGCGAAACCGACGTGCTGGCCCGCCTCGGTGGCGACGAGTTCGCACTCCTCATGCGCCCAATCGCCAGCGCCGCCGAAGCGGCCCGTGTCGCGGATCGCATCATCAAGTCCATCGCCGCCCCGATGATGATCGGCGGGCACCAGATCGAGATCGGCGCCAGTGTCGGCATCGCCATCGGCCCCAGCGACGGCGTCAAGACCGATGCGCTGGTCAAGAACGCCGACCTCGCCCTCTACAAGGCGAAGTCCGAGGGCCGCTCCACTTTCCATTTCTTCGAGCCGGGCATGGACGCCCAGTTGCAGCAGCGCCGCTCCATCGAGGCCGGCCTGCGCCTGGCGCTGCAGCGCAACGAGTTGCGCCTCGTGTTCCAGCCCCTACTGGGCGTGCCCGAGAACCGCGTCACCTGCGTCGAGGCGCTGCTGCGCTGGGATCACGACGGGCGCACCATCTCGCCCACCGAATTCATCCCCATTGCCGAGGAGACGGGGCTGATCGTGCCGGTCGGCGAGTGGGTGCTGCGCGAGGCCTGCATGTCCGCCGCCAGTTGGCCCGGCGACGTGCGCGTGGCGGTCAATCTCTCGCCCATCCAGTTCAAGAACCGCGACCTCGTCGGCACCGTCCGCAACGCCCTCGCCGAAGCGCGCATTCCGCCCACGCGCCTCGAGCTCGAGATCACCGAGTCGCTGCTGCTCAGCGAGAACGAGACCACCCTGCACGCCCTCCACGAGTTGCGCGCCATGGGCGTGCGTATCTCGATGGATGATTTCGGCACCGGCTATTCCTCGCTGAGCTATCTGCGCAGCTTCCCCTTCGACAAGATCAAGATCGACCGCTCCTTCATGCGCGACCTGGTCGAGCGGGCCGACAGCCAGGCGATCATGCAGGCCGTCATCGGGCTCGGCAAAAGCCTCGGCATGACCACGACCACCGAGGGCGTCGAGACCGAACGGCAGTTGCAGCTGGTGTGCGAACTCGGGGTGGACGAGGTTCAGGGCTTCCTCTTCTCACCGCCTCTGGCACCGGCGGCGCTGGCGAACCTGCTCCATTCCGACCACGCCAAGATTCTGGCGCAGAAAAAAGCCTCCTGACGGGCCGGCGCATGCGACCGCGCTTTCATGCCGAACTCTGCGCCCAGGCCCGACGCCACCTGCGTGATGCCAGCGCCGCGGAGGACGTGGTGCAGGAAGCGCTGCTTGCGGCGGTCGCCGCGGGCCGCGCCGATCTCGATGATCCCGTGAACCGGCGCTGGCTCGCCGGCGTAGTCCGCAATCAGGCCCGCCAGCAGATCCGGACGAACGTCCGCCGCCGGCGGAGGGAAGAGGATCATGCGGCCATCGCTGCCGCTCCCGTTACGGGGGACGGCCCCGGTCCTGCCGAAGTCCTGACCGGCCTGCCGCCGGCGCTCAGGGCGGTGGCGGCCCTGATCCTGACCGGACACAACCGCCGTGAGATCGCCTGGCTTCTGCGGCTGCCGGACACCGCATTGCGCCAGCGCATCGCTGCCCTGAAGCGCGTGCTCGTGCAGCGCGGGGTGGCTGCACCGACGGATTTCCCCGGCCTCAACCTCGATATCGCCTATGGGCGCATCCGCGAGGCCCTCCTGCCCAAGCTGCTGCGCGAGGGCGGCCATTTCGCCAGCCACGATCCCGATGGCCACCTTTTCGTGATCCGGCGCTCACAAAACCCCATCGAGCGGCAACAGGGGGTGCAAACCCGGAAAGGATCCGCCTCATGAGCTTCAAGCCAACCACCGCCAGCATCGTCTTCTACGTCTCGGACATCCGCCGGACCGAGCAGTTCTACAACGACACGCTGGACCTCGGCCTGGAGCGGCGCGAGGGGGCGGAGCCCTTCTGGCTCACCGGCAGCCTGGCGGGCGGGCTGGAACTGGTCTTCTTCGAGATGGACGGCGTGCGCGGCAACACACCCGCACTGGTGTTCGACGTCACCGAGGGCGGCATAGACGACATCGTCGCCGAACTCCCCGCCAAGGGCGTGACCATCGTCACCCCGGTGAGCGAGGCGCCCGGCGGCTGGAGCGCCGACTTTCTGGACCCGGATGGCTTTGGTCTCGGCCTCTGGCAATCCGGCGACCTGCCGCGGTCGCACCGGTAGCACCCGCGGCCACTGACGGGTATGGTCGCTGCGGTTCAACAGCAACGGGACGAAGCAGGGGACGCGCCCTAAGCCCCTCTACTTCCGAAATGCAACCCCCCTTTGCAGCACCGGCGCTTGTTCGAGCTCGGCTTCTCCTGTATTCAGCCGCATGACTGCGCCAGCCTGCTCGCAAGCGGCTGGCGCGAGTGTTTCCCGACAGGGCCGGGCGGCTTTTTCCTCCGGGCGGTCCTCGCAACCACCCGGATTTCATGTCCCTTCGTAATATCGCAATCATCGCCCACGTTGACCATGGCAAGACCACCATGATCGACGTCCTTCTCAAGCAGTCCGGTGCCTTCCGCGAGAACGAGCGCGTCGAGGAACGCGCGATGGACTCCAACGACATCGAGCGCGAGCGCGGCATCACCATTCTCGCCAAGGTCACCTCGCTGATGTGGAACGATACCCGCATCAACATCGTCGACACACCCGGACACGCCGACTTCGGCGGCGAGGTCGAGCGCATCCTCTCCATGGTCGACGGCGTGGTCATTCTCGTCGATGCGGCCGAGGGTCCGATGCCGCAGACCAAGTTCGTGCTGTCCAAGGCCCTCGCCCGCGGCCTCCGCCCGATCGTGGCGATCAACAAGATCGACAAGGCCGATGAGCGGCACCTGGAAGTTCTCGAGGAGATCTTCGACCTCTTCATCGCCCTCGATGCCACCTCCGAGCAGCTCGACTTCCCGGTGCTCTACGGCTCGGCGAAGCAGGGCTGGATGGCCGAGGATCCCTCCGGCCCGCGCGAGACCCTGGCGCCGCTGCTCGACAAGATCGTGGCCCATGTGCCCGCCCCCGAAGTGGAAGAGGGTGCCTTCCGCATGCTCGTCACCACCATCGAGCGCAACCCCTTCCTCGGCCGCATCCTGACCGGCCGCGTCGCCGCCGGCACCGTGCGCGCCAGCGACCCCATCCACACCCTCAACCGCGAGGGCAAGGAAGTCGAGAAGGGCCGCGTCAGCAAGGTCCTCGCCTTCCGTGGCCTCGAGCGCACGCCCATCGACATCGGCGAGGCCGGTGATATCGTCTCGATCGCCGGGCTTGAGACGTCGACGGTGGCCGACACCATCTGTGCGCCCTCCATCACCACTCCGATTGCGGCACGGCCGATCGATCCGCCAACCCTGTCCGTCACCTTCCGCATCAACGACGGTCCGCTCGCCGGCCGCGAGGGCGACAAGGTGCAGTCCCGCGTCATCCGCGAACGCCTGATGCGCGAAGCCGAAGGCAACGTCGCCATCCGCGTGACCCCGGGCGACGACGGCGACAGCTTCGACGTTGCCGGTCGCGGCGAACTTCAGTTGGCGGTTCTGATCGAGAACATGCGCCGCGAAGGCTTCGAGCTGACCATCGGCCGCCCCCGCGTGCTGTTCAAGCAGGAGGCAGGCCAGACGCTCGAGCCGATCGAGGAAGTCATCATCGACGTCGATGACGAGTTCACCGGCCCCGTTGTGCAGAAGCTGACCGAGCGTCGTGGCGAACTGACCGACATGCGCCCCTCGGGCACCGGTCGCACCCGCATCAAGCTGCTGGTTCCCACCCGTGCGCTGATCGGATACCAGCCCGAACTGCTCTCGGATACCCGCGGCACGGCCATCTTCAACCGCCTGTTCCACAGCTTCGCCCCCTACAAGGGCGACCTGCCGGGCCGCCGCACCGGCGTGCTGATCTCGAACGGCACCGGCACGGCCGTCGCCTATGCCCTGTGGAACCTCGAGGAGCGCGGGCCGATGCTGATCGACCCGGGCGTCGAAGTCTACGAAGGCATGATCATCGGCGAGCACAGCCGCGACAACGACCTCGAGGTCAATCCCCTCAAGGGCAAGCAGCTGACCAACATCCGCACCACCTCCAAGGACGAGGCCGTTCGGCTCACCCCGCCCAAGAAGCTGTCGCTGGAGCAGTCGCTCGGCTACATCGCCGAGGACGAGTACGTCGAGGTGACGCCGAAGTCGATCCGCCTGCGCAAGATCTGGCTCGACCCCAACGAGCGCAAGAGGCAGAGCCGCGCCTCCAAGGCCGGCTGAGAACGAACCTCCCTCACTCCCGATGCCATCGCCCTCCCGGGCGGTGGTGCCTCCCGGGTCTAGGACCAGACCCGGGTTATGCCGTTGCTCTCGAGAGCACCGCACGATAGCCACTCAGCCCAAGGGGAAACGGCATGAGCGACTTCATCATCGGCTTCATCACCAACTGGAGCTATCTCGGCATCTTCCTGCTGATGGTGGCGGAGAACATCTTCCCCCCGATCCCGTCCGAACTGATCATGCCCTTTGCCGGCTATGTCGCCGCCAATGGTGATCTCAACGTCATCGGCGTGCTGCTTGCGGGAACGCTCGGCTCGCTCGTCGGTACGCTTGCCTGGTACGCTGTTGCCCGCCTCATGGGGCTGGAGCGCTTCACCTGGCTCTGCAACAAGCTCGGGCGCATCGCGACGCTGAGCGAGGACGACATCGACAAGGCGGATCGCTGGTTCAAGCGCCACGGTTACTGCGCCGTGTTCATCGGCCGGCTTATCCCGGCAATCCGGACGCTGATTTCGGTGCCGGCAGGCCTGGCCGCAATGCCCCTGGGGACCTTCCTCTCCATCTCCGCAGCCGGTTCGCTGGTGTGGACCACCCTGCTCACCGCCGCCGGCTATCTGATGCAGGCCAACTACCACATCGTCGAGGCGTGGGTGGATCCGGTCTCGACCGCCGTCGTCGTGCTTGCCGTCGCCATCTACATCTGGCG
>JAEZHZ010000282.1 GCA_023436745.1 Pseudomonadota bacterium | reverse complement strand
AGCGGGGTCGGCTCCAAGGTCACGCATGGCCGCGACAGTGTTACCGACTATGCCGTCCACCGCGCCACGCCAGCCCGCATGGGCGGCGCCGATCACCCCGGCTTTCGCATCGGCGAGGAGAACGGGGGTGCAGTCGGCAGTGAGTATGGCAAGGAGCAGGCCGGGGCGATCGGTCACAAGGGCGTCGGCGGCAACGGAGCCAACCTCAGCGAGGGGGTCCGTAAGGGTGACGGCGTCGGCGGAGTGAACCTGTTTCAGCAGCTGGAGCCCCGAGGTGGAGCCGAGGCTGCTGGCGGCGGCGTGGCGGTTGGCGGCGACGGCGTCAGGATCGTCGCCGACGCTGGTCGACATGTTGGCCCCGGCAAAATCCCCCTGCGAGACGCCGCCGAGACGGCCGAAGAAGCCGTGCCGCACGGGCAGCATCGCACTGTGCTCACGCGGAAGCGTCATGCGAAGCCGGGAGGCTGCAGGCCGGGACTGTGGGCGCAGAACACCTTGAACAGCGTTCCCATCTGGTCCGGGGCGACGAGGCGATTGCGCGCCGCTTCGAGATCCGCGGCTGCCTCGGGGTTGGCCCTGGCGAGCGCCTGGGTGCGTTCGGCGATGCCCATGCGCGTCAGAAACTCGCCCTGGGTGGCCAGCGGCGCAACGGACAGTCCGGCGCGGGCGGCAACACTGCTCAGGGCTTCGAAATCGACATGAGCGGACAGATCGGTCTCGCCGGGCGCCTCGAGCACATCGGCGTACTGGTGGCGGCGGACACCCTGCAGGGTCTCTCCCGTCTGGGTCCGACCGTAGCCATAGTCGATCGCGAGGATGGCGCCGCCGTTACGGGCGACGGTGCGGGCCAGACGGTCCATGATCTGGGTGCCGGCAAGGGCGACCTCGTGGACCGCATTGATCTCGGCACCGCGAAGCGCCTCGGGTATGCTTGCTTCCGGTACCGGCGTGGGGTTGAGGCCGAAGCGGCGCTGTCCATCGACAAGTCCGATGACCCGTTCATGCCAGCCATCGGCCTGCTTGACGAACTGACGGATGGGCAGGGCGTCGAAGAATTCGTTGGCGATGACGAGCAGCGGGCCGGTACCGACCTGGTCGAAGTCGGTGATCCACTTGCCATCGTATTGCGCCAGCCGCGCCTTCTGCTCGGCGATGAGAGCGGGGCTGGTCTCGAACAGGCGAAGGTCCAGCGCTTCGCGGAAGCCTTCAAGGCGGCTGAGGACGCGCAGCATGTCGGCCATCAGCGTGCCGCGGCCGGGGCCGAGTTCGAGCAGTGTCACCGGATTGGGGGAACTCATCTGCTGGAAGAGCTGGGCGACATAGAAGCCAATCAGTTCGCCGAACATCTGCGAGATTTCAGGGGCGGTGACGAAATCGCCGGCGGCGCCGAGCGGGTCGTTGGTCCGGTAATAGCCCTTGGAGGGGTGCGTGAGGCACAGGCCCATATAGGTCGCGACGGACATCGGGCCCGAGGTGCGGATCTGGAAGTCGATCTGCTCGGACAGGTTCGGGGCGTTGGCAACCATCAGGACTGCGCCTCCGGGCGACGAAGCAGGGGCTCACGCCGGGTGAGTGCGTAGATCACGAGGCCGATGCCGACAAAGAGCATCGGCAGGCTCAGCAGCATGCCCATGGTCAGCCAGCCCCCGTAGAGGTAGCCGATCTGCTGGTCCGGCAGGCGCACGAACTCCACGGCGATCCGCGACAGCGAGTAGCCGATGCCGAAGATGCCGGCGACCAGGCCCGGACGCCGGAGGCCGAGGGCGATATGGGTGACGAAGCGGATGATGAGGAAAAGCAGCAACCCCTCGAGCGCCGCTTCATAGAGCTGGGTGGGGTGGCGCGGCACCTGCAGCGGGTCGGTGGGGAAGACCACGCCCCATGGCAGGCTGGTCGGGGCGCCATAGAGTTCGGAGTTGATGAAGTTGGCGATGCGGCCGAGCATGAGGCCGATGGTGCCGACCGCGGCGACCAGGTCGATGCCGCTGAGCCAGTTGCCGCCACGGGAGCGGGTGAAGGCCACCACAGCGACGATCAACCCGATCATGCCACCGTGATAGCTCATGCCGCCATCGAGAGTGTTGATGATCTGGGCCGGGTTCTCGAGGTAGTAGCCGAGATTGTAGAACAGCACGTAGCCAAGGCGCCCGCCGATCACGATGGAGAGCATGGCCCAGAAGGCAAAGTCCCAGATGTCGGAGGCCTTGAAGGGAGGCCGCCCGTCGGCCCACAGGCGAGCGTTGCGCAGCAGCAGGTATCCATAGGCGGCGCCGAGCAGGACGCCAAAGAGGTAGGCGAGCGCATACCAGCGAATGGCAAAGGGCCCGATGGCAAAGGCAATGGGGTCGATATTTGGGAAGGGCAATGGCGCCTCCTGGCGAACGGCGGGACCATTGCCGCTTCGGCCGGTCTGGTCAAGACGGCGGGCTTGTCCTAAGTAACGGTTACGGCAAGCAAGGAATTGGAGCAGCCATGAGCCAGAGCAACAGGGTCTTCGACGATCTGGGGCGACTGATGAACGAGGCTGCGGGTCTGGCCGACGGCGTGCGCCGCGAGGTCGAGACGGTCGTGAAATCCCAGGCCCAGCGGCTGGTCGTGGATATGGAGCTGGTGAAGCGCGAGGAGTTCGACGCGCTGCGTGAACTGGTCCAGGTTCAGGGCGATGAGATCGCCGCGCTCAGGGCAGAGCTGGCCGCGCTCAAGGCCGAACCGAAGACGACCACCTGACGCGTCGCGGCTTCACGGGCCCAATCCTCTCCAGTTCACAGTAATGTGCACCATACTGAGGTGGCGTCCCTGACGCCGCCCGCTTCTGCGCTCCCCGCAAGGCGTCCGCCATCACCGGCGCATGCGCGCTCCCCGCCGGCGTTCGGACAGGGCCAGCAGAACTACTCCGGTCCCGAAATGAAGCAGGTCGCGCCTAGGGCGTTAATACTTCATTAACCAAATCGGCCGGACCATCATTCCACAAGAGATTGCCGGCGAGTTGCCGGCGACCGATCCCCGTACCGGCCAGCGGGTGTAGGGTGAGTTCATCGGGACGATTCGACAGCCTAGCGGCAGGCGAGCCCCCCGTGCACCCCAGACGCTGGCCCTTCGGGCCCGAGACTCGAACGAGGACGACTGTCTCAATGTCGCTTCTGCAAATCGCGCCCGACCGGACCGTCCACCCCGTGGATATCATCGAGCACATCGCCTCGATCAACGACTGGACGTTTGAGCGTCAGGACGCAGACGAGATCTCGATCTCGGTGCGTGGCGGCTGGAGCGACTACCACGTCTCGTTCAACTGGATGGAGGACCTCGAAAGCCTCCACATCGCTTGCGCATTCGACCTCAAGGCTCCCGAGGGCCGGCGAAACGAAATCAAGCAGCTGATCTCCCTGATCAACGAGCAGCTGTGGATCGGCCACTTCGATATCTGGCACAAGGAAGGCGTGGTGCTGTTCCGCAATTCGCACCTGCTGACCGGCGGCGCAGAAGTATCGCCGCAACAATGCGAAGCCCTGTTGCGTTCAGCAACTGACAGCTGTGACCTGTACTACCAGGCGTTCCAGTTTGTCGTTTGGGCGGGCAAGGCAGCATCGGAAGCGCTGAGCCAGGTGATGTTCGAAACCGTCGGAGAGGCCTGAGCCATGTCGCTGCGCACCATCGGACCGGTCATGCTGGTGGGCGCTGGGAAGATGGGCATTGCCCTCGCGCAAGGATGGCTCGACGCGGGCCTGCCGCCGACCAACCTAATCCTTGTCGATCCGAAACCAGGAGAGGCCGCGCGCGAGCTCGCCGGGGACTTCGGGCTGACCATCCACGGTGAAGCTGTGGGGCTTCAGCCGAATGTTCTGGTCCTGGCCGTGAAACCGCAACTCATCGACGAGGTGATGGCCGGACTGCGCCCGGTCGTGGGCCCGCAGACACTGGTGGTGTCGATCGCCGCCGGCATCGACATTGCCAGACTCTCGAACGGTCTTGGTTCCGGCAAGGTGGTCCGCACCATGCCGAACACACCGGCCCAGATCGGCAAAGGGATCACCGGCGCCGTGGCGGCACCGGAGGTCAGCGCGACTGACCGCGAGGCTGCCGATACGCTCCTCAAGGCCGCGGGTCCCGTCGTCTGGTTCGACAGCGAGGACAAGCTCGACGCGGTTACGGCCGTTTCCGGTTCCGGCCCGGCCTATGTCTTCTACCTGGTCGAGGCGCTGGCAGAGGCAGGGCGGCAGCAGGGACTGCCGGATGCAGTTGCGGCGCAGCTCGCCCGACAGACCGTGATCGGCTCGGCAGCGTTGCTCGAGGTCGATTCGGCACCGCCATCCGTGTTGCGGCAGAACGTGACATCGCCGAACGGCACAACGGCCGCAGGGCTCGAAGTGCTGATGGCTGAGGGAGATGGATTGAAACAGCTTATCGACAGAACCGTAGCGGCAGCACGCCGACGCAGCGAAGAACTCGGGCGGGGCTGATCAGAGCGGCTGCCCCCGCCGATCGTGCAGCGCGACCAGATGGCTCCGGATCGTCCTGACCCAGTTGAGGGTTGCCGCGTCGGCCTCGGCTGCGAACACGGCCTCGGCGCTGTCCAGTGACAGATGCGCCCGCATGACATCATCCCGCCTGCCTGACCGCGTCGCACGGCTCAGGAGCGCGAGCGCCAGGTTGGCCTTGGCGAGCGCCCAGGTCCGGGTGCCCCGGGTCTCCCTGGGGAGGGACTTGCCGAGCAGGGCGATGGCGCGATCAAGATATGAAACTGCCGTGGCATCGTCATTGGCGCCCTGAGCGCTCTGGCAGAGTGCCGCTGCCAGGTTGAGCCGCAGATGCACATAGTACGCGGCGTTCGTTTCGACCTCGAGGGCTGACGCGAGAATGCTCGTTGCGGCTTCGAGGTTGCCGCCGGCCACTGCGTTCCGGGCAGCCGCAAGCGCTGCCGTCCCTTCCTGAAAAGTCTCGGCGATGACACTGTCGGTCATGTTGCTCAAAGCGATGTCCCCGATGCTGTTTTCGCATCAGGAGCACTTGCAAATCAATAACAACAATCAAGTTGTCAAAGGCCGGACGTCAAGTTGAGCCGATCGAGGAGACCGCGGTCTGCTGGCTCCACCATTTCCACCAGGAAGCGCGTGACGAGTTGCCGGGAATTGGGCGGCAGGTTGGCAATGGCGGCTTCGATGCGGCTCGCCTGGGTTGCAGACAGGGTGGCGAAGAAGGAGCGCCCCTTGTCGGTGGCATAGAGCAGGCGCTGGCGCCGGTCCGTGTGGCCGGTCTTCTGCTCCACATACCCGTTGTCGATCAGCTGGCGCAGCACGCGAGCGAGGCTCTGCTTTGTGATCTTGAGGATGTCGAGCAGGTCCGCCACGGGCATGCCGGGACGAAGGTTGACGAAGTACAACACTCTATGGTGAGCGCGTCCGAAACCCTGCTGCTCGAGCAGCGCGTCCGCGTCGCCGGTAAAGTCGCGATAGGCAAAGAAAAACAGCCCCATGATGTCGAGCGGAAGGGTTGTTGGCTGCTGCACTGATTTTATGTCAGCCTTGTTGACATTTTTTGTGTGCGCTGCCATGCTGCTTCCATCAAGGGATCGCCATTGGGTCTTATCCCAAAGCCATTGTGGTTTGCCAAGGGCTTGGGGCTGGGGCATGATCGGAGAGCCCGATTTTTGGCCCATGCGAGGGGCCGGTTTCTTATATGCGGAGAGGATCATGGCAGGCCTGCCGATGGACCAGCGTAACGGCTGGATCTGGTTCGATGGCGAACTGAAACCCTGGAAGGACGCCAAGGTCCACGTGCTGACGCACGGACTGCACTATGCAAGCTCCGTATTCGAGGGTGAGCGGGCCTATGGCGGCGAGATCTTCAAGTCGCGCGAACACTCCGAGCGCCTGATCCGTTCGGCCGCAACGCTGGACATGCCCTTTCCCTACAGCGTCGAGGAACTCGAGGCGGCCAAGCGGCTGGTGCTCGAAAAGAACGGCCTGACCGATGCGTATCTGCGCCCGGTTGCCTGGCGCGGCTCGGAAGAGCTGAGCGTGCCGGCGCGCAACAACAAGGTGCATGTGGCGATCGCCGCATGGGTGTGGCCCAGCTACTTCTCCGTCGAGGAGAAGCTCAAGGGCATCCGGCTCGAGTGGAGCAAGTGGAAGCGGCCGAGTCCGGAGACGATCCCGTCTTCGGCAAAGGCGGCGGGTCTGTACATGATCTGCACGCTGTCCAAGGACGCGGCCATGGCGAACGGCTATGCCGACGCGCTGATGCTGGACTATCGCGGCTATGTGGCCGAGGCGACTGCCGCCAACGTGTTCTTCATCAAGGGCAAGGAAATCACGACGCCGACGCCGGATTGCTTCCTCAACGGCATTACCCGGCAGACGCTGATCGAGCTTGCGCAGCGCAATGGCTACACCGTCACCGAACGGCACATCATGCCCGAGGAGTTGGCGCAGTTCGACGAGTGCTTCCTGACCGGAACCGCCGCCGAGGTGACCCCGGTGAGCGAAATCGGCGAGTACCGGTTCACGCCGGGCGAGGGCTGCCGCACGCTGATCTCGGCCTACTCGGCCGAAGTGCAGCCGAAGCAGGCTGTCGCGGCTGAATAGCCGCTTCATTGCCGAGGGTTTCGGAAAGGCCGGGCGAGAGCCCGGCTTTTCTGTTTCTGCGGGCTAGTCCCAGCGCCGGCGCGCCTCGTCATCGGCGCCCCGGGCTTCGACCCAGTCCCGGCCGGTGGTGGTTTCCTCCTGCTTCCAGAACGGCGCGTCGGTCTTGAGGTAGTCCATCAGGTACTGCGCTCCGTCGAAGGCGGCCTGGCGGTGCGGAGCGGTGGTGACGACCTGCATGATGGGTTCACCGGGCAGCAGGCGCCCGTGCCGATGGACTACGGCCGCGTCGGTGAGAGCGAAGCGGTCAATGGCCCGCTCCAGCATGGCGGCGATCTCGTTGCGGGCGAGTTCCTCGTAGCACTCAAGGACCAGAGCGACGATCGGCCTGTCGGGCGTCGAGCGGACAATGCCGGTGAAGGTGACCGCCGCCCCTGCCGCGGGATTGCCGCCAAGCTCCGCGGGCAGGGCCGCGGGGTCGAAGGGGGCGGCGGTGACGGTGACGCGCATGGCTCAGCCGCCGGTCATCGGCGGCAGGATCGCCACCACGGCAGTGTCTGCGATGGGCGCGTCGAGCGGGCGGATACGGGCGTCGAGCGACACCTTGAACTGGCCGGGCTTGTCGTTCATCGCAAGGGCGAAGGCCTCGTCACGGGACGCCAGCCAGTGAAGCAGGTCGGAGCTGGTGACGACTTCGGGCGGGAGAGCGACTTCCTCCTCGGCCCGGTTCAGCCGCTCGCGCAGCCAGGCGAAATACAGGATCTTCACCGCGCCGGGCCCGTCAGGTGCGGCCAGCTGGCGCGCAGGTACTGCCAGCCGGTCCACACGGTGAGGATGCCGGCGAGCCAGAGCAGGATGTCGCTGATGAGGCCGAGGCCGGGGATGATCCGTTCGGCGATCACAACCGCGAGGGCAACGAGCTGCACCGTGGTCTTCCACTTGGCGAGCGGGCTGACCGGCAGGATCACCGTGGCGTTGCCGAGAAATTCCCTGAGGCCGGGTATGAAGAACTCGCGGAACAGGATGGCGATGGCAGGGATCATGTCCCAGCCAGAGAAGCTGCCGTCCCATGCGAGGGCCGTGATGAGGATGCCGACCAGCACCTTGTCGGCGATTGGATCCAGCATGCGGCCGAAGGCGGATTGCTGGTTCCAGGCCCGGGCCAGATAGCCATCGATCCAATCGGACGCGGCAGCGACGACATATACGACCAGCGCGATGATCCGCAGGGTGATGTTGCCGTCCATCACCATCCAGGCGATCGGAAAGATCGCGAACACGCGGGCAATGGTGATGATGTTGGGGAGCAGCAGAAGCGGATTGGTGGTGGTGGTGGTCATGGCGGAAGGGTGACCGAAGGGGGAAAGGGGGTCAAGGTGTGGTGTCGGGACGCCGGACGTGTCGAAAGGTTCCGCTCTGTTGCACCCGTCAGGCCCTCCCCGCAAGGGGAGGGAGACGGGCAGGCGCCGTGGATCAGGCGACCTGCTGAGTGGTGACCGCGCGACGCTGGCCCACGGCGTCCGCCAGGGCTTCGAGGCTTGCGACGGTGGTATCCCAGTCGATGCAGCCATCGGTGATGGACTGACCATAGATGAGCGGGGTGCCGGGGACGAGGTCCTGGCGTCCGCCCACAAGGTTCGACTCGATCATGACGCCGATGATGCGCTGGTCGCCGCTGGCCAGCTGGGCGCCGATATCGGCGAGGACCGCCGGCTGGTTCTCGGGCTTCTTCGAGGAGTTGGCGTGGCTCGCATCGATCATGATGGCTGCGCGCAGGCCGGCCTTTTCCGCCGCGGACGAGGTCGCGTCGACGCTGGCGGCGTCGTAGTTCGGCTCTTTGCCGCCCCGCAGGATGATGTGGCAGTCGGGGTTGCCCGTGGTACCGGCAATGGCGGAGCGCCCATCCTTGGTGACGGCCATGAAATGGTGCGGCTGGGAGGCCGAGAGCACGGCGTCGAGCGCGATGCGAACATTGCCGTCGGTGCCGTTCTTGAACCCGACCGGACAGGACAGGCCCGAGGCCAGTTCACGGTGGATCTGCGACTCGGTCGTGCGGGCGCCGATGGCAGCCCAGGAGACGAGATCCGCGAGGTATTGCGGCGTGGTCATGTCGAGGAATTCGCAGGCGGCCGGCAGGCCGAGATTGGCAACGTCGAGCAGAAGGGAGCGTGCGGTGTGCAGGCCCGTGTCGATCTTGAAGCTGCCGTCGAGGTCCGGGTCGTTGATCAGGCCCTTCCAGCCTACCGTGGTGCGCGGCGTTTCGAAGTAGACGCGCATGATGATCTCGAGCCGGTCGCCGAGGCGTTCGCGCACGGGTACGAGGCGGCGCGCGTATTCGAGTGCGGCGTCGGGATCGTGGATGGAGCAGGGGCCGACGATCACCGCCAGCCGGTCATCCTGTCCGGTCAGGATGTTGTGGAAGGCATGGCGGGCGCTGATGACCGTTCGGGTGGCGGCATCGGTGCGGGGATGAGTACGCATGACCTCTATGGGCGTGGTCAGCGGCTTGATCTCGGTGATGCGAAGGTCGTCGGTGGACTTGAGCATTTGCTGGTGTTCCTCGGTCTGTCGAGGGCGGCAAACAAAAAAGCCGCCTCGGGGGTCGGGCGGCTGGCTTCGGGTTTGGTCTTATCGCTGGGATCAGATCAGACGCGCGTTAGCCTCCGCGGGGAGCGGATAGCTAAAATACCAAAACGAGAAGGTGGCGGCGTTGATCATGGATGAAGGTGTAGCGGAGGATTGATCGGCTGTCGACTCCGACCTTAGGCGGTAGCGCCTGCCGGTGCGGTGCGCCGGGGACGCAGTGAATAATTTCCCGCAAGGTGAAATCTTTGCAGGCTCAGCCGCGTATTAAGGGGAACATGTTTGCGTGGCTGGGATCATGAGTGAAGGGAATTCCAAGTCTCCCCGGAAGGGGAAGCGGGGTCGTCGTGGTTGGTGGATCCTGCTGGTGGTGTTGCTCATTGCAGGCGGGGTCTACGCCTATGTGCAGCGACCGTGGGAGGCTCGGGCGCCAAGGGTGGCGGTGGAGGCGGTCGCCCCAGGCCCAGTGACTGAAGTGCTGGCGGTGAACGGGCGCGTCGCTGCGCGGAACACCGTAAACGTGCGCTCGCCGGTTTCCGGACGGGCGCTCGAGGTGCTGGCATCCGAGGGGGACGAGGTCGCCGAGGGCGACGTGCTCGTGCGTATCGACAGCGGCCAGGCGAAGGCACTGGTCGACCAGGCCCGTGCGGCGCTCGATGCTGGCGTGGTGAAGGAACGGCAGGCCCGTGCCGCCTCTGACAGGGCGCAGGCGCTGGGAGAGAACGCGACACGATCGGCCCGTGAGGATGCGGAACTTGCACTGGCTGCGGCAAGCAATGAAGTGACGCGGCTGACCGCGGCGCTCGAGGAGGCGCAGAGCCAGCTCGAACAGTACACGGTCACATCGCCGCTCACCGGCGTCATCCTGGACCGGTCGGTGGACCAGGGCCAGCTTGTCGACCCGCAGAGCAACCTGTTCACCATCGCCAATCTGTCCGAACTGCTGGTGGAAACAGATGTCGACGAACTCTATTCCTCCCGGATCAGACGCGGACTGGAGGTGTTGCTGCAGCCTGTGGGCGAGACCGTGGCGCGCACCGGCGAGGTGGTGTTCGCAACGCCATCCGTTGACCCGAGCACCGGCGGCCGGGCGATCAAGATTGGCTTCGATGAACCGGTGGACCTCCCGGTGGGGCTGACCGTGAACGCAAACATCGTCGTGTCGCAGCAGGACGACGTGCTGTCGCTGCCGCGTAGCGCCATCGTGACGGAGGGCTACACCAGCCATGTCATGGTGGTGGAAGACGGCGTGGTCGTGGAGCGGCAGGTCGATTTCTCCGACTGGCCGGCCGAACGGGTGATCGTCACCGACGGTCTGTCCGAGGGCGACCTGGTGGTGCTCGATCCCGCGTCGGTCGCGCCGGGGCAAGAGGTGGACCCGGAGTAGCGCCGTGCCCTACGCCTTCAAAATTGCCCTGAGATATCTCACCGCGACCAAGACGCAGACCGGGCTGCTGGTGGCCGGTGTCGCTGTCGGGGTGTTCGTGTTCATCTTCATGAGCGCCCTGATCGGCGGTCTCGCCGTGTTCCTCGTGCAGCGCACGGTCGGCGATATCGCTCATGTGACGGTGGAGGCACCGAGCCGGGACCCCGTCTCGCTGCTGCCGGACGATGCAGGCGTTCTGGTGGTGGAGCAGCGAGCCACCACCCAGCGCAATCAGTTGCGGACCGCCAACGCATTCCTGCCGCTGATCAGCGCCATGCCCGAGGTTGTCGCGGTCTCGCAGCAGATCATCGGGAACGGCTTCCTAGTGCGCGGGCAGGCGACGGCGCCGGTTACCGTAACGGGCGTGGAGGACAACAAGGTCTCTGCCATCGCCGACATCGAGTCGAACCTTGTCGCGGGCGACACCATGCTCACCAATTCCACCGTGATCATCGGCAAGACGCTGGCGGAGGACCTGGGGCTTTCCGTCGGGCAGGTGGTGCGCCTTCGCTCCGAGCGGGACGTGGAACGATCGCTCGTGGTCGAGGGCATTTTCGAACTCGGCGTGGAAGGTCTCGATGCGCGGGCGGCGTTCGTGAGCCTCGCCACGGCGCGGACGCTGTTCGACCTGCCGCAGGGAATCTCGCGCATCGAGATCAAGCTCGCCGATCTTAACCGGGCCGATGCCATGGCGGCCCGTATCGCCGCAGAAACCGGGCTGGACGCAACCCCGTGGACGGAGGGCAATGCCCAACTGCTGGACGGGCTGAGGGCGCAGGCAAACTCCGGCAACCTGATCAAGGCCTTCGCGCTGATCACCATCGTCATCGGGGTCGCGAGCGCCCTGTTGCTGTCGACCTACCGGCGCCGCTCGGAAATCGGCATCATGCGCGCAATGGGGGCCAGCCGGCGGTTCGTCGTCGTGGTCTTCGTGCTGCAGGGCACGCTGATCGGCCTCGTGGGTGGCCTCGTGGGCGCCGGGCTCGGTTACCTGACATTGCTGCCGTTCCCGCTGCCGGAGCTTTCCCCGCCGGGCGGGCTGCCGATCGACGTGCGGCAGGGCTCCTACGGGCTGGCGATAGCGCTCACGACGATCGGGGCGATCCTGGCGGCGATCCTGCCGGCGCGCTCTGCGGCGCGGGTCGATCCAGTGACGGTGATCGGGCAATGACGGTGCTGCTGGACGTGCACAACCTCGTCAAGACCTATGGCGAGGGGGAGGCGGCGACGCGGGTGCTGAAGGGGCTGGACCTGACACTCGAGGAGGGGGAGTTCGCAGCCCTTCTGGGCCCGTCCGGGTCGGGCAAGAGCACGCTGCTGACCATTCTCGGGACGCTGATGAAGCCGACCTCCGGCGAGCACCACATGCTGGGCGAGGACCTGACCATTGCCTCGGATGCGGAGCTGACGGAGTTCCGTAACCGCCACATCGGTTTCGTGTTCCAGTTCCACCACCTGCTGCCGGACTTCACGGCGCTCGAGAACGTCATGTTCCCGATGGCCGTGCGACAGGGACGGGAGACGAGAGCCGCACGGGAGCGGGCGCGGGAACTGCTGGTGCGGGTGGGACTCGAGGAGCGCGTGGACTTCCTCGCCACTGAACTGTCGGGCGGGCAGAAGCAGCGCGTTGCCATTGCCCGCGCGCTGATGAACCAGCCGGAACTGGTGCTTGCAGACGAGCCTACCGGCAACCTCGACCGGGAGTCGGCGGGGCAGGTGATGGAACTGCTGTCCGAGATCAACGAGAACGAGAAGACGACCTTCCTGATCTCGACCCATGACGAGAAGATCGCCGCGACCTGCCGGCGCCAGATCAACGTGGTCGACGGCAAGGTGACCTGAACCGGTCAGACGCGGTTGAAGTGATCGTAGATCTGCTGAGCCATGGTGCGCGAGATGCCGGGGACGGAAGCGAGATCGTCGAACGAGGCGCGCGAAACGGCCTTGGCTGACCCGAAGTGGTTGAGCAGGGCGCGCTTGCGGGTGGGTCCGATGCCCCCGATCTCGTCGAGCGGGTTCGACACCGCCTCCTTCTTGCGCTTGGCGCGGTGGGTCCCGATGGCGAAGCGGTGGGCTTCGTCCCGCAGGCGCTGGACGTAGTAGAGCACCGGGTCGCGGTGGGGCAGCATGAAGGGATCCTTGCCCTCCATGAAGAACTTCTCGCGGCCGGCATCGCGCTCCTCGCCCTTGGCGATGCCGATGAAGGTCACCTCCTTCGGCAGGTTGAGCTCGGCGATGACCTGGCGCACAGCGTTGAGCTGGCCAGCACCGCCGTCGATGAAGACGACGTCGGGCCAGTCCGGCATGCCGGTCTGCTCGTCCTCGGCATCGACCTCGCTCTCGGTGGCGAGCCGCGCGAAGCGGCGGGTCAGGACTTCGCGCATCATGCCGAAGTCGTCGCCTGCGACAATGTCGGAGCGGATGTTGAACGTGCGGTAGTGCTTCTTGGAGAAGCCTTCCTCCCCGGCGACGATCATGGCACCGACGGCGTTGGTGCCGGAAATGTGGGAGTTGTCGTAGACCTCGATGCGGCGCGGCGGCTCGTCGAGGCCGAAGCAGTTGGCGACGCCTTCCAGAAGGGTACGATTGGACGAGGATTCCGCGAGCTGGCGCCCGAGGGCTTCGCGGGCATTGGTGAGGGCGTAGTTGACGAGGTCACGCTTTTCGCCGCGCTGGGGCACCTCGATGCTGACCTTGCGGCCCGCACGAGAGGACAGCGCCTCGGTCATCAGCTCGGGCTCGCTGAGTTCGTGGCTGAGCAGGACCAGCCGTGCGGGCGTGCGGTTCTCGTAGAACTGGGCAATGAAGGCTTCGAGCACCTCGGCGTCGCTGAGGCTGGCGTCTGCACGCGGACGGTAGGGGTAGTTACCCCAGTTCTGATAGGCGCGGAAAAAGAACACCTGCACGCAGAACTGGCCGCCCTCGTGGTGGATGGCAAAGACGTCCGCTTCCTCGACGTTGCGCGCGGTGGCGCCCCCCTGGGACTGGATCAGCGCCAGGGCGGAAAGGCGGTCGCGCAGCAATGCGGCGCGCTCGAAATCGAGTTGTTCGGCCGCCTGATTCATGTCGCGCTGCAGGTGATCGCGCACCGACTGCGACTTGCCGGAGAGGAACTGGCGGGCTTCGTCGACATGCTCGGCATAGTCCTCGAGGCTGATCTCGCGGGTACAGGGGCCGGAGCAGCGCTTGATCTGGAACTGCAGGCACGGCCGGGTGCGGGCGGCGTAGAAACTGTCCGAGCAGTTGCGAAGGAGAAACGCCTTCTGCAGGCTCGAAATGGTGCGGCCGACCGCCGTGGCCGAGGCGAAGGGCCCGAAGTAATGACCCTGCCGGCGACGGGTGCCGCGATGCTTGGTGAGCTCGGGGGCCTCGTGGTCCGTCGCGATCAGGATGTAGGGAAAACTCTTGTCGTCGCGCAGCAGGACGTTGAAGCGGGGCTTCAGCCGCTTGACCAGGTTGGCCTCGAGCAGCAGCGCCTCGGACTCGGTCTCGGTGCGGACGAACTCCATGCTGGCGGTCGCCCCGATCATGCGCTGGAGGCGGACTTCCAGGGCTTCGGGGCGGGTATAGTTGGTGACGCGCGCCTTGAGGTTGCGCGCCTTGCCGACATACATGACCTCCCCATGCGCATCGAGCATGCGGTAGACCCCCGGCGCGGCTGGCAGGGTGCGAACGAAACGGCGGATAACCTCGGCCCCCGTGGGCGGCGGAGGAGTGGTCGGCTCTTCGGTCATGATCTTGGCGTTGGGGCGCGGCGCGCCGGAAACTCGAGGTGCCGGCCACCATCAAGCGCCAGCATCTGCCCCGTCATCGACCGCATTTGCAGCAAAATCAAGACCCCTTCGGCGATGGCTTCCGGCCCGGCATGGCGGCGCAGCGGCAGTGCGGCGACGCCCCTGTCGAACTCCTCCTGGGTCTGGCGCGAATGCGGCAGGACGGGGCCGGGACCGATGGCGTTGACGCGGATATGGGGCGCAAGCGATTGCGCCATCGTCCTCGTGGCGGTCCAGAGGACGGACTTCGACAGGGTGTAGCTGAAGTAGGCGGGGGTGGGGTGCAGCACGCGCTCGTCGATGATGTTGACGATGTTGCCCTCGGCGCCCGTCGGGAGCTGGGCGGCAAAATCCCGCGCGAGGAACACCGGTGACTCGGCGTGGAGCGCGAAGTGGCGATCCCAGGTCTGCTCGGTGAGGTCACGCACGCTGTCGGGGTCGTAGGTGGACGCGTTGTTGACGAGCGTGGTCAGCGGACCGAAGGGCTGGACTGCCTTGGCGATCAATCCGCCGCGCTGGCGGCGGCTGCAGAGGTCAGCCCTGACCAGCGCTGCCTCGCCGCCCGCCCTGCGGATGTCGTCGCGAACCTGCCGCGCCCCGGCGCCGTCGGAGCGATAATGGATGACCACGGCGTGGCCGGCGCCTGCCAGGGCGCGAGCGATTTCGGCGCCGATACGGTCGGCAGCACCGGTGACGAGGGCGACTGGACGGACTGGTTGATTCGTCATCGGTGGGTGGCGGTTGCGGGTGGGGAGACTGTAGGGGGCAGCGGACGAGGGGGCAATCTCGCGTTGGCGCAGGGCAGAGTGTGTCAGGAGAAGCCTGCGTCGATCGCTGCCACGCGACGGCGTGGCCAAAGCGCCGTGGGTGCGATAGCAGTGGCGACACCTTCGGACTTTCCTGATGACCGCATCTCCCCGTACCGACAACGCACCCCTCGCCATCGTGCTGACGCTGCTCACCATTGCGGTGTTCGGCGTGCAGGACGCGGTGTCGAAAATCCTGGTGCAGACCTACTCGCCGTTCCAGATCACGATGATGCGCTACTGGGGGTTCGCGCTGTTCGCGCTGGTCCTGGTGATGCGACAGGCGCCGCTGCGGCAGGCATTCCGCTCGCGCGCGGTTGGATGGCAGCTGCTGCGCGGTGCGTTGCTGATGGCCGATATCTGGTTCTTTGCGCTGGCGCTGCAGACCGTGCCTCTTGCGGAGCTGCAGGCGATCACGGTGGTCTATCCGCTGCTGGTCACGCTGTTCGCCATCCCCCTCCTGGGGGAGAAGGTCGGCGTCTTCCGGTTCGTGGCGGTGGGGGTCGGGTTCCTTGGTGCACTGGTCATCATCCGGCCCGGGGGGCTGCCGCTCGACTGGGGCGTGCTGTTCACGCTCTGCTCGGCGGTGCTTTATGCGCTCTACATCGTCATCACGCGCAAGGTGAGCGTGTCGGATACGCCGGCGACGAGCATGCTCTATGCGTCGGTGACTGGGCTGGTCCTGTCGGGAGCGGTGGGAATCTTCTTCTGGCAGCCCATGGGCTGGAGCGACTTCATGCTCGTGGTGCTGGTGATGATCACCACCTGTGCGGGGCACGGCGTCATGACCTATGCCCTGACCATGGCTCCGGCCAGCGTGGTGCAGCCGTTCAACTATTTTTCGGTTCCCTGCGCGATCGTGCTCAGCGCGGTCGTCTTCGGGCACTGGATCGACCCCATTTCGCTGATCGGGGCGGCGATCATCGTGGGGGCGGGACTGGTCGTGATGGCGCGGGAACGGGTGAAGCGGGTGCCCACCGTCGCCGCGTCCCTGCCCGGTCGAGAGCAGGGCCTTGAACCACAGACCGGTGAGGGGCATGTGAGCGCAACGCAGGGGAGGAAATGGGATGATCTTGCTGATCGAACTGGCGCTGGTGCTGCTGCTGGTCGGCGGCGGCTTGACGCTGCTGACGCGGGGCAAGCGGACGGACGAGCGTGAAGCGCTGACCCTGCGGCGTGTGGATGCGTATATCGAGACGATCCGGCGGGAGAGGCGGAACAGCGAACTGGTCGCGATGAGCGATATCGAGTTGCGTGACCTGCTGCACTCGGGAGCCCGTAACCTCAAGGTGGCCCGGCAGCGGCGGTTGTGGGTCGTGCTCGGGGCGGGAGCCGTAACTCTGACGGCGTCAGTGGTGGCAGCCGAGCAGGATGGAATTCGTGGATTCGCAATCGCCCTGGTGGTGGGGGCGATCGTCGGCTACGGACTGTGGGAGTTCCTGGGCCGGCGGATGCGCGAGCCACTGGAGCGGCGCGGCATCGACGTCGAGCGCATACTGGTGGAATAGAAAGCGCCGCCCCGAAG
>JAEZHZ010000271.1 GCA_023436745.1 Pseudomonadota bacterium | reverse complement strand
GGTAGCGGTCTTCCATCTCGCGAACCGCCCACTTGAGGGCAACGACCGCCTTGTGCGGGTCGGTCACCACCGGAGTGAGCAGGTGCGGGATGCCATCATAGATGCTGAGCTCCAGCATCTTGGGATCTATCATGATCATGCGGCACTGCTCTGGCGTCATCTGGTAGAGCAGCGACAGGATGAAGGTGTTGATGCCCACCGACTTGCCCGAGCCGGTGGTGCCAGCAATGAGCAGGTGCGGCATGCGCGCGAGGTCGGCGATCACCGGCTCGCCGCCGATGGTCTTGCCGAGGCAGATGGGGAGCTTCCCCTTCATCTTCTCGAAGTCCGAGGAGGCCAGCATCTCGCGGAAGAACACGGTTTCGCGGTTCTGGTTGGGCAATTCGATGCCGATGGCGTTGCGGCCCGGCACCACCGCCACGCGGGCGGAGATCGCGCTCATTGAGCGGGCGATGTCGTCCGCCAACGAGATCACGCGGCTCGACTTGATGCCGGGTGCCGGCTCGAGTTCGAACAGCGTCACGACCGGGCCGGGGCGGACGTTGATGATATCGCCCTTGACCCCGAAGTCCTGCAGCACCTCTTCGAGGCGCCTTGCCATGGCTTCGAGCCGCTCCGGCGAGTGGTCGGCGGAAGGCCCCTTCCGTTGCGGTTCCGCCAGCAGGTTCAGCGCCGGGAGCTCGAAGCCGGTCGGCTCGTCGAGCAGGCTCGGCTGGGCTTCGCGGAACACGCGCTGGCCCGGGGCCGGGCGCGGGGCAGGGGCGGCAACGCGCGGCGCGGCCGGATCGACGGGGTGGAAACGGGAATCCCCCCGCTGGGTATGTGCCGGAACCGGGGCTACCGGAACGTCCGGCACGAACGGCAGGTCGTCGTCCTCGTCCGGGTAGTCGATGCTGTCCTCGTCATAGGAGGGGCGGGCATTGATGCGCGCCGACACCACCGGCTCTGCCTCGAACACAGGCTCGGCCGGTGCATGGATGCGGCGGCTGCTCGGCTCGAGACCAGGCTCGCGGCGCTCGACCACTGGAGCGCGGCCATCGAGGCTCGGCTCGACATCGGTGTTCGGCGCGGCCATGTCGGCGGCGCGGCGCTCTGCATGCTCCGCCCGGGCGCGGCGGAAGGCGGTCCGTATCGAGTAGCCAAGATGCACCATCGCCCCGATGGCGACTTCCACGAGCGGGTTCGGCTCGGGCTCGTCTTCACGGGCGGACGCACGGGACTTGCCCTTATCCGGGCCGACCGGCACGGCGGTGCCGAGGCCCATCGCGATCCAGAACAGCGCCAGTGCGGGCGCAGCGATGATGATGGCAAACAGTGTGGCGGTGATCGCCTGCGGCTGTTCCCCGGCGACCAGGGCGGCAAGGTTGCTGAAGCCCATGCCGATCAACCCGCCGAGCCCCGTCGGCAACGGCCAGCTGTCGGGCGCGGGCAGGAACGCGAGGACGCCGGTCGCAAGCAGCGTTGCTCCCGCCCAGGTCAGGCCGCGCAGGCCGAGGCGCGTCGGCATGCGCCGCCGCGCCATTGCCCAGCCCCACAGCGCCGGCGGCACCAGCAGTACCGGCGCGGCCAACCCCAGGAACTGGAACAGGATGTCGGCGATCACGGCGCCCGGATAGCCGAGCCAGTTGGCGACGGGTCTGGTCGTGGCAAAGCTCAGGCTCGGATCGTCGACCGACCACGATGCCATCGACCCCAGTGCCACCGCCACGCAGCCGAGCAGCAGCATGCCCGCCACCCGCACCGGAATGCGGATCGCGAGCGCCGGCGGCGGCTTCGGTACGGACGCAGCCGGTCCCCGCCTGGCGCCCCGCTGCGGCAGGGTGCGGATTTCGTCGAGCACGGGAGAGGGGTGACTGGGCATGGGCAAACTCGGTACTCGCCCGGAAGACTCCGGGCCCACATACCGGCAAATCTATGCGGGCCGGGTTAACTCAAGGCTAACCATGGCCGCCCGCCCTGCCAGACAAAAAGACCCACCCCGATGGGGTGGGCCGAGGCAACCGCTGGGCGCCAGGGAGGCGGCGCTGCGGGAACTGTCGAACGTGGAGTGCGGCCCATGCAGTTTGCGAGTGGGAAGCCTCTGTGGCGGGCCAAGAGGGCACAAGCCGCACACCACGGTCGACGTCTGGAGGTGTTCTCCGGCAGCGGTGCCGCCGGAGAACGATGCGATCAGTTGTAGGCGCGTTCGCCGTGGGTGGTGAGGTCGAGGCCATCGCTTTCGCTGGCTTCCGACACGCGGGCCCCGCCGAAGAGAGCCTTGACGATCAGCATCGCCACCAGGGTCACGACACCCGACCAGACGATGGCGACGACCACCGCGAGGATCTGGGTCACCAGCTGCCCGCCCATGGCGTAGTCCTCGGCGCCGAAACCGCCGAGCGAAGGAGCCGCGACGATGGCGGTGCCGATGGCGCCGACGATGCCTCCCACGCCGTGGATGCCGAAGACGTCCAGGCTGTCATCGTACTTGAGGGCAGGCTTGAGCGTGACGACGGCCCACAGACAGGCGAAGCCGGCAACCGCACCGAGGACGATCGAGCCGAACGTGCCGGCGAACCCGGCTGCCGGCGTGATCGCCACGAGACCGGCGACTGCGCCAGAGACGAAGCCGAGGGCAGAGGCGTGGCCGCGGGTCACCTTTTCACCGATGGCCCAGGCGATGCCGGCGGCAGCAGGTGCGGTGATGGTGTTGAGGAAGGCCTGGGCGGCGAGGCCGTTGGCACCGAGCGCCGAACCGGCATTGAAACCGAACCAGCCGACCCACAGCAGGCAGGCGCCGATATAGACGAAGATCAGGTTGTGCGGGGCAATCGGCTCCTTGAGGTAGCCCATGCGCGGCCCGAGCACGATGGCGGCGACCAGCGCGGCAACGCCGGAGTTGATGTGAACGACCGTGCCGCCGGCAAAGTCGAGGGCGCCCATGTTGAAGAACAGGCCGGCACCCGACCACACCATGTGGGCGATCGGCAGGTAGGAGAAGGTGAACCAGATGGCGAGGAAAGCCATCACGGCGCCGAACTTCATGCGCTCGGCAATGCCGCCGACGACCAGCGCTGCGGTGATGCAGGCGAAGGTCAGCTGGAACACCACGAACACAAGTTCCGGCAGTGTACCGGAGACCGAGTCCGGGGTGACATTGGCGAGGAAGAAGTTGGAGAAGTCACCGATGAAGGCCGACAGTCCGCCTTCGGTCGGCCCGGAGAAGGCCAGCGAGTAGCCATAGGCCACCCACAGCAGCGCGATCATCGAGAACGCGCCGAACACCTGCGTTACCACCGAGAGTACGTTCTTGGCGCGCACCAGGCCGCCGTAGAACAGGGCAACGCCCGGGATCGTCATCAGGATGACGAGGAGGGTCGAGACGATCATCCAGGCCGTGTCGCCGGTATCGATCGTGGCGACCTCCTCGATCACCTCCACGGCAGGCGCGGCAGCGTCCTGGCCAAAGGCTGGCAGGGCCAGCAGCAGGGAGGCCAGTGCAGCGCCCCCAAGTACCTTGTTCATCTTCATTCTTTGTTTTCTCCCGAAGACGCTTACAGGGCGGCCGCGCCGGTTTCACCGGTGCGGATGCGGGTGACGGCGAGCAGGTCGAGGACGAAGATCTTTCCCTCGCCGATGCGGCCCGTCTGGGCACTGTCACGGATGGCGGCGGCGACTGAGTCGGCGAGCGCATCGTCGACCGCGATCTCGATCTTCAGCTTTGGCAGGAAGTGCACGGCATACTCGGTGCCGCGGTAGATCTCCGAATGCCCCTTCTGGCGGCCATACCCCTTCACTTCCGTCACGGTCATGCCGTGAACGTCGAGCGAGTTGAGAGCCTGGCGCACCTCTTCGAGGCGTGATGGCTTGATAATCGCAATCACCAGTTTCATGTGAGCCCCTTTTGCGACTTGGCGCTGGTCTGGAATGCCTCTGAAGAGTCAAACGCCGTGCCAGATAACGTCTGGCAAAAAATCCTTCGTGTTTTCAGTGAGTTGGCTGGAGCGGGTCGGATCGCGCTGCAAAAGCGCTCATCAATTGCACAAGAAATGTTCAATCCTCGCCGTTCTTGCCGCAAAAATAGCCACAGTGTGCGCAAGCCTTGCGCTTTGCCACCTCGCGGCGCAGATAGGCGGCAAAGGGAGCTGCCAATGCCGCAAGTGGATCGCTTCGATGTCATCGTTGTCGGTGGTGGGCCTGTCGGCCTCGGCATGGCGCTGGCGCTGGTTCAGTCGGCCCGCGGCATTCGCGTGGCTCTCGTGGATCGTCGGCCTCTGACGGTGCCTGGAGACAACCGGGCCTCGGCCATCGCGGCCTCGGTCCGGCGCCTGTTCGAAGCCCTCGGCGTCTGGCCGGGCATGGAGGCCGCAGCGCAGCCGATCCTGTACATGCGCATCACCGATTCCGGCAGCGGCGACATCGCCCGCCCCCTGTTCCTCACCTTTGAAGGCGACGTGAGCCCCGGCGAGCCCTTTGCCCACATGGTGCCAAACTCGGCCTCGATCGGCGCGCTGCTGGCAGGGCTGGGCGACAAGGTCACCGTCATCGCTCCTGCCGAGATCGCCGCGCTCTCGAAAGACGACCAGCTGGCACATCTCGATCTCGCCGATGGAAGTCGTCTCGTTGCGCCGCTCGTCATCGCTGCAGATGGAGGGCAGTCCGCCCTGCGCCGCATGGCCGGCATCGGCACGCTCGGGCACGATTATGGTCAGACCGGCCTTGTCGCGACCATCGCGCACGAACTGCCGCACGAGGGCGTAGCCTACGAGCACTTCCGCCCTGCCGGTCCATTCGCCAGCCTGCCGCTGCCCGGCAATCGCTCCTCGCTGGTGTGGACCGAGACGACAGCCGAGGCGGCGCGCCTGCTCAACCTCGACACGGATGATCTCGCGGGTGAGATCGAGGCCGCGATGGGCTCGACCCTCGGGGCTGTCACCGTGGAGGACCGGTTGGCGGGCTTTCCGCTGCGGCTTCAGGTGGCACGGGACTTCGTGGCCGACCGGCTCGCGCTCATCGGCGATGCGGCGCACGTCATTCACCCCATCGCGGGGCAGGGGCTGAACCTCGGCCTCAAGGACGTCGCTGCGCTCGCCGAGGTGGTGGTGGAAGCCCTGCGGCTTGGTCTCGATGCCGGCTCACCTGATGTCCTCGCTCGCTACCAGCGCTGGCGGCGGCTCGACACGGCCGCCATGGCGGCTGCCACGGACACCCTGAATCGCCTTTTCTCCAATGATCTCGCACCGGTGCGGGCCCTGCGCGACTTCGGGCTTGGGCTGGTCGATCGCACCCCGGCTGCCAAGTCTGCCTTCATCCGGACCGCGGCTGGTGTGGGCGGCGGCAACCCCCGCCTGCTGACCGGCGTTCCCCTGTGACCATGCCCAAGTTCGACTCCACCGCCGTCAGCAAGGCCGAGTACGACGAGGACGCCCAGGAACTGGAACTCTGGTTCGCGGGCGACACCCAGCCCTATGTCTATCACGACGTTCCGGACGACGTGTATTTCGATCTGCTCGATGCTGAGTCAAAGGGCCGCTTCTTCGCCGAGCGCATCCGGGACCGCTACGATTTCACCCCGCCCGCCTACGCCACGCGGGCGACCATCCACTAGAAGCGCGCGCTGATCGCACGCACCTCGTCCTCGCTGAGTTCCCGCGCCTCGTCGATGCTGAGCAGCGGTACGCCCCGCGTGATGGGAAAAGCCAGGCGGGCTGCGACCGAGATCAGTTCCGTGTGGTCAGCAGAGAGCGTCAGCCGCGTCTTGGTCAACGGGCATACCAGCATCTCCAGCGTCCGTGGATCCATGATGTGTCGTGGGTCGGTGGGCTGGGTGGGCATCAGTTGAGCGGTGCCTGCCCGTTGCCGCCGCGGGCGATCTCGTACTCGGTAAGCGCAATCAGCGTTTCCGCCCGCGCCTCCAGCGTCGGCGCCTCCAGCAACTGCTGCTTCTCTGCAGGCCCGTAGGGGCTCACCATGCAGCAGAAATTGACGAGGTCAGCCGTACCGGTACGTTCGATTTCGTCCCAGTTCAGCTCGATGCTGGCATAGTCGGCATAATCGCGCATCATCTTGACGAAGCGGGGACGGTCGACGGCCTCCTCCCCGAAGCCGCGCGTGAAGTCGTGCTCGAAGCCCTCTGCGCTGATCACGCCCTGCCGGTACGGAGTCATCACCGTGAGTTCGTGCACCAGCCGGAACCGGGTCACCCCTTCGAGGATGATGAAGTAGCGGTCCTCCCCGCTCTCCTCGAAATGCGTCAGCCGGCCGAGGCAGCCCACCGGCTCCAGCCCCACATGCCCCCTGGGGCTCTCCTCGTCAGTTTCCTCGGGCTGAATCAGCCCGACCAGCCGGTCGCCGCGAAGCGCCGCATCCACCATCTCGATGTACCGCGGCTCGAAGATGTTGAGCGGCCGGTGCGAAAACGGCAGCAGCAGCGCGCCGGTGAGCGGAAACAGCGGCACCGAACGCGGCAGGTCTGCGGGGCTTGCGGGGCGGCGCGACATGGTCAGGAGAACAGTGCCGCCGAAAGCAGCCGCCGGCCCTTGATGGTGGCAGGGTCCTTGGCGCCCCATGCCTCGAAGAGTTCGAGCAGCTTCTTGCGGGCGGCATCCTCGTTCCAGGCGCGATCCCGCTTGAACAGGGCAACCAGCGTCTCGGCGGCTTCGATCCTCTTGCCTTCCGCGTTCAGCGCGAGCGCCAGGTCGTATCGGGCCTGGTGATCGTCGGGGTTGGCAGCGACCGCCGCCTCGAGCGTGGCCGTGCCGCCAAGGGCTGCGGCTTCGCTCAGCAGGCGAAGCGAGTTGGCAAGGCTTGTGTAGGCCTCACCCTTGCGGTCGGCCTCGGGCACCATCTCCAGCGTCGCCTCCGCCTGCTCCGGCTCGCCGGCCGCCAGATAGACCTGTCCGAGCCCGATCAGCGCCTCGGCGTTGTCCGCCTGGTGCTGCAGCACCATCCCGTAGATCTGCGCGGCCTGCGCAAGGTCTCCTGCTGCAACTGATTCGGTCGCGGCCGCCAGTGCATCGGCGATCTGCGCCTCGAGCGAACCCTGTTTCGGCTGCCCTGCCGGCGCGGCTGCAATCACGCGGTCGGCGAATCGCCGGACCTCGGTCTCGGGGAGGGCACCCATGAACCCGTCGACCGGCCGGCCGCCGGCAAAGGCGAATACGGCCGGAATGGATTGCACGCCCAATTGCCCGGCGATGGACGGGTTTTCATCGATGTTGATCTTGACCAGCTTTATCTTGCCGGCCTTCTCGTTGACCACCTTCTCGAGGCTGGGGGTCAACTGGCGGCAGGGGCCGCACCAGGGCGCCCAGAAATCCACCAGCACCGGCTGTTCCAGCGAAGCTTCCATCACGTCGGCGCGGAAATCCTGGTCGGTCGAATCCTTGATCAGCGCGCCGGCGGGGGTACCGGTGGGCGCAGCGGAGGCATTGAACGGTGTCGACATGAGCGGCGATATCCCTTGCACGGCAGCTTCAGATGGGCGTCTACGGGCGTATTTGCGCCCCGGACGCGGGGGTGACAACCCTATTGCTCCCCAACCATGACGCATGCGTCAAATTGTGGGTTGCAATCGGGATTTCGATTGGGCATATAGGCGCCGGTCGCGGCGCTGCCAAGCACTGCGGCGACGGAGCGCGGGTGTAGCTCAGGGGTAGAGCATAACCTTGCCAAGGTTAGGGTCGTGGGTTCGA
>JAEZHZ010000199.1 GCA_023436745.1 Pseudomonadota bacterium | reverse complement strand
GTCGCATGGCTGCGCGCTCCCTGCTCCTCGGCAACGCCCTTGCCGAGCGAAGTCGGTGAATCCGGATTGACGTGGGCGAGGTCGTTCCGGTCGAGATAGCTCACCGCCAGTTCGCGGAACACGTAGTCGAGGATCGACGTAGCGTTCTTGATTCGGTCGTTGCCCATGACCATGCCGGCCGGCTCGAAGCGGGTGAAGGTAAAGGCCTCCACATATTCGTCGAGCGGCACGCCATATTGCAGGCCAAGCGAGATGGCGATGGCGAAGTTGTTCATCATCGCGCGGAAGGCGGCGCCCTCCTTGTGCATGTCGATGAAGATCTCGCCCAGGCGCCCATCGTCATATTCGCCGGTGCGCACATAGACCTTGTGGCCGCCCACGATCGCCTTCTGGGTATAGCCCTTGCGACGATCCGGCATCTTCTCGCGCTCGCGGATGCGCTCGATGATCTTCTCGACCACCACTTCTGTGCGGGCGGCTGCGGGCAGGGCGGCGATGTTCTCCACCGCCTCTTCCTCGTCGTCCTCGCCATCGGCCAGCAGCGACGAATTGAGCGGTTGGGAGAGCTTGGAGCCGTCGCGATAGAGGGCGTTGGCCTTGAGGGCCAGGCGCCAGCTCATCATGTAGGCTTCCTTCGCCTCCTCGACGGTCGCGTCGTTCGGCATGTTGATGGTCTTGCTGATCGCGCCCGAGATGAACGGCTGCGCTGCAGCCATCATCAGGATGTGGGATTCGACCGACAGGTAGCGCTTGCCGATCTTGCCGCACGGGGTGGCGCAATCGAACACCGGCAGGTGCTCGTCCTTGAGGTGCGGAGCACCCTCGAGGGTCATCGCGCCGCAGACATGGATGTTCGCCGCCTCGATGTCCTTCTTCGAGAAGCCGAGGAAGCTCAGCAGGTCGAAGCCGGGATCGGCAAGCTGCTCGTCGGTGACACCGAGCGACTTGAGGAAGTCGACCCCGAGCGTCCACTGGTTGAACACGAACTTGATGTCGAAGGCCGACTTCATGCCGGCGTTCAGCGCTTCGATCTTCTCGTCGGAGAAGCCCTTGGCGCGCAGCGTCGAGGGGTTGATGCCAGGCGCCTGGTTCAGGTTGCCGTGGCCGACCGCATAGGCCTCCATCTCGGCAATCTGCGATTCCGAGTAGCCGAGCGTGCGCAGGGCCGGGGGCACGGCGCGGTTGATGATCTTGAAGTAGCCACCGCCGGCGAGCTTCTTGAACTTCACCAGGGCGAAGTCCGGCTCGATGCCGGTGGTGTCGCAGTCCATGACCAGGCCGATCGTGCCGGTGGGCGCGATCACCGAGACCTGGGCGTTGCGATAGCCGTGCTTCTTGCCGAGCTTCAGGGCTTCGTCCCACACGGCCTTTGCGCGGGTCGAGAGCGCTTCGTCCTTGAGGTTGGCGTGGTCGAGCGCCACCGGCAGGATCGACAGGCCCTCATAGCCATCGCTGTTGCCATGAGCGGCGTTGCGGTGATTGCGGATCACGCGCAGCATGTGCTCGGCGTTGCGCTTGTAGTCCTGGAAGGCGCCGAGTTCCTTGGCCATTTCCGCCGACGTGGCATAGCTCACGCCGGTCATGATCGCCGTGACGGCGCCGGCAATGGCGCGGCCCTCGGCGGAGTCATAGGGAATGCCCGAGGTCATCAGCAGGCCGCCGATATTGGCGTAGCCGATGCCGAGTGTGCGGTACTGGAACGAGCGTTCGGCAATGGCGCGCGAGGGGAACTGCGCCATCATCACCGAGATCTCGAGCACGATGGTCCACAGCCGGACGGTGTGCTCGTAGGCGGCAGTATCGAAGCTGCCATCGGCATTGCGGTAAGGCAGCAGGTTCACCGAGGCGAGGTTGCAGGCGGTGTCGTCGAGGAACATGTACTCCGAGCAGGGATTGCTCGCGACGATCGGGCCGGCTTCGGGGCTGGTGTGCCACTCGTTGATGGTGGTGTGGTACTGGATGCCCGGGTCGGCAGAGGCCCAGGCCGCGTAACCGATCTGTTCCCAGAGGTCGCGGGCCTTGAGCGTCTTGACCACGCGGCCATCCTGACGGGCGGTCAGGTTCCAGTCGCCGTCATTCTCCACCGCGCGCAGGAAGTCGTCGGTGACGCGCACCGAGTTGTTGGAGTTCTGTCCGGAGACCGTCAGGTAGGCTTCGCTGTCCCAGTCCGTGTCGTAGATCGGGAACTCGATATCCGTGTAGCCCTGCTTGGCGAACTGGATGACGCGGTAGATGTAGTTCTCCGGAACCAGCGCCTTCTTGGCGGCGCGCACTTCGCGCTTCAGCGCCGGGTTGAGGCTGACGTCGAAGCAGTCGTCGCCCGAGCCTTCGCAGTTCACGCAGGCCTTGAGGATCGCCTTGAGGTGCTTGGAAACGGTCTTGGAGCCGGTAACCAGCGCGGCCACCTTCTGCTCTTCCTTGACCTTCCAGTTGATGTATTCCTCGACGTCCGGATGGTCGATGTCGAGCACCACCATCTTGGCCGCGCGACGGGTGGTGCCGCCCGACTTGATAGCGCCGGCAGCCCGGTCGCCGATCTTGAGGAAGCTCATCAGCCCGCTCGACTTGCCGCCGCCCGACAGTTTCTCGCCGACGCCGCGAAGCTTGGAGAAATTGGTGCCGGTGCCGGAGCCGTACTTGAACAGGCGGGCCTCGCGGACCCACAGGTCCATGATGCCGTTCTCATTGACCAGGTCGTCGTCCACGGACTGGATGAAGCAGGCGTGCGGCTGCGGGTGCTCGTAGGCACTCTGCGACTGCACCAGCTGATGGGTGAACGGGTCGACGTAGAAGTGGCCCTGGCCGGGACCATCGATGCCATAAGCCCAGTGCAGGCCGGTGTTGAACCACTGCGGCGAGTTCGGCGCCACGCGCTGGGTGGCGAGCATGAAGGCGAGTTCGTCGCGGAAGGCGAGGGCGTCTTCCTCAGAGGCGAAGTACTTGCCCTTCCAGCCCCAGTAGGTCCAGGTGCCGGCCAGACGGTCGAACACCTGCCGCGAATCGGTCTCGGAGCCATAGCGCTCACCCTCGGGGAGCTTGGCGAGCGCGGCTTCGTCGGGTACGGAGCGCCACAGCCAGGACGGAACGTCGTTCTCCTCGACCTTCTTGAGAACTTTGGCGACCCCGGCCTTGCGGAAGTACTTCTGCGCGATGATGTCGGTGGCGACCTGCGACCATGTCGCCGGCACCGCCATGTCTTCCAGCCGGAAGACGATCTTGCCATCGGGGTTGCGAATCTCGCTGGTGGCCGAGCGGAATTCAATCCCGGCGTAGCGGTCCTGACCAGCAGTGGTGAAGCGGCGTTCGATGCGCATGGGATGGTCTCGACTAGGGTAGAAGACGTGTTGTCCTACCTTCGCTCCGATTCCGCTCGGCACACAAGGGCTGGTGTCAGCGGCCCAGAATGAGGGCTACCCGTAGTAGATGGTATCTGTTTCTGTGCATTCAAGCCCAAGCGCTTGAGCAGCAAGGCAATTTGCCGGAATAACTATGTGGAAACCATTCGGCACGATTGCCTCTGCCGAAGCCTGCCAATAGCCGGGAATCGGCAGAAATCCTAGTCAACCGGATTAGTTGCGACCGCTTTGTGACGGGCGGGGGATTTTCCACAAGGGCTAGTTGGTTACGCTCGGCCCTCCAGGCGAGCAGGATCAGGCAGCGCTCTCTTCACGCACGGACTCGTCGAACAGGGCGACAAGCCTGTCTCGATCCTCCGGCCGCGATGTCGCCTCGTTGCCGTTGAAGGTGGTGCCGTGCTCGGACATGAAGTCGAGGAGGAACACGCTCACATAGAACCAGAATACGGCGTCGCGCCTGTGTCCGGCGCGTTCCATCCAGATATCTACGTAGTCCCTTGGCCCGGCGTGAACCAGCATGGCCACCTGGGTGAGGGCAGGGGCATAGCGCGGATCCCCGAAGCAAAGGTCGTCGACGTCGACGATGCCGGAGAACTCTCCGGAACCAGTTACGATCACGTTCTTGGTCGTCGTGTCGTGGAGAAATGGCGTTGCCGGCATGCGCCGCAGCGCTTCGGCGTGGCGTGACTGCAGTGCCCGCGCGCTTGCGAAAACCCGGTCAGGGAAAAGCCCGGTCCTGAGGAGCCGGCGCTCCGAGCGGGCAATGTGGGCCTCGACCACGTCCGCCCAGTTGGCGTGCGGCGCGCTCTCGGCGGTCGCGGCGTAGCCGTAGCGGCTGCCGCGGGCGAAACGCGCGGTCGCCTCCTGTGCCGCCACCACGGCCTCAGCGATCCGCGTGAGGCTGGTGCTGCCAAGCCCGTTCATCACATTGCCCAGGTCAGTGCCCGGAAGTCGCTTCTGGATGACAAAGGGAAACCCCTCGGCAGTGCCCGCGGCCAGGGTGGCCGGCAACGGCACGCCCAACGATGCAAGACGCCTCCGGAGCGACACGCCCCTTTCCAGCACGGCCGCCTGCTCTGGCCGGCCGATCCGAACGACAACATTGCGGCCGGTGCCGGCAACGTCGAAGACGAAGAAGTCGAGCCCGGTGTTGAAGCGGCGCACTTGCTCGGCCGTCCGGCCCAGTTCGCGCGCGACCACCGCACCGGCAAGGCGTTCGTCTGGAGCAAGAGCGGCCATGCCGGGCAAGTTAGGTGAATATGCGCCCGTGGCAACTGTCCCATTCAGTTGTCCAGGTGGCAGCCG
>JAEZHZ010000171.1 GCA_023436745.1 Pseudomonadota bacterium | reverse complement strand
GTGGCCCGTCTTGAGGCCGTCGACGCCGATGCCCTGTTCGACCAGCGCATTGCGGTTGGGCTGGCGAATGCCGTTCCACTCCATCTCCGGCTCAGAATAGTAGTGGTAGTAGTCGGGGAACTCGCGGATCAGGTATCGGGCCAGGGTCGCGAGGTCCCGCGCCGTCACATACATGTCCGGGTCCGGCAGACCGGTGGAATTGGTGAAGTGCGAGCCGGTCAGGCCAATATCCGTAGCCAGCTCGTTCATCATCAGCGCGAACGTGCTCTCGGAGCCGGCGATGCCTTCCGCCAGCACGATGGCCGCATCGTTGCCCGACTGGATGATGACGGAGCGCACCAGGTCCTCCACGCGGATCTGCGAGTTCAGCTCGGCGAACATGGTTGATCCGTCCGACATCGCCCCGCCGGTGCGCCAAGCGTTCTCGGACACGAAGAACAGGTCGTCCATGGACAAGCGGCCGTTCTTGATCTCGTTGAAGACAACGGCCAGCGTCATGAGCTTGGCCATGCTGGCCGGCTCCATCGGCTGGTCGGCGTCCTTCTGGAAGATCACGGTGCCCGATTCAAAATCGGTGAGGACCGCGAAACGGGCCTTGGTCTCGAAATCGGCCTGCGCGAACGCCGGAGAGGCGAACGCGAGCAAAGCCAGGACCAGAACGCAGAACCGCTTCACCGCCACCTCCCCAAGGTCAAAAACCAATCAATAGAGCCTGACGTCCCCGAGGCCAAGCGACTGGGCAAGCGCCAGCACATCACTTCTTGTCGCGCCTGGTTTCAACTGGGTCAGGGTCAGCTGGGTTGCAGTGCGGCCGTTAACCTTGACCGCCTCTTCCTTGACCGACCCCAGAAGCGCAAACTGCTGCGCCACCCCGGCAGCGTTGTCAGCACTGGCAAACACACCGAGGCGAGCGTTGAGCCTGCGGGCATCGGCGTCGACGGAGGCGACCCAACTGGTAAGCGCGGTGTTTCCGGTGGCCATCGCGTTCACTGCCGCATGAGCACTGCCGATTGCTGCGTCCGCCTCGGCCGGGGTGGTGTCGGCATAGGAGAACAGGCCGCCGAAGAAGTTGCCGGCGATGTCGGCTAGGCTGTTGGTATTGTCGGCAACGCGATATGCAGTCCCGGTATCGAACTCCGGCGGGCCGCTGTAGCTGGCCACCAGCATGCGTGTATCATCCCCTTCGAGAGGCGCAGGCCCCACATACTCGGCCTTGATGCTGGTCGAGCCCTTGGTGACATAGCCGAGCATGGCGGCCGCCCGGTACGACAGGTCCATGATGCGACCCGGCATGTACGGGCCGCGATCGTTCACCCGCACGATGAGGGAACGGCCATTCTCCTGGTTCGTCACGCGGACATAGGAGGGAAGCGGCAGAGTCGGATGCGCACCCGTGATCGCGTTGGCCGAGAAGATTTCGCCATTGGCAGTGCGGCGGCCGTGGAAGTCCGCCCCGTACCAGGATGCCCCACCGGTGGCGACGTAATCAGGGTCTTCCTGCGGAACGAAGGTCCGGCCGGCAACGGTGTAGGGCTTACCAACCTGGTAACGTCCCCCACCCTTCGGCGGATTGGGGTGGTTGGTAACGCGGGGCGAGGCGGAGCCGTATTCGGAACCGAACGCGGCGCGATTGACTTTCGGCCCGATCCCTCCGGCACAAGCGGCGAGGATCGGAGCAACAAGCCCGACAAGGGCGAGCAGGCGGGCGGCACGGCGCCAGGATGCTGTCACGGCAGGCAATCTCTTTGGTACGCAATACTGGATCCGCCTCCACCATAGCCGAGCGTGGCGGAAGCTGCTGCACAGGAACAGAATTCTGGTTTCGATGCGGTTAAGGCGAACGAATGGTTAGCACCGCGGCTGGCATTTCCACCGCATTGTCGGCACAACGACCTTTAATCCACCCTGTCCGGCAGGTGCCTTGAACATTTGCGGATATAAAGATATCTTTATGCGACCTCTAAGCAGGACGTTCTCAGCATGACAGCCCCTACCCTTCCCGACTGGACCGAAGTTCGCGCTGCATTGGCGAAGGCCATGGGGGAACGCATCCTCGTCCTCGACGGGGCAATGGGCACCATGCTGCAGCGCCTCAAGCTGGGCGAGGACGACTTCCGGGGTGACCGCTTCCTGGACTGGAACCGGCCGCTGCAGGGCAACAACGACCTGCTGGTGCTGACGCGGCCGGAGGCCGTGGAGGACATCCACTACCAGTACTTCATGGCCGGTGCCGACATCGTCGAGACCAACACCTTCTCGGCCACCTCCGTCGCGCAGGCGGATTACGGGACGGAGTCGGCTGTCTACGACATAAACTACCAGGGCGTGGTGGTGGCCCGGCGGGCCGCGCTGCGTGCCGAGGCGGAAGACGGACGCCGCCGTTTCGTCGCCGGCGCCCTCGGGCCGACCAACAAGACTTCGTCCATGTCGACGGACGTCAACAGCCCCGGTCACCGCAGCATCACCTTCGACGAACTGGTGGAGGCCTATGGCGAGGCGATCACCGGGCTGGTCGACGCCGGCGCGGACCTGCTGCTGTTCGAAACCATCACTGATACGCTCAACACCAAGGCCGGCATCTTCGCCGCGCGGAAGCTGTTTGCAGAGCGCGGCATCGACGTTCCGGTCATGATCTCCGGGACCATCACCGACCTGTCTGGTCGTACCCTCTCAGGGCAGACGCCGACGGCCTTCTGGTACTCGGTACGGCACGCCAATCCGCTGACGATCGGGCTCAACTGCGCGCTCGGCGCCAATGCCATGCGCGCGCACCTCGCCGAGCTGTCGGACGTCGCCGACACCTTCATCTGCGCCTATCCCAACGCGGGCCTGCCCAATGCGTTCGGGCAGTACGACGAAACCCCCGAGTACATGGCCGAGCAGATCGAGGACTTCGCTGCCTCCGGCTATGTCAACATCGTTGGCGGCTGCTGCGGCTCGACGCCCGATCACATCCGGGCAGTGGCTGAGGCGGTGGCAAGACACAAGCCCCGCGCCGTTCCAAAGGCCGAACGGCTGCTGCGCCTGTCCGGTCTCGAGCCCTTCACGCTGACGAGCGACATTCCGTTCGTGAACGTGGGCGAGCGCACCAACGTCACCGGCTCGGCGCGCTTCCGCAAGCTGATCACGGCGGGTGACTACACTGCCGCGCTGGACGTTGCCCGCGACCAGGTCGCCAACGGCGCCCAGATCATCGACATCAACATGGACGAGGGACTGATCGACTCCCGGCAGGTGATGATCGATTTCCTCAACCTGCTGGCGGCCGAGCCTGACATCGCCAAGGTGCCGCTGATGATCGACTCCTCCAAGTGGGAGGTGATCGAGGCAGGCCTCAAGTGCGTGCAGGGCAAGGCACTGGTCAACTCCATCTCGCTCAAGGAAGGCGAGGAGTCTTTCCTGCACTATGCCCGGCTGGTCCGGGCCTACGGCGCTGCCGTGGTGGTGATGGCGTTCGACGAGGTCGGCCAGGCCGACACGCTCGCCCGCAAGGTGGAAATCTGTACCCGCGCCTACAAGCTGCTGACCGAGGTGGTGGGCTTCCCGCCCGAGGATATCATCTTCGACCCCAACGTGTTCGCGATCGCCACCGGTATCGAGGAACACAACAACTACGGCGTCGACTTCATCGAGGCCACCAAGGCAATCACCGAGACGCTGCCGCACGTGCACATCTCGGGTGGCATCTCGAACCTGAGCTTCTCGTTCCGCGGCAACGAGCCCGTCCGCGAAGCGATGCACTCGGTGTTCCTGTACCACGCCATCCGCAACGGCATGGACATGGGCATCGTGAACGCCGGGCAGCTGGCGGTGTACGAATCCATCGATCCCGAACTGCGAGAAGCCTGCGAGGACGTGATCCTCAACCGCAAGCCCAACGCGACCGACCGGATGCTCGAGCTCGCCGAGCGCTACCGCGGCCAAGCCGGCGCGGAGGCCAAGGCCAAGGACCTCAGCTGGCGCGAAAAGCCGGTCGGGGAACGCATTACGCATGCGCTGGTGAACGGCATCACCGAGTACATCGAGGCCGATACGGAAGAGGCAAGACTCCAGGCAGCGCGGCCGCTCCATGTGATCGAGGGGCCCTTGATGGCAGGCATGAACGTGGTCGGGGACCTGTTCGGCTCCGGCAAGATGTTCCTGCCCCAGGTAGTGAAGTCGGCGCGCGTGATGAAACAGGCCGTGGCCTACCTCCTTCCGTACATGGAGGAGGAAAAGCGCCTCAACGGCGGCGAGCAGCGCCAAAGCGCCGGCAAGGTGCTGATGGCGACGGTCAAGGGCGACGTGCACGACATCGGCAAGAACATCGTCGGCGTGGTGCTGGCCTGCAACAACTACGAGATCATCGACCTCGGTGTGATGGTGCCCGCACAGACCATCCTCGATACGGCCAGGCGAGAGGGCGTGGACATCATCGGGCTCTCCGGCCTGATCACGCCCTCCCTCGACGAGATGGCCCATGTCGCGGCGGAAATGGAGCGTGAAGGCTTCGACATTCCGCTGCTGATCGGAGGCGCCACCACCAGCCGCGTCCACACGGCCGTGAAGATCCACCCCCGCTACGAGCGCGGGCAAGCCGTGCACGTGAACGATGCGAGCCGTGCCGTTGGCGTGGTCTCGAACCTGCTGTCCGACGATAAGGTGACCTTCATCGAAGAAGTGCGGGCGGAGTATGCGCGGGCGGCCGCTGCTCACGAGCGGGCCGAGGCAGAAAAGAAGCGCCTTCCGCTCGACCGAGCACGCGCCAACAGCTTCAAGCCCGACTGGGCAGGATACGAGCCGCCCAGGCCGAGCTTCTTCGGTACCCGGGTTTTCGACGCCAGCGATTTCCCCTTGGAGGAACTGGCGCGCTACATCGACTGGACGCCATTCTTCCAGACCTGGGAACTCAAGGGGCGCTATCCTGCCATTCTCGAGGACGAGAAGCAGGGCGAGGCAGCCCGGCAACTGTTCGAGGACGCGCAACGCATGCTCGCCCAGATCATCGATGAGAAGTGGTTCGCGCCGCGCGCCGTCGTCGGGTTCTGGCCGGCCAATGCCGTCGGCGACGATATCCGTCTGTTCACCGACGAGTCGCGGCAGGAGGAACTGGCAACCCTGTTCACCCTGCGCCAGCAACTGTCGAAGCGCGATG
>JAEZHZ010000168.1 GCA_023436745.1 Pseudomonadota bacterium | reverse complement strand
GAGGTAAGGTGGGGGGTGCCGCCCCGTCCCGCATCCCACGCCAGATTCAACACTAAAGCCCCCGCACCCGCGGCCGCACCTCATTCAAGATCAACTCCGTGATCGCCCACACCAGCGCATCCACCCGGTCGGGTGAATGCCCGTCGGCGCGGCCGTCCGGCCCGAACGCACATAACTCGTCCTCGAGTGCGGTGAGGCTACCGGCCATGCCATCCAGGGGCCAACACCAGCCTCTCCTCCCCTCCCCCTTCAGGGGGAGGTAAGGTGGGGGTGCCGCCCCCGTCCCCGCATCCCGCGCCAGATCCACCACTAAAGCCCCCGCACCCGCGGCCGCACCTCGTTCAAGATCAACTCCGTCAGCGCCCACACCAATGCATCCACCCGGTCGGGTGAATGCCCCTCGGCGCGACCGTCCGGCCCGAATGCGCACAATTCGTCCTCAAGCGCGCTGAGACCGCCGACATGGCTCACCAGGCCGCGCCCATAGAGCGCCGCCACCGGCTCGGCCCGCAGCCACTTGCCGCGCGTGGCGCGGACGCCCCGCACCGGCACGGCCGGGTCCACCTGCGCGATCACCTGTTTGACGAGGTCGCCACCCTGGTTCACCTCGGCGACGATGCAGTCGGCGTCGTGCGCCCTGAACGCCGCCACCGCCCGCCTGGCCCAGGCCAGCGGCGGCGCCGGCTTCAGCGTTGCATCCTCCAGCACCACCGCGCCCTCGCCCTGCCGGCCCGCCACGACGATGCCGCAGGCGTCGGACCGGTCGGTGCCGGTCACCGGCGGGTCAACCGCCACCACGATCCGGCCGCACCCACCGGGTGCACCGGCCCGGAACATGCCGCGCTGCCACAGGGCGCCCGGCAGGTCCTCGATCAGTTCCCCCTCAAGCTCCTGCCGCCCGAGCACCGAGCCGGCATAGCGCGCGACCACGGCATCGAGGAAGCTCGCCGGCAAATGCGGGTTCACCCTGGTCGCTGCCCTCGTCATCACCGTGCCCGGTTCCGCCATCAGGCGTTTCAGCAATTTCGTCGGCCGGGGCGTCGTGGTTGCCATTTGCCGCGGGCGGTCACCCAGGCGCAGCCCGAACTGCAGCATGTCCCACGCTTGCTCCGCAGTGGGCCACTTGCCTATCTCGTCGCACCAGGCAGCCGCGAACTGCGGACCGCGGAACCGCTCGGGTTCGGCTGCAGGCAGCAACAGCGCCTCGACCCCGTTCGGCCAGCGCAGTGTTGCCCCCCGCAGAACCGGACGTTCAGCGATCGGGTGGACGCTGAAGATGCCGCTTGGGCCGCGCACCATCACCGCTTCCGCCTCGGCCATGGTTTCGCTGACCAGCGCGATGGGGGTCACCCCCTGTCCTGCGAGCTGGCGCACCCATTCGGCACCGGCCCGCGTCTTGCCCGCGCCGCGTCCCCCCAGCAGCAGCCACGTTGTCCAGTCGCCGGGCGGCGGCAACTGATGCCGGTGAGCCCAGGTCGACCACTCGTAGAACAGCGCATAGGCGGAAAGCGGATCCAGCCGCTTGTAAGGCCCCCACAGGCTAGCGTTTCGTGATGGCATTGATGCGGTCAGCCAGCTGGCGCCGGATGCGGGCCATTTCTGCTGATTCCACGCCGCTTCCGACCGACTTGTCCGCCTTCTGCAGCTCGATCACCTTTTCCAGCCCCCGCACCAACTCACCGAGAGTTGCCTTCTCGGCCCTGTCGCCGCGTTCCATTGCTGCCTCCACCAGATCCATCTGTCGCTCCAGCAGGCTGAACAGCTTGAAGACCAGGATGCGCCGGTCAGCCTCGGGTCCGCACTGGCGGACCCATTTGTTCTTCCGGGCGCGCGTTTCCAGCTGCACCAGTCTCAACTGATAGTGCCGGACGATCTCGAAGATCGTCATTTCGCCCGCCTCGTAGTCGAGCCGTACGGCGGCCCACGCAACCTCCCTGCCGTTGAGGTCGGTGTCCATGCGCCCTGTCCGTCCCTGCCGCCGACCCAATTTGTCGACCATGCCTGAACACTACCACGCCACCGTCACGCGTGGATAAGTGGCACAAGGCGGATAAGCGGCGCAGTCGCCCATGCAAAAAGGGCCCCGCCGCATCGGCAGGGCCCTTGCTCGGTCAGTGCAGCAGCGCCTAGAGGCGCACGAACTCGATGTTCCTGCAGGCGATGAACTGGCAGCCGGAAACCTCCAGCCGGTTGGCAGCCTTCAGCGTCACCGAACCCGACACGGTGTGACCGTCATAGGTCACGGTGCCCCGCCACCTGTTGTCGGCGGTCGGCAAGGCGCCCTTGACCACATAGGTGTTGAGCAGGGCAAGGTTCTCGGGGGTTCGCGCATCCTCGCGCAGCCAGGTCAGCTTGGCACAGAGCTGCCCGCCATCGCCGCAATAGCTCACCGCATAGCGCGACTCGCCGGACGTCGTCTGCCAGGTGCCGACCGGCGAGGCCTGCTGGGCAAAGGCGGGAAGTGCAAATGTGAGGGCCAGGGCGCAGCCGGCCAGCATCTTGGTCAGGGTCATGGTGTCCTCGGCATCTTGGTCGGGCTCGCGCAGGCGGTGCCCGTTTCGATGCCGCTTGTGCCCCGGCGAGCCTGAACTGCCGGCGAATCCGGCGTTCAGGTCAGGTTCAGGATTGCGGCTGCTAGGCGGCGTGCCGCATCTGGCGGGGCCGCAGGTCGACGACTTCCAGCCGCCCCTTGCCACGCCGCTGTGCCCGGCGCAGCGCCTGCTGTGCGGCTTCGACCAGCCGGTTGTCGAAGCTTCCGCCCTCGGGCAGCGTCACGGCGAGACCCATGCTGACCGTCACCGTGCCGGCATGGCTGGCCTTGTGGGGGCGACCGAGCTGGCGCACCGACTGCGCCATGGCAGCGGCGAGGCGCTGGGCCTCGTGCGCCGGCAGTCTCGGCAGCACCACGCCGAACCGACCCGGGGCAACGGGCAGGCAGCTATCCTCGGGGCGCGGCAGCACCGCGGCCAGCGTTTCACTCACCTCGGTAAAGCAGGCGTCGGCCTCGGCCGGTCCGTAGGCCGCAAAATAGTCGGCGAGTTCGTCGATCTCGATCAGCAGCAGTGAGAGGGGTGCCCTGCCCGCGGCGGCGCTTCGCCAGCCGGTCGCGAAGGCGATGTCGAAGTCGTTTCTGGCCGGTCCGGTTTCCACCGCTGGCGTCCGGCCGCCGAGCGCCAGGCGCACGCGCGTCCAGAAGCCGTCTGTGGTGTATCTGTTGATCGTGGCGTCGGTCATTTTCCGCTGCCTGTCCTGGGCTGGCAAGTGCTCCCCCGCACCCGCGATTCAGGCCACAGCAGGGTTAACGCGGAGTAAACCGCGCGATCACAGGTGCTCGGGCGGCTCGTATTCGGGCCAGTCGACCGCGTGCTCTTCCCAGCGTTCCGGATCGACCTCGTTCTCTGCAAAGGTGCGGCCCTTCACCGAGACGCCGACATCCACAACCGTCTGCGGATCGCCCGAGACCAGCGGATGCCACCAGGCAAGCCCCTTGCCTTCCGCCAAGCGGCGATAGGCGCAGGTGGTCGGGATCCAGGCGATCTCGCGGACATTCTGCACCGTCAGCTTGATGCAGTCCGGCACCTTGGCCTGCCGCCCCGGATAGTCGGTGCAGGCGCAGGTATCCCCGTCGAGCAGCTGGCAGCGCACGTCCGAAGTGATGAGCTGTCCGGTGTCCTCGTCCTCGAGCTTGATCAGGCAGCAGCGCCCGCAGCCGTCGCAGAGGGCTTCCCACTCCGCCGGCGTCATCTGTTCGAGCGTCTTTTCTTCCCAGAAAGCCATGATCGTCCGCTGTGTTGTTGCCGGTTTGCTCTTGCCGGTAACGGAACGCAATCATATTCCAGCGATTGTGTTGCGGGTCCGGTCGCGCGGGGACACCATTGCGTGACCGATTACGAGGGCAGCCGTGCAGGATCCGTTCTATACAAGGGAAAAGCGCAAGCGCGCGACCGGCATGATGGCCGCCGACGCCTGGCTTGATTCGTCCCTGTACGAGTTCTGGCATGCCCTGGGCCGCGGCTACACGCGTTTTCAGGATTTCATGAGCATTTTCCACGTCGCCGGCGTCCGCCGGTTCTTCGTGGAGATCTTCTCGGACGGCCTCAGCTTCCTCGCCATCGGCTGCGTGCTGATGGTCGCGCTGGCCCTGCCGGCATTCGACCTCACCGCCTCGGGCCACATCAACAAGGCCGAGGACTACTCGATCATCTTCCTCGACCGCTACGGCAACGAGATCGGCCGCCGCGGCATCCGCTCCGACGATTCCGTCGCGCTCGAGGACATGCCCGACTACCTGGTGACGGCGACCCTCGCCACCGAGGACCGGCGCTTCTACGAGCATTTCGGCATCGACATCGTCGGTACGCTGCGCGCCCTCGCCAGCAATGCCCAGGGCGACAGCGGCATGCAGGGCGGCTCCTCGATCACCCAGCAGCTGGCCAAGAACCTGTTCCTCAGCTCCGAGCGCACGCTCGAGCGCAAGATCATCGAGGCCTATCTCGCGGTCTGGCTCGAGTGGCACTACAGCAAGGAAGACATCCTCAAGCTCTACTTCGACCGCGCCTATATGGGCGGGGGCAACTTCGGGGTGGTCGCGGCGGCCGAATACTACTTTGGCAAGAAGGTGCAGGACATCAACCTCGCCGAGGCGGCCATGCTGGCCGGGCTGTTCAAGGCCCCCACCCGCTACGCCCCGCATGTCGACCTCGCCGCCGCCCGCGGCCGCGCCAACCTCGTGCTGTCCAACATGGTCGCCTCCGGCTTCCTGACCGAGGGCCAGGTCACCGCGGCCCGTCGTCACCCCGCGACGCCCATCGACCGCACCGCGGACGCCAACTCGCCCAACTACTTCCTCGACTGGGCCTTCGAGCAGGCCAAGGGCCTGATCGCCGAGAACGGCTTTCCGGGGAATAACTTCATCGTCCGCACCACCATCGACACCACGTTGCAGAAATACGCGGAGGAGGCGGTGATCTCGACCGTCCGCGAATCCGGCGAACGCTACGACGTCGAGCAGGCCGCCATGGTCGTCACCGACACCCAGGGCGCCATCCGCGCCATGGTGGGCGGCATGGACTACGGCAAGTCGCAGTTCAACCGCGCCATCGTGTCCACCCGCCAGCCGGGATCGGCCTACAAGATCTTCGTCTATGCCGAGGCGCTGGAACAGCTCGGCCTCACGCCCTCGGACACCATCACCGACCAGCCGGTCTGCATCTCCGGCTGGTGCCCGCAGAACTATGGCCGCAACTACAAGGGCCGGGTCACGCTCGCCAGCGCCTTCGCGCAGTCCCTGAACACGGTCCCCGTCACCCTCTCGATCAAGACCGGGCGCGACACTATCGCCGAGCTCAGCCACCGGATGGGCCTCACCGCGGACTACCCGGTCACGCGCTCGCTCGCTCTCGGCGTCGCCTCGGTGTCGGTGCTCGACATGACCTCCTCCTATGCCGTGCTCGCCAATCGCGGCCTCTCCACCCCGGCCTACGGCATCACCCGCATGACCTCGCTCAGCGGCCAGGTGCTCTACGAAATCGACCCCAATGCCCCGCGCGAGCGCGTCCTCAGCGAACAGACCGTCGCCTACATGAACGGGATGATGCGCGGCGTCATCACCGGCGGCACCGGCGGTCGCGCCAATGTCGAGGGCGTGCCCGTCGTGGGCAAGACCGGCACCACCTCGTCCTATCGCGATGCCTGGTTCTGCGGTTTCACCGGCAACTACGTCGCAGCAGTGTGGTTCGGCAACGACGACTACCACCCCACCAACGACCTGACCGGCGGCACCCTGCCGGCCATCGCGTGGCAGAAGTTCATGGCCTATGCCCACACCAACGTGGACATCCTGCCGGTCTTCGGAGTCGACTTCACCCCGGCCGCGCCCATCGTTGCCGAGGCCGATCCCGCGGTCGAGGAAGTGGAAGTCGCCCAGCGCCCGCCGAGCCTCACGCCGGAGGCCGCCGCGAAGCTCGTATCGCTCTCGGAACTGTTCGAGGCTTCCCTGAAGAGCGCAACGCCGATCAGCGACACTGCAAGCGTCGGCCAGTGGTCCGGTGGCGGCACCTGACCCTGGCGTTCTCTCCCAGCAACCCCGCCGTGCTGCCACCAAATCCGCCGGGTGCCTTCCCCCCGCCCCCGCCGGCTTGCTATAGGCTTGGTGTCGTTCCCCGCAGGTCGCTTCGCCTCATGCCGTTCCCCACCACGAGACGCTGACCCGTGCGCTACGTGATCTATCTCGTCATGATGTGCGTGGTGGCGCTGGGTGTCGGCTTCGGCCTGAGCTGGGTTGCCCTCAGCGAGGGGCGGCTGTTCGGCGCCACGCAGGTCGGCCCATGGGTCGCCTGGACCGATGTCGGCTCCGCCGCGCCCAACCCCTATACACGCGCCCATCTCGCCCGCGCGGCCGCCCTGCCCCTCGGCCAGGCGGAGGGCCTGCAGTTCACCGCCGATACGGACAGCGAGGGCGCACCGCTGACCCGCGACTGCACCTACCGCATCGCCGGGCGTACCCCGGTCGCGAGCTTCTGGACCCTGGCCGCGATCGATCCCGATGGTGTCAACATCGCCGCGCCCGATGCCGACGTGGCGTTACGCTCCAGCCGGCTCGCCCGCAGCGGCAACGGGGCCATCGCCGTCACGGTCGGCACCACCCTGATGCCGCTGAACTGGCTGGAGGTCACCGGCGCGGGGCCGTTCCGGCTGGTGCTCACGCTCTACGACATGCCGGCCTTTGCCGGTCTGTCGAGTGCCACCGACCTGCCCACAATCACGGCGGAGCAGTGCCGATGATGCGCTTCCTGCTCTGGCTGATCGCCGGCCTCATCCTGGGCGGCATGATCCACATCGTGGTGATCCTCACCCTGCCGAGTCTCGCCGGAGAAACGCTGTGGACCCGGCTCGAAGCCATCGATGCCGACGGCGGCATGGTGGTGCTGCCTCCCGTGCGGCCGGGCGAGCCAAACCCGCTCGGGCTCGATCCGGAACTGAGCTACGCACTCTGCCGCGTCGACCTGCGCGACGGGCCCGTCTATCTCCGCGGGCTGCTTCCCGACGCCTTCTGGTCGGTGGCGCTGGTCAATCCCGCCGGCATCGTCACCTACTCGACCACCAATCGTGACGGCATCGGCCGCACGCTCGATCTCGGCATCTTCAACGCCGCGCAGACGCGCCTGCTGGCCCAGCAGCAGCTCGATGTGGCCGAAGGCGTGCTGGTGGTGGAATCGGCGTCGGACGATCTTTATGCCGTGCTGCGCCTGGCGCCGCCGCATGAAGCCGTGCGGGCTCGCTTCGAGCAGGCCCTCGCAGCGGTCAGCTGCAAGACCGAGATCTAGCCCCCCAGAAGCCCCAGCGACGCGCCAATGGCTGCAAGCGCCAGCACAACCATCCAGGGAGCAGCCCGGAACACCGTCAGCGCCACGAAGCCCGCGGCGGCCAGCGCCGCATCGAGCGGCATCGTCACCGCGCTTGTCCAGACCGGGTCGTAGAACGCCGCGCCGAGCACGCCCACGACTGCCGCATTCGCACCGGCCATTGCCGCTCGCGCCGGCGGCCGGGATCTCAGCTCCGCCCAGAATGGCAGCGTCCCCACGACCAGCAGCAGCCCGGGCAGGAACACCGCGACCAGCGCAATCGCCGCCCCCATCGGGCCGTTCGGCTCCGGGCCCGACACGGCTCCAAGGTAGGCGGCAAAGGTGAACAGCGGTCCCGGCACGGCCTGTGCGGCCCCATATCCCGCAAGGAAACCGTCGGCGCTCACCCAGCCGCGGGCGACGGTCTCTGCCTCCAGCAGCGGCAGCACCACGTGGCCGCCGCCGAACACCAGCGAGCCGGCGCGGTAGAAGCTGTCGGCCAGCGCCACGGCATGGCTGCCGCTCACCGCCGCCAGCACCGGCAAGCCCAGCAGTAGCGCCGCGAACACGACGAGCGCCAGAATGGCGGCGCGGCGCCCGACGGGCGAGGGCATCGCCGCCGCCCCTGCGGTGTCCACCATGCCGCGGCAGAGCCACAGCCCGAGCAGGCCACCGGTGAGGATCGCCCCGACCTGTCCTGCCCAGGTGGGCAGCAGCGCCACCGCAAACCACGCGAGCAACGCTATTCCCGCCCGCGGCCGGTCCGGCGCCAGTGTCCGCGCCATGCCCCATACCGCCTGCGCCACCACGGCCACGGCCACCAGCTTCAGTCCGTGGATCGCGCCCGCGGCAACCGGGCCCTCCATGCTGGCGGCGCCCATGGCGAACAGCAGCATCAACAGCGCCGATGGCAGTGTGAAGGCCACCCAGGCGGCCAGTCCGCCCAGCGCCCCCGCGCGCATCAGTCCCAGAGCGAAGCCCGTCTGGCTCGAGGCAGGGCCGGGGAGAAACTGGCAGAGCGCCACCAGGTCAGCATAGGCACGGTCATCGAGCCACTTGCGGCGCGTCACCAGCTCGTCCCGGAAGTAGCCCAGATGGGCTATGGGGCCGCCGAACGAAGTCAGGCCGAGCTTGAGGAACGCGCCGAACACCTCGCCGGCACTGCCTTCGCGGTTTGCGCGACTATCCCCGCCCATGGCACCCCCAGTTCCAGCCGCTACTTGGGCAGCACGACTTCGGTGTCGCCGCTATGCTGGTATCGTGACGGTATCACGACATCGAGGTGTCCCCCGCGATGGCGGCCAGCGAGCAGGCAGAACTCGCCGCGCTGCGCCCGCACCACCTCTATCCGCAAGCGGCGGAGGGCATCGTCCACCCCCACCGACTGTTCGTGCGGCGTTTCCACCAGCAGATTGTCGAGCGCGTAGTCATAGCTGTCGTAGCGGTAGGTCAGTGCCCGGACGAACCAGGCGATGAAGGCATCGTTCTCGTACTTGCGCGCGGCGACGTTGGCGGCAGCATCCGGGGCCAGGTTCCTCAGCCCGCTCAGAGCCACCCTGCGCTGCTGGTCGATCTCCAGCACCGCGCAGATCGCCGTGAACGTGTCGGGCAATGTGTCGAGATCGGCGACAATGTGCCGGCCCACCGTGGAATAGCGGGTCCGCGAGGACGTGTAGGCGGTATCGGTCAACCACTCATAGTAGCGCGCAGTGCTGAACTGCAGGTCGCGGCCGGGCGCGGCAATGCGCGTTCGCTGCAGTTCCGCCTGCGCATCGAACACCCAGTCCTTGGCATGGGACGCAACGAGGAACCGCCAGACGCGGTCATGCATCAGCCGTTCCTGGTCGGTCTGGTTGAAGCGCGATACCGGCTCTCCGCGCTCGGCGGCAAGAGCCCTGCCGTTCGACGGCATGGCAACGTCATGGGTCCAGCTTGGAGCCGCCCGTCCGAAATCGCCCACCGGCCTCGCCGTACAGGCGGCCAGGCCCAGCATCAGCAGCGCCGCAGCGCCCAGTCGCAATGGGAAGGAGAGGCTAGACGCGGCTGCGCTTGCCCCCGGATGGATTGGCAGTCGTGGTAGGCGGCGGCGGCGTCCCGCGTTCATAACGCACCCCGGTAAAAATCAGGATCTTGGCATCACCGCTCGGCTTCTCGTCGGCGGGAGCGGTTCTGGGCCGCTGCAGGAACGTGACGAGCTTTCCCAAGCTGTCCTCCTCTTCATGATCGCGCCCTGTCCCACCAGGGCCGCGGTTCTGATCGGCTAAGTCACCGGCGCGCGACGCCCCCACGCCCGTGGCGCCATTAAGAGATCGTCAAGGTTAACAGTCTGCTAACGAATTGGCGTCAACAGTGAGCACGCGCATCGGTGGGATGCGATTCCGAAGTCACGGTTACCCAGAATGCTTGGTTTTCAGCCATATGAGACGTTCCAGCTGCTCATCGAGACCGGTGGGGTGGATCGGACGAACACGCTTCTGATCGCCGCCTGCGACGCCTATGCCCGGCGCGGCAAGCCCACCCCTCCCGAAATGGAACAGTTCGAGGCTCTCGCCGGCCGCCTGTTCCCCATTGCCACCCCCACGGCACGCGCCAAGGGCGCAGCCATACTGGGGCGGGCCGAAGTGCTCTCGCCGGCCCTCGAGCGGCTGGTGGTCGACAATATCGGGGAAGACCTCAACACCTTCCTCTCCGGGGCCCGCGAGCTGTCCGAAGCCACGCTGCTCGACATCATCACCCGTTACGATGTCGCCTCCGCCTCCCTCGTCGCTGCCCGGTCCGACCTCAGCAACGTCGTGCTGGCCAAGCTTTTCCAGATGAACTCCCGCAAGGTCTATCGCGCCCTTGCGTCCAACCGGGCCATCGCACCGCGCGGCGCCTATCTCAGCGCCCTCGCCCGCTCCGCGCAGATGGATCACCTTGTCGCCGAGGCCCTTGCACAGCGTGAGGATTTCGACGCTGCCCTGCTCGCGCCCGCCTTCTTCGACCTGTCCGACGAACACCGCATCAAGGTCATCCAGGCCTTCGCCGACCGCAACACGCCGGCAGCGCCGATCAAGAAGACCATCGAGCAGCTCACCGTTGCCAATGCGGACCTCACCAAGGCGCTGATGAAGCTCTTCTCCGAGAACCGCCGCCCCGAGGTCACGCGCCTGCTGAGCCAGCTCACCGGGCTCGACGAGGTGCGTTGCGGCCAGATCGCCCACGACGTCACCGGCGCCTCGCTCTTCGTGATCCTGCGCGCCTTCGGCTGCTCCGCTTATGATGGGCTCAAGGTACTCATCCACGCCACCAGCCACGACAGCGAGCGCTCACGGGCCCTCGCGGACTTCGCGACGCTGTTCGGCAACGTCACGCCCGATGCCATGGCCTATCTGATGAGTGCGTGGCGCGGGGAAGTGAACCTGCTCGAACTCGCCAAGCCCGAGCACAGGCCAGTCAACGAGCAGTCAGCTCGCCGGCCGCTGGCCCGCACGCTCGGCACGGCGCACAATCCGGTGGTGGATCAGGCGATCGAGGCCCTCGCCCGCATCGGCGTCAAGCGCGCAAGCTGATCTCAGCGCGGAGCGGGTTCCGGGGCGAGATCGATACCCGGATCATCACCGCGCAGGTCGAGGCTCAGCACCCACAGGTCGGGATCGAAGTCGATCTCGCGGGCGATCCGCTCACGAACAACCGGGGGTTCCACCCGGGTGAACCGGCGCTGGAACACCAGGTTCACCGAATCCCCGCGGCTGATCACCGGGGCCGGCGTAAACAGCGATACCGTACCATCGAGGTGATCCACCTCGATGAAGACTTGCCCGGCGATGGGATCTCCCCGCCGGGCCACGACGCACATGTTGCCGAGGTCATTGTGCCGTCTGACGAAGGCGGCGCACCACAGGTCGGTTCTCAGCCCGCCGACGGCCACGTCAGACCGGCGCGCCAGCCTGGCGCAGCAGTTCGATCAGGTCCGGCTTGATCTCGCCGGTGACCCGATAGCGGTGAAAGTTCTCGAACTCGCGGATGGCGCGCGCCGTTGCCTCGCCGGGGTGCCCGTCTATCGAGCCCCGATAGAAGCCGAGGCTGGCAAGACCGCGCTGGATTTCGCTGACCAGCCTGGTGTCGTTGGCTGGCGCAACGGCGGCCGGGGGCCTGGGCGCCGCCTGTGGCGGACTGGCGGCGGTCGTGGCGTATGCCAGCTGCTGCGGCTCCGGCTCCCTAACGGGCGTCGCCGCAGCCTGGTTGCCCACGGGCATGGCCGGGACCGGTGTCACGGCGGCAGCCGGCGTGGGAGCGCCGCCTACGGCTGCAACGATGGAATCGATGGTCTGCGCGGCGGCGCTGCCGACGGTGTCGACAGCCGCGTCGATGGGCGACAGGGTCGGCAGGCGCTGGACCACGCGGTCCTGCTGCGGCTGCGGAGCCACGGCCACCCGCTGCACCGGTGCCGGTTCTGCCACTGGGGCAGGCTGGATCACTTGCGCCTGAGGCTGGGCAACCGGCTGTGCCGTCGGCACGCGTCCGGCGGAATCCGCGCGCTTGATCGCATCGATGATGTCCGGGGTCAGCGCACCGGTCGGCTCAAGGCCGTTGCGCTCCTCGAAAGCGCGGATGGCGCGGGCCGTCATCGGCCCATAGAAACCGTCGACCTTGCCCTCGAACAGGCCCAGCTGCGCCAGCTTCTTCTGCACCGCAAAGGCGTCCGCATTGCCCACCGGCTGGTCCGGGATGGCAGGAGCCGCCGCCGGCACGCTGCCGGTCGTCTGCGGAGCCACCTCGCTGACCGTGGCCGTCTGCTGCACCGGCTCGATCGCCGCGACCGGGCGTTCGGAAGCCGGCAACGGCACGGGCACGGCTTCCAGCTGCGCCGCCACGTTGGCGGTCGGCTGGAAGAATGGTGAAGGGTGCCGCGTCGTCTGCCCGAACAGGGCATTGGACGAAGCAAGGGCCGTCAGAGCCACAAGGCCGAGCAAAGCCGTGGAAGCCAGGGGCGCCCGCATATACTGCGACCATGTCCATAGCCC
>JAEZHZ010000116.1 GCA_023436745.1 Pseudomonadota bacterium | reverse complement strand
GCGAAATCGGCCAACCCCATGTTTGCGGCTTGCGTCCCAGGCCCTTCGGGCGGCGGGCGCACCAAAACTTGACCATCGATCTGGGAGGAACAGATGGGCGCCGTGACGATCCGGGACGTTCGCAAGAGCTATGGCAGCGTCGAAGTGCTGCATGGCGTGTCCATCGACATCAACGACGGTGAGTTCGTCATCCTCGTGGGCCCGTCAGGGTGTGGGAAATCCACCCTGCTGCGCATGATCGCGGGCCTCGAGGACATCACTGCGGGCGAGATCGCAATCGGCGGGACGGTGGTCAACGACCTCGCTCCCAAGGATCGCGACATCGCAATGGTGTTCCAGTCCTACGCGCTCTATCCGCACATGACGGTCGAGGAGAACATGGCCTTCTCGCTCAAGCTGGGGCGGGTCCCCAGGGATGAGATCCGGAAGCGCGTGGCCAGTGCGGCGACCATACTTGGGCTGGAGCCCTACCTGCAGCGCTACCCGCGGCACCTGTCCGGTGGACAGCGGCAGCGCGTAGCCATGGGACGCGCCATCGTGCGCAGCCCCCAGCTCTTCCTGTTCGACGAGCCCCTGAGCAATCTCGACGCCAAGCTTCGGGTCCAGATGCGCAGCGAGATCAAGCTGAACCATCAGCGTCTCAAGACCACCACGGTCTATGTGACGCACGACCAGATCGAGGCCATGACCATGGCCGACCGCATAGTGGTGATGCACTCGGGCAATATCGAGCAGATCGGCACCCCGCTCGAACTTTATGACCACCCGGCAAACCTTTTCGTGGCCGGGTTCATTGGGTCGCCGGCCATGAACATCATCACCGGCGAACTGACCGGTTCCGCGTTCCGCTTCCCGGATGGAACAAGCATCGACCTCGGTGCCCTGCCCGCCGATGCGAAGGATGGGCCGATTACCCTCGGCGTGCGACCGGAGCACCTGCGACTCGATCCGGCCGGCACCATGGCAGAGGTCGTCGTGGTGGAACCGACCGGGTCTGAAACCCAGGTCACCCTGAACCTGGGCGGACACGATCTCGTCGGCGTGTTCCGCGAGCGCATCAGCGCCAAGCCGGGCGAGAGGATGGGGGTGTCCTTCGACACCACCCTCCTCCACCTGTTCGACGTCGCTACCGGAAACCGGATCGTCCGTTAGCCGACGCGCAGTGCGACCTTGGTCGCGGGTTACAACAGTGCGCCCGCGACGTCCCACCCCATGCGCACCGCCGTGAGCGTCAGGAACGCGGCGAAGGCATACGACAGCGCGGCACGGGGAATGTTGTGGGCCAGCCTGGCCCCCAGCGGCGCAACCAGCATGGTCAGCGGCACCAGGGCCACCAGCGCGATGAGGTTGAGATAACCGATCGATCCGGCAGGCAGGTCCGGTGCGCCGAGGCCGGCGAGCACATAGCCGATGGTGCCGGGGATCGCGATGACGAACCCTAGCGCCGATGCCGTCCCCACCGCCTTGCGGATATCAAAGCCGAAGGCGGTCAGAAGCGGCACGCTGATGGTTCCTCCGCCAATGCCCATCATGGCCGATATGGCGCCGACGAAGATGCCGGACAGTGCCTTGAACACCGGGTGCGGGAAGTCGTTGGCAAGGGCTGGGCTCCTGGCGCGCAGCGTCATGTTGATCGCAACCAGCAGCGCCACGACGGCAAAGACCCCGGTAAGCACCAGACCCGGCACGTACGCGGCAAACAGCGTGCCCGCCACGACACCGACGAAGATGGGCAGCGCCCAGGCCTTGATAAGGCCGAAGTCGACCGCCCCCTTGCTGTGGTGCGACCGCGCCGAGGACAGCGAGGTGAAGATGATGGTGGTCAGCGAAGTCGCCACGGCGATCTTCATCCGCAGCCCTTCGTCGACCCCCATGCCGCCCAGCACGAAATAGAGCACCGGTACGATGACGATGCCGCCGCCAACGCCGAGCAGCCCCGCAACGAGGCCACCCAGCAGGCCGGCGAAGATCATCGCCGCTGCGAAGACGCCGTAGTCAGCAATGAACTCCATGGCCTATTCCAGCCCTTCAAGGAGGGCGATCCCCAGCTCGGCCTTGCCGGTCTCGACGGCCTTCACCGCATCGCGCAGTGCGATGAGAGATGGCGTTGAAACGCCGCGTTCGCGGCCCAGCTCGATCACCGGCAGGACCTGGAAGTCGACTTCCGTCGGGCGCTTGAAGGTGGCCAGGTCGCGCCAGACGCCGGTACGCTTGTTGTCGTGCGAGTTCCAGTATGCCGTCTGCGCATCCCAGGACGCCTGCATCAGCGCCTCGTCGGTTCCGCCATTGCGGAACGCCTTGGGATCGAAGCCATCGCTGGTTTCGATGCTGATGCCGTGGGCATCGGCAACCGCAGTCACTTCACCGCAGATGCGGGCGAGGACCCGCCGGGCTGCCGGGCGCTGGTAGATGTCCACGACATCCATGTCGGCGATCGCGGTGCCGAAGTACACCGCCCCGAGCGCCATCTTGGCCCAGAGATAGCCGAAGATGTTGTCGGTGATGTCGACCTTGTGGACCGGCGCCAGGAGTTCACCCAGCATGCGGATGCGGTCGGTCATGGCGCCGTCGATCTCGCCGATCTTGAAGCTGCCGCCGCCGCCGTTCTTGATGTGACCGGGCTCGACGAAATATCCGCCGAACGTGAGGTACGCGCCGATCGTGCGCTGGTCTCCGACGACCCTGGCGATCCGGTATTCCTCGAGGCCGTTCTGGAGCGAGACGACGCAGCCGT
>JAEZHZ010000033.1 GCA_023436745.1 Pseudomonadota bacterium | reverse complement strand
ACATGCCCTATGCGCTGACCTTCGTGCACAAGCATCTGCCCGAGATGGCGCATTACGCCAAGCTGAACCGCGCGCCGCTGTTCGAGCCGGTGGTGGGCAATTTCGCCCAGGGCATGGCGACTTCGGTGCCGCTGCATCTCGATCTTGTGGCGGAGATTCCGAGCGGGCGGGACCTGCATGCGGCGCTGGCGGATCATTATGCCGCCATTCCCGACAGCTTCGTGCGGGTTGCGCCATACGATCCGGCCAACGGCAAGACTGCCGCGCTCGACCCGCAGGTGCACAACGGCACCAACACGCTCACGCTGCACGTGTTCTGCAATGACGACCGCCACCAGGCGGTGATCGCCGCCGTGTACGACAACCTCGGCAAGGGCGCCTCGGGGGCGGCGGTGCAGAACCTCAACCTCATGCTCGGAGTCGGTGCGCGCGAAAGCCTCGCGGCCTAGCAGGGGAGCGGCGCAGCGCCCAAGAGAACGGCGCGCCGAACGGTTTCGCCCCGGCGTGACTTGACCGTGAGCCCGGTTTTGCCCCATCACCTCGGCCAACAGCGAGGTTATGCGGACGAAATGGAAAAGTTCACTACCCTGACCGGTGTCGCGGCGCCCATGCCGATCATCAATATCGACACCGACATGATCATCCCCAAGCAGTATCTGAAGACGATCAAGCGGACCGGCCTCGGCACGGCGCTGTTCAGCGAGATGCGCTACAACGAGGATGGCAGCGAGAACCCGGACTTCGTTCTCAACAAGCCGGCCTATCGCAACGCGCAGATCATCATCGCGGGTGACAATTTCGGCTGCGGCTCCTCGCGGGAGCACGCGCCGTGGGCGCTGCTCGACTTCGGCATCCGCTGCGTGATCTCGACCAGCTTTGCCGACATCTTCTACAACAACTGCTTCAAGAACGGCATCCTGCCGCTGGTGGTGACGCCGGAGCAGCTCAAGCTCCTGCTCGAGGACGCGGAGCGCGGCGCCAACGCCACGCTGACGGTGGATCTCGAGGCTCAGACCATCAAGGGCCCGGACGGCGGCACGCTGCACTTCGACATCGACCCGACCCGCAAGCAGATCCTGCTCGAGGGGCTCGACGACATTGCCGGCACCCTGAAGGCGGACCCGGCGATCACGAGCTTCGAGAACAAGATCGCCGCAGAGCGTCCCTGGCTCTGACGCCATGGAGATCATCTTCGAGCCCGAGCCGCAGCCGCAGACGCGCTCAGCCATTCTCGAAGGCCTGATCAACCACAACCAGAAGATGACGGAGGGCCGGTTCGGCCCCCCGTTCACAGTCGCCCTGGCCCTGAGAGACCCCGAGACGGGCGCCTCCATCGGCGGGCTGACCGCCCGCATAAGCTATTCGCGCATGTTCATCGAACTGCTGTTCGTGCCGGAGGAGCTGCGCGGCCAGCGGTGGGGCGAGAAGCTGATGACCGAGGCCGAGCGCGTGGCGCGCGAGCATGGCTGCACCGGCATCTGGCTCGACACCTTCTCCTTCCAGGCTCCGGGCTTCTACAAGAAGCTGGGATATGAAGAGTTCGGCGCGCTTGCCGACTACCCGCCGGGCCACAGCCGCTTCTTCCTTCACAAACCCCTGAGGTAAACCCAAGATGGTGCAGCGCGTTTCCACCGGATCGCCGTTCGAGCAGACCTTCGGCTATTCCCGTGCCGTCCGCCACGAGGACACCGTCTATGTCTCCGGGACGACGGGCTACGATTACGCGACCATGACCATGCCCGACAGCGTCGGCGAGCAGGCGCGGAACGCGCTCAACACCATCGACAAGGCGCTGCGCGAAGCGGGCTCCTCGATCGCGGACACGGTGCGGGTGGTCTACTATGTGGGCGACCGCTCGCTGGTGGACGAGGTGGTGGCTGCGGTCGGACCGGTGTTCAAGGACATCCGCCCCGCCGCCTCGATGCTGATCGTCTCGATGATCGAAGAGGGCATGAAGATCGAGATCGAGGTGACGGCAAGGATAGGGGCCGCGACGTCATGAGCCAGAGGCCGCGCATCGACTTCATCGACGAGCCGGCCCCCGAGCATATCGAGGCGGTCGCCGGCATTCTCGGGCAGGCGGCGGAGCAGCAGCACCCGGGCGCAAACTATCGCGAATACGGCTTCCTGCTCCGGAACGACGGAGGCGGGATCGTCGGCGGGCTGACCGGCTATGTCCTCTACGACTGGATGTTCGTGCAGTTCATCTCGGTCGCCGAGGAGTTGCGCGGACAGGGGCTGGGCGAGGCGCTGATGACGCAGGCGGAGGCGTGGGCGCGAGAGCAGGGCCTTGGCGGCATGTGGCTCGACACCTTTGCCTTCCAGTCGCCGGACTTCTACCGCAAGCTCGGCTTTACCGAGTTCGGCACCATCGAGGACCACCCCGCGGGTTCGCGCCGGATATTCTTCCAGAAGCGGTTCCCCCCATTGGCATGAGCCGGCCGCAACTCGCGCTCGTCATTCATGCGGCGCTGCTGATCGGAGCGATGGTCTGGATCGTGCCGGTGCTGACCGGCTGGAATCCGCAACTCGGCTTTCTTGCGGTGCTGGCGATCTACTGGCTGGGGTTCTGCCTGCCGGTGATCCGCTGGCATGTGCGGCCGCTGCGGACCGACCAGCTGTTTTCGGAGCGCCTGCGCTGGCGGGACTGGTTCGTACCCCTGTTGCTCCTGCTGCAGGTGGTGGTGGTGATCGGCGGCGCGGTGGTGCCGCATAGGGCGGTGCTGACGACGCACGGGGCCATGCTCGCGGCCGCCGTTGCGGTGATCCACGGGCCGCTCGAGGAGATGGCCTGGCGCGGCGGCTTTCTCCGCCGCTTCGCCGACCGGCCGCGGCTCGGCTTCTGGCTCGGATGGGGGCTGTTTACCGCCTGGCACGTTCCGCTGGCGTTGAGCCAGGGCATCGTCTTCGATCACGGCTGGCCGGCGCTGGTCGGTGGGGCTGCGGCGCTGGGACTGTTCTGGAGCTGGATCGTGTGGCGGACGAACTCGGTGTTCTACGTCGCCATCGCCCATGCGCTGACCAGCACCGTGACCTGGTGGGTGCTGTTCAACCAGAACGGTTTCGTTGCCGCCTGACACCGACCCGCTTGCGTGACGGACAAAAAAGCCGCTATGTGCCGGCAGGTGTACCCACCAGTACGGCAGGAGCTTTTCCCATCATGGCCACCCATTCCCTCTTCCTCATCCCCGGCGACGGCATCGGCACCGAGATCATGGCCGAGGTGGAAAAGCTCATCGGCTGGACCAACAGTGAGGGCCTGACGGATTTCTCGCTCGACCGCGGCCTTGCCGGCGGCGCGGCCTATGACCAGCATCAGGTGGCGATCACCGACGAGGACGTGGCCAAGGCCAAGGCAGCCGATGCCGTGATCTTCGGCGCCGTGGGCGGACCGAAGTGGGACAACGTGCCCTATGAGCACCGCCCGGAGGCAGCGCTGCTGCGCCTGCGCAAGGAACTGGCCGTGTTCGCCAACCTGCGCCCGGCCATCTGCTATCCGGCCCTGGCAGAGGCCTCCTCGCTCAAGAAGGAACTGGTGGAAGGGCTCGATATCCTGATCGTGCGCGAACTCACCGGCGGCGTCTATTTCGGTGAGCCCAAGGAAATCACCGAGCTCGGGGATGGCCAGAAGCG
>JAEZHZ010000384.1 GCA_023436745.1 Pseudomonadota bacterium | reverse complement strand
CGGATCAGGCCGGCGTGCGTATCCAAAAACCGGCGCCCCGAGGCCATGTCGTCTCACACAATAATCACTCACGAGGCGCCATCGCCTCGGGGCTCTGCCTCTCACCAAACCGACGGCTCACCCCGGCGGGCGCCTTCGCACGCCTATGGCATCGGCACTTCGGTGCGCCGCGCCACCCACTGGGTTATCCCGATCACCACCAGCGCGAAGACGACCATCCCCGCTGCCAGCACATGCGCCTCGCCCCATTGCAGCCGTTCCACGAAGTCGTAAAGCGCAATCGCCACCACCTTGGTCTCGCCGGGAATGTTGCCGCCGATCATCAGCACCACGCCGAACTCACCCACCGTATGCGCGAAGGTCATCACCGCCCCCGTGACATAGCCCGGCCGCGCCAGCGGCACCGCCACGCGCAGGAACCGCTGCCACGACGAGGCGCCCAGCGTCGCCGCCGCCTCGCGCGGTGCCGCGCCGACGGCGGCGAAGGCGTTGCGCAGCGGCTGCACCATGAAGGGGAGCGAATAGAACAGCGAGCCGATCACGAGCCCGGTGAAGGAGAATGCCAGCGTTCGTCCGCCCCAGAGCCCCGCGATCCAGCCGCCCGGCCCCGCCGGCCCCAGCGCGATCAGCAGATAGAAGCCGAGCACGGTCGGCGGCAGCACCAGTGGCACGGCCACCAGCGCGCCGACCGGGTCGCGCCACCGGCTCCGCCCGCGCGCCAGCCACCAGGCGAGGGGCGTCGCCACCAGCAGCAGCAGCACGGTGGTGATGCTCGCCAGTTTGAGCGTCAGCTGGATGGCAGGCCAGATCGAGGCGAAATCCATCGCTGCTGCGCTCCCTCACTCCACCAGATAGCCGGCCGCCTCGATCACGGCGATGGCCTCGTCGCTGCGCAGGAATTCGAGATAAGCCCGCGCCGCAGGATTGTCCTCGCCTTCCGCCAGCAGCACCGCATCCTGCCGGATCGGCCGGTAGAGCCCGGCGGGCACGATCCAGGCCCCGGTCCTGCCCTTAACCTGGCTGGCTGCCACGAATCCCAGTTCGGCGCTGCCGCTCTCGACGAACTGCAACGCCTGCGTGACGTTCTCGCCGGTAACGATCCGACCCTCGTAGAGCGCGCTCAGGCCCAGCGCCGACAGCGCCTCGAGCGCCGCGCGGCCATAGGGCGCGGTCTGCGGATCGGCGATGGCGAGGTTCCGGACCTCTCCCGCCGCCAGCATCGCCTCCGCATCCCCCGGCTCTGCGCTGACCAGCGCCAGTTGCCCGATGGCATAGGTGAAGACCGTTCCGTCCACCCCGAGCCCCTCGGCCACCACCTGGGGCGGCCGTTCGTCATCCGCTGCGAGAAACACCTCGAACGGCGCTCCCTGGACGATGTGAGCGTGGAGTTGTCCGGTCGAGCCGAAGCTGTAGCGCACCTCGTGGCCGCTGGCGGCCGCAAACAGCGGCGCCAGCCTTTCCGCCGCCACCATGAAGTTTGCCGCTGCCGCCACCAGCACCGTCTCGGCGCGTGCCGACTGCGTCACGACCAGCCCCAGCACGGCCGACAGGGCCAGCACGGCCGGGGCTCTCATGTGTCAGCCCTTGAGCGCCGCGGCCTCGCGGGCGAGCGTTTCGATGTGCGACCAGTCGCCATTCCCCATCGCATCGGCCGGCATGATCCAGCTGCCGCCCACGCAGATCACGTTGGGCAGGCTGAGATACGTCCTGGCCTTCGCCGCATCGATGCCGCCGGTCGGGCAGAAGGTGATGTCGGCCAGCGGCGATGCGTAGGCCTTGAGCACCGGGGCGCCACCCAGCGCCTCGGCCGGGAAGAACTTGAGGAAACTGTAACCGCGATCCGCTGCCGCCATCGCCTCGCCCGGCGTGCCGATACCCGGCAGCAGCGGGATGCCGATATCGTCGGCTGCATCGAGAATGCGCGGTGTCAGCCCCGGGGACACCATGAACCGGCACCCGGCGTCCACGGACTGCTGCATGTGCTGCGGATTGCGAACCGTGCCCGAGCCGACGATGGCCCCCTCGACCTTGGCCATCTCCTCGATCACCCGGAGCGCGTTCGGCGTCCTGAGCGTCACTTCGAGAACCGGCAACCCGCCGGCGACGAGCGCCTCGGCCAGGGGCCGGGCCTGCGCCACGTCGTCGAGGATGATCACCGGCACCACCGGCGCCAGCGACAGGATGGAGCGGATGGCGTTGCTGTCTTGCGGCATCGATCGGTCCTCGCGTTTTCCGTCGCCAGAACGGTTAGGGCCGCAACGGCCCGCGCGCAAGCCCGTTTGCACCACCGCGGGCCCATCTTGCCGGACAGTGATGCAGCGCCGATATTCGAGGGGAAAGGATCATCCCATGACCGACACCGAACTGAACGTGATGCGCGAGGACGGCGCCACCCGCGGCCGCTACGTCATCCACCTCGCCCCCGGTTACGAGGCGGAGATGACCTACAGCAAGTCGGCCGATGGCAACATCACCATCGACCACACCCTGGTCCCGCGCGAGTACGAGGGCCGTGGCATCGCCGCCCGCCTCGTCAACAAGGCGATCGAGGACGCGCGGGAGCACGGCTTCAGGATCACGCCGGTGTGTTCCTATGTCGTCGCCCAGTTCCGTCGCCACCCGGAGTGGTCCGGCCTGAGGGCCTGAGGCCCTCACCAGCCGTAGCGGATCGCCTGCTGGTTCTCGGCGGCAATGGATTCGAGCTGCTGCCATGGAACGCGCACCTGTGGCGCGCCATAGGCATAGGCCGCCACCTCGTAGGGCTGGAAGGCGATGATCAGCGCATTGTCGTCGTCGAGGTCCCAGCGCGCCGGATCGACCACGATGTCGGCGATCTCCTCCTTGGAGTCGACCTGCAGCCACTCCCCGTGCTGCTCTTCGAGCGCTCTCCAGGCGGCATCCACAAGCACCTGCTCCCAGTCGTCGCCGGCGAAGATGTCGCTCGCCACCACCGCCCGCTCCTCGGGCACGTAGTAGTGGACGAACGTTGTGCCGTAGTTTCCGTGCGCCGCCCCGTGCCCGTACCAGTAGATGTCGGTGGTCAGCGATATCCGCTGGGCGCCGGCGGTGGACTTCACCGCCATCGTCATCGAGCTGTCGCTCGATTCATCCGGCGCGGCGCCGCCATAAAGCTCCGACTGCGCTTTCGCCGCCGCCCGCGCGAATGCGTTGAACCCTTCGGCCAGCGGATCGTCCTCATCGAGCAGCGTCACCGCCGCAGTATGGCGGGCCACCTTCCAGTACGATTCCGGCTCGCCTGCCTCGTTCGGGTCCGGCAGCGCTGCCTGCACGCTCTCGAACACGAAGCGGTGGCCATCGAGCATCCGGCTCAACTCCAGCACCCGTACCCTCGCGTTGAAGACATCCAGAAGGCACGCGGCGGCAGTGTCGTCATAGCTGCCGCTGGCGAGCGGCTGCGCATCGTCGGTACAGGCGCGCTCGGCATAGTCGAGCCAAGTCCGCTGGTCCTCCCGCAACGCTGCGGATGCCTGCTTGGTCAACCCGCCCAGAGCCGTGCTGAATGCCTTGGCCAGCACCTCGTCGGCGCGGGAAAGGTCCGCGTCGGCGCAGATGGCCTGCTCGAAGGAGCTCTCGGCCGCATCGCAATCGAAGCTGGCGGCGTCGACCGCGAGCCATCCTACGGATGGCCAGAGAACACCCGCGAGCAGGAGGGCAGGAACGGCGCGGCTAGACCTCATGGGAACCTTCTCCTCCAGCTGACCACCGGCAAACGCGAACGCCTAGACTCCAGCCGTGGCGCCTCCGCCGACCCGCCCGAGAAACGCCTGCGCATGACGGAGTTCCTCCGGCCGCAGTTCGTGCCCGCCATCGTGCCAATAGGTCTCGGTCTGCGCGCCATGTCGGTTGAAGTAATCTCCGAGCGCTTCGCTCGCCTGCGCGGGCGCCATGGGGTCGCGGCGCCCTGCGGTGATCAGCACCCGCCGGCCGCCATATTCGGCGGGCGGTGGCGTGAACGGGATCAGCGGATGCATCAGCACCGTCGCATCGAAAAGCTCCGGAGCTGCAAACTGCACGGAGGCAAGGATATTGGCGCCGTTGGAATAGCCCAGTCCCACGACGGGGCTGCCGCCCTCGGCCTTTCTCGCTGCGACGAACGCGGCCATAGCATCGGTGCGGCGCGCCAGGTCCGCCATGTCGTAGACACCCTCGCCGGCCCGGCGGAAGTACCGCAGCGCCCCGCCTTCGCTCACGTCGCCGCGAGGCGCGATCACGCGGCTGCCTGGCAGCAACTGCCCGGCAAGGTCGAAGAACTGGTTCTCGTCCCCGCCGGTGCCATGAAAGACGAAGAACAGGGGCGTGCCGGAGCCCGCCGCCTTGGCTTCACGATAGATGTAGTCTGCCATGCGCCTCACCGAATGCCGCCACTGGGGCGACACTACAGAATGGCTGCAGGGGCGTCACCCCGTCACCACCGCCCGGTAATGCTCCAGCACCGCGTCGGCGTCGATGTCGGTGCAGATCATCTGCGCGGGCCGGCCGTGCCACGCAGGGTGCCGATCGCTGAGCGCCTGGATGGTCTGGCCGACGGCAATGCCTTCTGTCAGCACGCGGATCGGTCCGAGGCGGGTGGTGAACCATTCCGGATGGACGAGGTAGGTCACTGCCAGCAGGTCATGACCCACCACGCCGTCGATCCCCAGGAACTGGCCGTAGAAGCGTGCATAGTATGCGGACATGTCCGCGATCAGCCGCCCGTTCTCGCCGCCATCACGCCCGAGTTGGGCGAGGTAGTCGTTGCTGAGCACGATCTCGTGCGTCACGTCGAGCCCGACCGTCACCACCGGCCAGGCCGCGCCGAACACCTCGTCGGCCGCCACCGGGTCGCCATGGATATTGGCTTCCGCCGCCGGCGTGACATTGCCCAGACGCCCCTTGTAGCCGAAGGCGCCGCCCATGATGATCACCGCCTTGGCGAGCTTGGCGATGGCTGGATCCTGCCGCAATGCCAGCGCCAGGTTGGTCATCCGCCCCACGGCGACGATCGTCACTTCACCCGGATGGGCCCGCAGGGTCTCGATGATGAAGTCGCTGGCCTTGCCGGGGCGGAGCGTAGACTCGTCGATCATCGGCAAAAGCACGTCGCCAAGCCCGTTCTGACCGTGCACGGCATCGGCGGGCGGCTTGACGACGCCGTCCAGCGTCTCCCCGGCCCCCCGGATCACCGGCGCCGAAATGCCGAACCGCTCCTTGAGGAACAGGGCGTTGCGGGTAGTCCCGTTGATGTCGGCATTGCCGACCACGGTGGTGATGCCGAGCAGTTGCACGCCGGGCAGCTTGCTCAGGTAGAGCAGCGCCATGGCGTCGTCGATGCCCGGATCGGTGTCGAAGATGACTTTCATTGAAAACCCCATGTGGCAGCGGCGCCCATTGCGGCGGGGCACTGCCGGTGTCAGAAGAAGCGCGGAGAGGGGAAACCGATCGCGCCGGTCAAGGCTGCGCAGCAATCATGAACCCCGTACTCCGTCAAGACCAACGGGCGCCGGCCCACTGCCTCGGGTAATTCCATGCTCATCGTCCTCGGCTCCACCAATCTCGACCAGATCGGCACCGTCACCCGCCTGCCGCGGCCCGGCGAGACCGTCTCCGGCCGCACCTTCTCGACCGCTCCCGGGGGCAAGGGCGCCAATCAGGCACTTGCCGCCCGCCGCGCCGGCGCCGAGGTCCGCTTCTTTTCCGCAGTCGGCGAGGATGCCTTTGCCGCAGCCGCCCTCGAACTGCTTCAGCAGGACGGTGTCGATCTCGACGGCGTCCGCCGCGCCGACGCCCATACCGGCATCGCCATGATCCTCGTCGACGAGGCCGGAGAGAACGTCATCGCCGTGCTGCCCGGGGCCAATGGCACCGTCGACGACGCCGCTGCCGAGGCTGCGCTTACCGGCCGCGGTCCCGGCGACGTGCTGGTGCTGCAGCAGGAAATCCCGACTTCGACCAACCGCCGCGCGCTCGAACTCGCAAGACGGCAGGGCGTGCGGACGATGCTCAACATCGCGCCCTTCGTGCCCGATACCGCCAGTGTGGCCGCCGATGCCGATATCCTTGTCGCCAACGAGACCGAGTTCGCCCTGCTCGTGGGCGAGTTCGGCGACCGTCTCGACGCCGCCATGCTGGAACGATCCGCCGACGCTGGGCAGATCGTCGTGGTTACCTTGGGCGTGGCCGGCGTCCGCATCGCCGCCGACGGAGCCGTGATCAGCATCCCCGCCACCCCGGTCGAGGTGGTCGACACCGTCGGCGCCGGCGACACCTTCTGCGGCTACCTGGCCGCCGGGCTCGCCGCGGGCGTCACCGTCGAGCGTGCTGCCCGGCGCGCCGCCGCTGCGGCAAGCCTTGCCTGCACCCGTCCGGGCGCCCAGCCGTCCATCCCCTACGCCGCGGACCTGCCGGACGCGGATTGACGGGGCCGAAGCAGCGCTGATCTAGTCCGGTAACGCCCTGATTCGTAGGATATCCGCCGCATGCGGCTGCTCGTGGTCGATGACAACAGGTCGAGTCTGGCTCTGATCGGGTCCATCCTGACGGAGCTCGCCGCCGCTGATATC
>JAEZHZ010000374.1 GCA_023436745.1 Pseudomonadota bacterium | reverse complement strand
AGATAGACCAGTCCATCCGCCAGCTTCAGCGCCGTCTCCAGCGAGTCCGCCAGCCCGGTCTCGATCCCCTCGCGCACGACCAGGCGGTCGACCTCCACCTCGATGTCGTGCTTGTACTTCTTGTCGAGCGCCGGCGCGTCCTCGATGTCGTGGAACTTGCCGTCGATGCGCACGCGGGTGAAGCCGGCTTTCTGCCATTCGGCCAGCTCCTTGCGATACTCGCCCTTGCGGCCGCGGGCGATCGGCGCCAGCAGGTAGAGGCGGGTCCCTTCCGGCAGCTCGAGCGTGCGATCGACCATCTGCGAGACGGTCTGTGACTCGATCGGCAACCCGGTGGCCGGGGAATAAGGCACGCCGACGCGCGCGTAGAGCAGCCGGAGGTAGTCATATATCTCGGTGACGGTGCCGACCGTCGACCGCGGATTGCGCGAGGTGGTCTTCTGCTCGATGGAGATCGCGGGGGACAGCCCCTCGATATGCTCGACATCGGGCTTCTGCATCATCTCGAGGAACTGGCGCGCATAGGCGGAGAGCGACTCCACATAGCGGCGCTGGCCCTCGGCATAGATGGTGTCAAAGGCGAGAGACGATTTCCCCGACCCAGACAGGCCGGTCATCACGATCAGGGAGTCACGGGGCAGTTTGAGATCAACGCCCTTGAGGTTGTGCTCGCGGGCACCGCGGACGACGATTTCACGGTTCAAGCTGGACTGGGCAGGCATCATCGGGTCCGCAGTTGGCTCTTCGTCTCGGCGCCCGAAGGCAGTACCGTGGCGACTTGGCGCGTAACACTATCTGTAGGGAAACGCAGAGATAGGCTCAGCGGTCCCCCGGTGCAAGCATCGTACCGGCGCGAAGCGGTTCGTTCCGGTCACGCCCGCGTGCCTAGAACATAGCAGGAACGGCACCGAGTCGGTCAAGAGGCCGGCTCCCAATCGCCTCCAGACGTTGCTGACGGTCCGGCCCCCAAACCCTCACTGCGGCATCGCTGCTGACAGGCGCTGTCAGCAGGGCCAACGCTTGACTGGGTTGGCATGAGAACATAATGTGAACATAGACGGACGCTCGACTGTTCAAAAGCATAGTTTGGCCGCGCCACGGCCACCAAGACGCTGTAGAACATGCGAACGGAAGCGCCCCCGCAACTGCGCGGGGCTGAATTTGCGAGAGGTGAAGGCGATGGCAGGCAGCGTCAACAAGGTGATTTTGGTCGGCAATCTTGGCAACGACCCTGAAGTGCGCAACCTGCCGAGCGGCGGCAAGGTGGTGAACCTGTCCGTGGCGACCTCGGAGCGCTGGAAGGACCGCAACACCGGCGAACAGCGCGAGAAAACCGAGTGGCACCGCGTGGTGATCTTTTCGGAAGGCCTGGCCCGTGTTGCCGAGCAGTACCTGCGCAAGGGCTCAAAGGTCTACATCGAGGGCCAGTTGCAGACCCGCAAGTGGCAGGACCAGTCCGGCCAGGACAAGTACTCGACCGAGATCGTGCTGCAGAACTTCAACTCGTCCATGGTGCTGCTCGACGGCCGCGGTGAAGGTGCAGGCGAAGGCGGCGGCTACGGTGGTGGCGGTTATGGCGGCGGTGGGGACACCGGCTTCCGGGGCGTCCGCGACCAAGGCGGCGGTGGTGGCGGGCGGCGTCCCGCGGCGAACGCACCGGCCTTCGAGCCGGGCGGCATGGATGACGACAACCCGTTCTGAGTATGTGAAGGGGCCGCGGAAGCGGCCCTTTTCAGTTCGTGTGCCGGCTGCGGCGAGCATACGAACTGAAAGGGCGGCACAGCCGCCCATTCTCGACAAGCAGGCTGCAGTTTCGCTTATCGCGCGAACGGCACCTCGGCGCGGAGGCTGTCACCGCTTTCGACGTAGACCACGTCGAAGGTCACGTTGATAGCGTCGCCGTTCAGGTTGATCTGGGCGCTGATGTTCAGGTCCTTGCCCTCTTCGTCCTGATCGCGCTCGCGCAGGTTGAACACGAGGCCGCCGCCCCGCTTCTGGCCAACGGCGATGCCCGAGAAGGTGGCGTTGGACGTCATGGCGGCCTCGTAGCGGCGGGCGGCCTCGACATAGGCAATGGTGCCCGCAATCGAGAGCTGGGTGCCGGCCAGCGTGCAGCGGCCGTTGTAGTTCACCTTGTCCTGGTTGCCGTGGCTCAGTGCCAGCCGGCAGACGACGGTTTCGCGATTGGCACCGATAAGAACACCACGGCCGCGCCACTCACCGATATAGGACTGAATGAGAGCCACCTCGGCCGGCCCAGCGAATGCCGGTGCGGCGAACCCGCCCGCCAGAAGCAGACCGACAAGCGCGGCAACCCGCGACAGGGGTCGGAAAAGGGTCATCGCAAAAGGCCTCCAGTCCAAATCTTGCCCCCCGGCAGATCCGTGCCGGAAACCGGTAGCAGAAGCAGTGCGCACCGGCACTGTCGTTGCCATGGCGTGAAATGCCGGCTGCACCTCGCGAGCCTGCCGAATCACTTGACCATTCTTGTAATCGGCAGGGGCGGAGCGCCGCAAGCAGCCTGCCTTCACGTGGGGATTTGCCCGGTGCTGTCGCGGGTAATGGTGTCGCCCGTCGGGTCGTCCGGGGTCGGCTCATGATCCGCCGTGCGGACCCGGATCCTGCCGAGCGGCTCGAAGAACCTGCCGCCCGCTGCCAGCAGTGCCGGCAGGATGAACAGGTCGCCGATCACCGCGAAGCCGAGGGTCGACACGAACAGCGTGCCGAACAGTGCGACCTGCGGCAGTTCGGAAAAGGTAACGATGATCACGCCCGAGCACAGGATGATGGTGGTGGCCACGATGGCGCCGCCGATGCGCTCCAGCGTGTGCTTCACCGCCTCCAGATGCGGCCGTCCCTCCTCGCGTCGCGAGTGCAGGTAGTGCGACAGGAAGTGCACGGTGTCGTCCACGGCGATGCCGAAGGCGATGGTGAGCGCGATCACGGTCGTGAGCTGCAGGCCGGCGCCGGTGAAGTAGAGCCAGGCGATGGTGCCGAGAACCGGGAACAGGTTTGGAATGGCAGACGCCGCGGCGACGCGGAACGACTGGAAGGCAAATCCGATCAGCCCGATATTGACCAGTACCGAGAGCGTGAGGTCCATCTGGAGGCCCCAGACGATGTCGTCCGTAGCGAAGGTGGTGAGAATGCGGAAGCCTCCCACCTCGGCATCGGAGACCCCGGCAGCTTCGAGATCGTCCTCAAGATCGCTGACCAGCCGCTTGAGGGCGTCGGACTCGACGATGGTCGGCATGAAGCCAGTCACCAGCGCCTGAGAGCCGTCATCGGTAACGAAGCGCTTGCGCATGAAGGGACCGACCGCCTCGAACACCTCTTCACGCGTGAAGCCGGCGTCGGTGTAGTTTGTCATGCTGGCCGCGGAGATGACCTTGTTCTGACCCAGGTAGGATTCCAGCACCTCATGGACGGTGCGGATCTTCTCAAAGTCCCGCGGGGCGACGTTCGGGTCGTTCTCCACCAGCGGCACCCGCACATACAGCGGAGCAACGCCACCGACGCCGCTGTCTATCTGCTCGGCGGCGGTGAGGGCGCTGGAATCGCGTGCTACGAAATCCTCGAAGGAGAAGTGCGGCTTGATCAGCCCGTAGGGGATGAAAAGCAGGATGGTGACGACAATCGCCGCAATGGAGAGGGGACGGCCGAAACGGCTGGCGAGAAACCAGCTCAGCGGCAGCGGCGCGGTCAGGACCAGGCTCGAGCGCTTCGGCGCCTTGAACCCGAGGCGTACGGCCAGCTTCAGCAGCAGCGGCAGGAACGTCATCAGGCACACGAAGAGCAGGAACGTCCCGATGGCGCCGGCGGCGGAGAACTCGCGCACACCCTGGCCCGGCGTGAGGGCCAGGGAGGCGAAGCTGACGAAGGTCGTCAGCATGGTCAGTGCAGCGGCGGGGCCGACCAGCTTGACGGTCGCGTCCACAGCCTTGTTCGGCTCCATGCCGTCGCGCCAGTAGGCGAGCCAGTTGAAGACGAAGAACATCGACTCGGCAAAGGAGATCACCAGCACCAGTGTGGTGACGATGATGGTGAGGAAGCTGAACGAGCCGAAGAGCAGCAGGATGATACCCATGGACCACATCACCGCGAGGAACGGCGTGGCGGCGACGATGAGAGCACCCCAGAACGAGCGCAGCGCGAACAGGGCGATGATGGCGCCGAGGCCGAAGCCCCAGATCGTGAACTTCACCTGATCGTCGACCGCTGCGTTCAGCATCTCCGAAGTCCACACGGGCGGGCCGGTGATCTCGATGTGGACGTCGTCGTTTTCGTAGTAGGCGATGGTCTCGCGCAGGCTGGCGATCATCGCCTTGGCGCCGTGCTCGCGCACCAGATCCTGGTTGGGGAACATGATCAGCACCACGCCGGTGAGGTCCGGCGTGATGAGATTGCGCATCATCGGATCGTTCTGCTGCAGGTCAGACAGCGCCAGTGCCACCTCGGCGAAATCCCCCATCCCCTCGGGCACGGCGGGGACAGAGCCGCCATTTGCGGTGGGCTTGCGCAGGGTGAAGGGCGACATGGTGCCGACCGCGTACTCGTTGAGCTCGAGTTCGAAAGCGAGTTCGCGGATCTGCTCGAGCACGACGGGATCGGTCAGGCGAGGGGTGCTGACCAGGACGTAGATGTCGTTCTCGAAGGTGCCAAAGGTATCCGACAGGTGCTCGTAGGCGTCGTAGTACTGGCCGGAGTGCGCATAGACGCGCAGCAGGTCGCCATCGACATTGGCGCGCGGAATCTGGCTGAAGCACACTATGCTGAACACCAGCACGGCGATCGCCACCAGGCGCGGGAACCGCAGTGTGGTGAGGCCTATGTGCTCAAGGCCGAAGCCGATCGAGCGGTCATGGACGAAGTGCGCCCAAAGGCGTTTGACGAAAGACCCCTCAGCCACTCTGCCCCGACTCCCCCGGCGTGTCGCCAAATGCCGGGGTTTCTACGGGGTTGTGGGGATTGCGTCCAGCGCTCGCAGGTCCGGCGCGGGGCCGGCCTCAGGTTCTCAGGCGATCGGCGTTGGCGCGCAGGAACGCAGCGAGCGACTCCGGCTGGCGGCCGGTGAAGCGCTCGACGGTGTCGGTGACGATCTCGTGGTGGCCGGCGGCAGCGTCGAGGTCGAACGCGACCAGCAGTTGCGCCATGAAACCGGGCACGCCGGCCGCCTTCAGGCCCTCGAGCAGCTGGTCGCCGGTGACGCCGATCCGCTGGACGGGCTTGCCGGAGATGTCCGCGACGAGGCGGGCGACCTCCTCCAGCAGCACCGGGGCGGGGCCGGTCACGTCGAGGATGTTCTGGCCTTCTGCTGTCAGCAGGGCGCCGGCGGCCGTGCGGGCGGCATCGGCGCGGGTGACGTAGTTGCGGCCGCGATCCCCGGTGGCGTCGAACATCCGGCCGCTGGCAAGGGCAGGGGCCGCGGCGTCGATCGCGGTGTCGGCGTAGATGTGGTTGCGAAGGAGCGTGAAATCGAGCCCGGAGGCGGCGATGGCAACCTCGGTCCAGTAGTGGTCCGTGATGCCACCGGCGCTTTCGTTCGGTCGGGCATTTGGGTCGGAGGTGTAGACGATGTGCCGGACGCCTGCTGCCTTCGCTGCTGCGACGGCCCGGGACTGGTGTTCGCGCCGGTTGGCGGCGACGGTGCTGACCAGCAGCATCCGGTCGACACCGGCCAG
>JAEZHZ010000259.1 GCA_023436745.1 Pseudomonadota bacterium | reverse complement strand
GTTCGGTACAGGGGCACATGGGCTGGATCGCCGCCGGGTTGTAGCGGTCCCCCAGTGTTGCCATCAGCAGCTTCTCGACGAGTCCCGAGCAGGACCCACAGGATGCAGAAGCCTTGGTATGCGCCCTCACGTCATCGAGCGAGGTGAGGCCCTTGCCGGCGATGGCACCGGTGATCGTTCCCTTGCAGACGCCATTGCAGCCGCAGACTTCCGCTTCCGGCGGGAGCGCCGCCACCGCTGCTACGGGGTCAGCCGCCGCACCGCCCGAACGGCTCTGACCGAAGATCAGTGTGTCGCGCATCGGCGCAACGTCGACACCGCGCTTCAGCAGATCAAAGAACCAGGAGCCGTCGGCCGTGTCGCCGTACAGCACCGCGCCCAGCACCCGGTTGTCCTTGAGAACGACCCGCTTGTAGACGCCCGCGGCAGCGTCCCTCAGCACGATCTCCTCGCGGTCCTCGCCTTCGGCGAAATCGCCGGCAGAGTAGAGGCTGACGCCAGTGACCTTGAGTTGCGTCGCCGTCTTCACCGGCGTGAAGGCGGAAGGCAGGCCGGCCAGCCCATGGGCGGCGACCTTCGCCATCTCATAGAGCGGCGCCACCAGTCCGTAGACCGTCTGTCGATGCTCGACGCACTCGCCTATGGCGAGAATGCCTGGATCGGAGGTCTGCATGGCGTCGTCAACGACGATGCCTCGACCGACCTCGATGCCGGCATCGGTGGCGAGGCGCGTCTCCGGGCGGATTCCTGCGGCCATGACGACCAGGTTGGCGGGATAGATCGTGCCATCCTCGAGCGCCACGGCCTCGGCGCTGTCGCTGCCGAGAATGGCACGGGTCTGGGCCTTGCAGTGCACCTTGATGCCACGACCTTCAAGTTCGCGGCGGAGGAGATAGCGGGCTGCGGCTTGGAGCTGGCGGTCCATGAGGTGGCCGGAGAGGTGCAGGACCACCACGTCCATGCCCCGCCCCCGCAGGGCTGCGGCGGCTTCCAAGCCGAGCAATCCGCCGCCGATCACCACCGCCGTCGCTCCGGGTCTCGCCGCCGCCGCGACCATTGCCTCGACGTCGTCGAGATCGCGAAAGGCCCGGACGCCGGGGAATTCCCGGCCGGCAATGGGCGGGATGAAAGGAGCGGAACCGGTCGCGATCACCAGCCGGTCGTAGGGTGTCTCGACCCCGTCGGCGAAGACGGTCCTTGCGACCCGGTCGATCCTGGTGACCGTCTGGCCGAAGCGGGTGTGTACGCCATGGGCGGCGTACCAGTCGCTGTCGTGAGTGACGATCTGCTCATAGGTCTTTTCGCCAGCCAGGACCGGCGAAAGCATGATTCTGTTGTAGTTTCCGCGCGGCTCGGCCCCGAAAAGGGTGACTTCGAACCGTTCCGGATCGGCTTCGAACAGGTGCTCCAGCATACGGCCGGAGGCCATTCCGGCACCGATGACGACGAGTTTTTCCCGCATTCGCTCCACTCAAAACGAAAACGCCGCCAACCAGCAGGACCGCGTCTGGACGCGGATCTGAGGTTGGCGGCGTTGCCAAATCTGTGGCGCCCGTCCTTGGACGCCTGGGAATAGCCGTGCAGGTTTCGTGCCAAACGCGTTGCGTTCCGTTACCGCCAACGCCTTCAACAGCTTAGTTCTGTGACAAACCGCGAGTTTCTGCAGATCCCCTGCCGCTTCGCACAGCAGATCAGCAAAATGCTCAAGTCGTGAGCATCAATCCTGCTGGCTGGCGATGTAGCTATCGAGTTGATCGGGGTCGAACCGGGAGCCATCGAAGAAGGCGTCGGGGCCGAGCGTCAGCCGCCCGCCACTCGCTCCGACATCGACCGCCACCGGCAAGTCCCCCTCGATCTTGCTGCTGGCTCCCGGCACCACAAATCCCCCGCCTGTCAGGGCCGCGCGGTAGAGGTCGGGGCGATAGCTCGCCGCCGCCCGAGCGGCATTCTGGGGTGTGTGCGCGACCTGGCCCCAGCGCACCATCTGCGAATAGAACCACAGTGCGTGGCTCACCCATGGAAAGTTCGCCGCGCGCGAGTAGGGCACGAAGAAGTCCTCGACGTTGCGCGGCCTGCCCTCCACGAAGTGCAGCCTGCCCGTGACGGCGCGAAGCAACAGGCTCTCATCGACACCGATGCGATCCTCGCGCGCCAGCATGGCGGCAAGCAGTTCGTGGCTGGCGGGGTCCTCGCACCAGCGCGCGGCGCGGGTCGCTGCCCGCAGCAGGGCGGCAAGCCGCTCGGGGTTCTGCTCCGCCCAGGTGAGGCGGGTGCCGAGCACCTTGTCGGGGCTGTTATTCCAGATCTGGCCCTTGGTGGTGACAATGCGTCCTACGCCACGCCGGACCGCGACGGAGCCGAATGGCTCGCCGACGCAGTAGCCGTCAGTGTGGCGGGCAGCGAGAGCATCTGCCTGGAAGGGCGGCGGCACAATGACGATGTCGATTGAGCGGTCCGGGTCGATGCCAGAGGCGGCGAGCCAGTACCGCAGGGCGTAGTTGTGGGCGCTCTCGGGGTGGACGACGGCGAACCGCAGGCGCGGCGAACCCGCGGCCGCCCGCTGCTCGACTACCCGGCGCAGCGCCGCACCAACCGGCCCGGGAGAGCCGTCCTCGGGGGCACCGGCGGCGGCCATGCCCTCCCACACCGCGTTGGACACGGTGATGGTGGCGGCGCCCAACCCCAGCGCCATCGGCGCAATCACCGGCACGTCGAGCGGCGTCAGGCCCAGATTGGCGCTGAGCGGCATGGGGCCCAGCATGTGGGCGACATCGAGGTGGCCGATGGCAACACGGTCGCGGATATTGGCCCACGACGTCTCGCGGACGAGGCTGAGCTCCAGCCCCTCTGCCTCGGCGAAACCGAACTCCTGCGTGGCCAATAGAACGGCGCTGTCGAGCAGCGGTACATATCCGGCAGTGATCTGCGTCAGCGCCATGACGCCCCCTCCTTCATGGTTCCAACAGCTGCGAGGCGGTGACCAGCGCCTGCGCAATCTCGGAAATGCGCCGGTTCTGGTTCATGGCGGTCGAGCGCAGCAGCCGATAGGCCTGGTCCTCGGTGAGGCCGCGTGTGGACATCAGAATGCCCTTGGCCTTGTCGATGACCTTGCGGCCCTCCAGCTCGGACCGCGCGGCCTCCAGCTCGTCCTGCAGCCGGGAAAAGGCGCGGAACCGGACGATGGCCATGTCGAGGATGGGCTTGACGCGATCCTTGCGCAGTCCATCGACCACATAGGCCGACACGCCAGCCTCGACGGCCGCCTCGATCTCGGAGGGGTCCGACTTGTCGACGAACATGGCGATGGGGCGCTTCAAGGCGCGGCTCAGGACAAAGAAGTGCTCGAGCACATCGCGGTTCGGGTTTTCGAGATCGACGATCACCACGTCCGGGGCGATCTCGCCGATGCGGCGCGCCACACCGTCTATATCGGTGATGACCTGCACCCTCTCATGCCCGGCCTCACGCAGCCCTGCCTCGATGATCGAGGCACGGATGGCGTTGTCATCGATCACGAGGATGGACAGGGTGTCGGCCATGGTCCCCCGGCGGCTGCACCATAGCAGTCGCCGAGCGCGCTGCATTTGTCCATCGCGCCGGTAGCAGGGCCCGGGTGTGGTGAACGCATGGAGTGAGGCCCATGGCGGCCAGCCGCCATGGGACGGGCTCGGCTACGCCGGGTTCGGCCTGGTCAGGGTATAAACGAGACTCCAGGCGGACAGCGTATCGCCCTCGGCGAAGCCCTCGAGCCAGAGTTGGTCCGGTCCCCACACGCTGACACCGGCGAATGGTTCGTCAGAGAGATTGGCCACCAGCGTCAGCCTGGCGCCACCGGCGAGCTTCCAGCTGACCTTGAGAACCCGTGGCGCAAGCAGTTCATAGCTGCCGGAGAACCCTTCGGCGCCGACCAGCAGTGGAACGATATGCCTCGTGCGCAGGTCCATCAGCCGCCTGTAGAGGCTCATGAATCGGGCACTCTCATCCTGGCTCGGCTCGTCCCAGTCGAGCTTGCAGGCCTCGAAGGTCTCCTTCGCCATCGGGTCGGGTGGCTCGGACTGGCCCGCGCGGCGCGGAAAATCTTTCATCTCCTCGAGCCGGCCCTGACGAATGGCGTCGGCCAGATCTTCCCCGACATCGGAGAAGAACATGAACGGGGTCCTGGTGCCCCATTCCTCGCCCATGAACAGCATCGGTATCTGCGGGGCCAAAAGGTACAGCGCAGCCCACAGCCGCGCCTTGTGGGGCGGCACCAGCTGGGCAAGTCGCTCGCCGAAGGGGCGGTTGCCGGTCTGGTCGTGGTTCTGCGCATAGGCCACGAAAGCCGTCGGAGGCAGGAAGGCGCTGGGTTCGCCCTTCTCCCGCTGTTCGTGCTGCATGTACTCGCCCTGCCAGGCGAGCCCCTCCGCCAGCGCGCGGCCGACAAGGTCGATGCGGCCGTCGAAGTCGGCATAGTACCACTGGTTCTCGCCGGTGATGACGTTGTGCAGGGCATGATGGATGTCGTCGCTCCACTGCGCGTCATAGAGCCAGGGAGAGCCATCCTCTCGTCGCTTGAGCCAGCCCGCCTGGTTGTCCGCATTCTCGGCGATCAGGTGGATGTGGCGGCCGTCGGTCGCGGCGCGAATCTGCTCCGCCAGATCCTGCAGCATGTGGCGCGGGCCGTAGTCGCGGATCTCGTGGACTGCATCGAAGCGCAAGCCGTCGAAGTGATACTCGTTGAGCCAGTACCGGGCGTTGGCGGAAACGAAATCGCGCACGGTGGTGGAGCCTTCGGCATCGTAGTTCACGGCAGCTCCCCAGGGCGTGTCGTACCGATCGGTCATCAGGGGCGTGTAGACGCCCATGTAGTTCCCCTTTGGCCCGAAGTGATTGTAGATCACATCGAGGAAGACGCTCAGCCGCCGGGCATGGGCGGCGTCCACCAGCGCCTTCAGGTCCTCCGGCCGGCCATAGCTCGAATCCGGCGCAAACAGGTGCCCACCGTCGTAGCCCCAGTTCCGGCCGCCGGGAAAATCCCCGATGGGCATGAGTTCGATGGCGGTGATGCCGAGATCGGCCAGGTAGTCGAGCTTGTCGATGATCGCGCGGAAGGTGCCTTCCTTCGTGAAGGTTCCGACATGCAGCTCATAGATGATCATCTCTTCCCATGGCCTGCCGCCCCAGCCTTCGTCCGTCCAGCCGAAGGCGCGCGGATCGATGATCTCGCTGGCGCCATGGATGTCCTCAGGCTGGAAGCGGGAAGCGGGATCAGGCACCTCGTGGCCATTCTCGAGCACGAACCGGTAGCACATGCCCGGCCGCGCCTCGGCTACCTCCACCTCGTACCAGCCGCGTGGCCGCGCCTGCATGGGCACAACCATGTTGAGGTCGTAGATCTTGAGGGAGACCGACTGGCAAAAGGGGGCCCACAGGCGGAAGCGGACCCCGTGGGGGATGATCTGGGTGCCGAATTTCATCTGCTGGTCCCGCTGGACCACGCGCTGAAGTGGCGGCATCATTTCGTTCATTGTGCAGATCCTCATGGTCACCAGCGGCCGCAAGCCGCCCGGATGGCCATGCCCAAGAACCAGCCAGGGATATCGCAGACCCGCCGCACGCGGGAATTCTGCGTCCACTTCCCAGGCAACCGCCACCCAGGTCGCAAAACGGTAGTTCGACGTCGGTCGTTCCCGCCTCTATCCATCGCCCGCCGGGAGGGGAGAGGCAGCCCCGGGGCCCGCGCATCGTCGCTCACCCCATCGGCCTGCAAACGAAAAAGGGGCCGGCGCAATGCCGGCCCCGTTTCAAGGAAAT
>JAEZHZ010000167.1 GCA_023436745.1 Pseudomonadota bacterium | reverse complement strand
TCATGGTAGTGCTTGGCCTCTCCCTTGTCTTGAAAGAAGGCGAGCCGCCCGTTGCGCATCTTCACCGCTGCCCTCGCCACCGAGACCAACACCTTCTCGCCGATCGCCATTGACCGGCGTGCCTTCGAGGCCTCGCTTCAGGCGGGCCCCGGCGAGCACCCCGACACTCCGACCCTGTGCACTGCACCGATCACTGTTGGCCGGGAGGTTTGCGCCCGCGAGGGTTGGACCCTGATCGAGGGCAGCGCCAGTTGGGCGGATCCGGCTGGACTCGTCGCGCGGGCCACCTATGAAGCTCTCCGGGACGAGGTACTCTCGGAGCTGCGCGCCGCGATGCCTGTCAATGCGGTGGTACTTGGCCTGCACGGGGCCATGGTGGCGCAGGGCTATGACGACTGCGAGGGCGACCTGCTGGCCCGGGTGCGTGAGATCGTGGGCCCCGATGTGCTGGTCTGCGCGGAACTGGACCCACACTCCCACCTCACTACGAAGCGGGTGCGAGCGGCGGATTTCTTCGTCGCCTTCAAGGAGTTCCCCCACACTGATTTCGTCGACCGGGCGCGGGATCTGTGGGCCATCGCGGTACGCGCGCTCAAAGGGGAAGTCCGGCCGGTAATGAGCGTCTTCGACTGCCGGATGATCGATGTGTTCCCTACCTCGAAGCAGCCGATGCGGGGCTTCGTCGACCGACTGATGGCACTGGAGCGGGAAAAGCCAGGGGTGCTGAGCCTGTCGGTGATCCATGGCTTCATGGCTGGCGACGTGCCGGAAATGGGCACCAAGGTGATCGCCGTGACGGATGGGCAGCCGGAGGCGGGAGGAGCCCTGGCCGAGCGGCTGGGTCGTGAGCTGTACGCGTTGCGCGGCACCTTCATGATGGAGCAGGTGGACGAAAAAGAAGCGGTGGATCAGGCGCTTGCCGCGTCGCGGGGGCCTGTTGTCATCGCCGATGTCTGGGACAACCCCGGCGGGGGCACGGCGGGCGACGCTACCGTCATCCTCGCCGAGTTGATGCGGCGCGGGGTGACGGATGTGGCGGCCGGCACGATCTGGGACCCCATGGCGGTACAGATCTGCTTCGCCGCGGGGGAAAACGCCGAGATCCCGTTGCGTTTCGGTGCCAAGTCGGCGCCGTTTACAGGAGTTCCGATAGACAAGCGGGTGACGGTGAAGCGGCTGGTGCGAAACGCAGAGATGCGGTTCGGGGAGAGCTGGGCGCCCTTCGGGGACTCCGCCTGGATCCACTTCGACGGCATCGACGTGATCCTCAATTCGACGCGCGCGCAAGCGTTCGACCCGTCGTTGTTCTCGGTGATGGGGATCGAACCGACCAGCCGCCGGATCCTGCTGATCAAGTCGACCAACCACTTCTACGGATCGTTCAGCAAGATCGCCGCGGAGATCATCTACTGCTCTGCCGGCCAGCCATACCCGAACCGTCCGGCGGAAACGGCCTACGTGAAGGCCCGCAGGGACATCTGGCCGATGGTCGAGGATCCCTGGGCGGCGGATGCTATCCCGCCTAACCCTGAACAGGTCTGAGGTTCTCCGGCCGGGTGCCCGTTACTCAGGAGCCCAGTGGCCGTACATGATGGGCATGAGCCCGACGAGGGAGCGGAACCGGTCCCAGCTCTTGCGTTCGGGCAGTGTCCAGCCGGCCTCGGCCACCGCCGAGAGGCGCGGGAAGACGAGCCGGTCGAAGATGGCGCGGTCTGTCATCGACTCCGACCAGATGCAACTCTGGATGCCCAAGAGGTGGTCGAGCCCTTCCGCGGAGAACCCGGCGCGGGGCTCGAACTCGTAAGTCTCCTGCGGGCCCGACCAGCCGGCCCAGCCGGCGCCGGGCTCGGCCCACGAGACACCATTGGCCATGTCCAGGTAGTAGCGCTGACCCGGAGACACGACGATGTCGTAGCCCCGCTCGGCGAGGGCAGCGTTGATCTCGACATCGCGCCAGCCGATGACGAAGCTGCTGTCCTTGTCCACCGCATCGCCATGCGCCGCCTCCTCCCAGCCGCCGGTGATGGCTCCCTTCGACTTGATGTAGTCGTGGACGCGACGGATGAAGTGAGCCTGCAGGATCGCGGTGGGCGAACCTTCGATCTCATCGGCACCATGGTGGTTGCCCAGTTGGTTGAACTGGCGCTCGTGTTTCCTTCGCATCTCGGGGCCGGCGAGTTTCTCGAGCAGGTCCAGCGCCAGCGGCGAGCCCGACCAGGCCGCCAGGGGCACCTCGTCCGCGCCGAGGTGGAAGATGCCAGCGGGGAAGAGTTCAAGCACTTCATCGATCACCGTCTCGACAAAGCGATAGACGGGTTCGTGCGCGGGATTGAGCGAGTTATTCGGGAAGCCCTGCACCGACTGGTACTCACCCTTCTCTTCGGGGTCGCACAGTTCCGGCAATGCCTGGAGCGCAGCGTAGAAATGGCCGGGCATGTCGATTTCGGGGATGATCGTGATGCCGAGGCTATCGGCGAGCGCGACGATCTGACGGACGACGTTCTTGGTATAGAAACCGCCGGTGGGAAACGGGCCGGAGCCGAGCAGCGGCGGCAGTGCCTTGCCATGTCCACGCCACGCGCCGATCTCGGTCAGGGCAGGATAGGCCTCGATCTCAAGGCGCCAAGCCTCGTCCTCGCTCAGATGCCAGTGGAACCGGTTCATCTTGTTCCAGGCCATGAGCTTGAGCAGGCGACCGACCTCCGCGCCGGTGTAGAACTGGCGAGCGACGTCCAGATGCGAGCCCCGATAACCGAAGCCCGGCGCATCGGCGATGGTGCCGCCCGTGGGAAAGACGAAGGTATCGGGATACTGACGAGCGCCCCGCAGGATTTGCCCGAGAGTGACGAGGCCGTAGAACATGCCCTGGCGTGTGGAGGCAGTGACGGTCGCGGCGTTCTCGGCGAAGGTGATCTCATAGGCTTCCTTGCCCATGCCGGTGCGCTCGCGGATGGTCACGGGCATGCCGGCTTCGCTGGCGGGCCGCACGATGGCCTCGACAGGAAACAGACCGTCAACGAGACCGGCAAACGCCGCGGCGGCGCGGTTGGCGAGTTCTCCCTCAGGGCGGAGGTCGAAGCCGGCGGGAGCCGTGCGCTGGCCGGTGGTGGCGACGGACTGCGGCCATGGAATGATCGACACGTTCACCGAGGCGCGGGCCGGAACGGGAAAGCGGGCGGCGCCTTTGAGAAGCGGAGCGTTGTGCCCCTTGCCGCGTGTCGGCGCGGTCACCACCGGCACCAGGGAGCCATCGGACAGGACCACATAGGCGGAGTTGGCGCCGTCGCTCCAGTGGCGGAGACCGTAGGAGAGGCCACGAGCCGTAGCGGTCCAGGTTTGGCCGGGTTCAAGCACGAAGCCGTCGGGCGGAGCGATCAGGGTGTGGTTGGAGAGGCGGCGGAGCAGCTTGCCATTCTCAAGGGTCGCGTGAGGATCGATGCGGGCCGGCCCGGAAAAACCGAGCTGGAAGTTGCTCACAGGTTCGTCGCCGGTGTTGGTCAGTTCGAGGCCGTACCCCAGTGGTTCGGTGTCGCTGGCCGGGGTCCAGGTGGTGACGAAGGAGAAGCTGGGCATGACTGAGTAGTCCGATCTTCCGGGGACCTGCCGAAGGACGAGGTCTCGAGACTGAGTTACCAACCCCGCAGCCATGGAGCCGGCCGCGAGATCCATGAGGTAGGCGGGAGGCTAGTCGCCCAGAGGCTGGCTGTCTTCGCCGTCCCTGTTGATGATCAACTGGTGCTTGATGCGGCGCATGCTGGCCACGGCAGGAGCGCCGAGGCGAGTGGCTATGGTCTGCGAGAGCACGTCGATGGTGGCGAGGAAGGCGTAGCGGCCCGGCGTGGGGCGCAGGATATCGGAGTTCTCGTGCCAGCTGACCGGCACCAGGATATCGGCCTGCTCGGCGACGGGAGAACCGGAGCGGGTGAGCACGACACGCGTGAGGCCGTACTCGCCAGCGATCGTGAGAGCCTTGGCGAGTTGCGCGTTGTTGCCCGACATCGAGAAGGCAATCACCACGGTGCCCGGCGGCGCAGAGGCGGCACGCATCATCTGCAGTTGATGATCCTCGCTCGAAGCGATCCTGATGCCGAGGCGGAACAGGCGGGTCTCGATCTCTCCCGCCATGGTGGAAGAGGCGCCACCGGAGCCGAAGGCAAGAACGTAGCTCGACTTGACGATGCTCTCGGCCGCCCGCTCGACCGCTGCGAAATCCAGGCTGTCGAACGTCTCGTAGATGGTCGACTGGATGCCGTTGACCACGCCCTGGGCAATTTCCTGAACGCTGGAGGGACCGGCGGTGGGTGCGAAGTAGCGCTGACCCACAAAGCGCGACTGGGCGAGGCGCAGCTTGAAATCAGCATAGGAGTCGCAGCCGATGCGGCGGCAGAAGCGCGTGACCGTAGGGGGCGAGACGTCGGCCTGGGCTGCAAGATCGACGATCGACATCTTCAGCACGCTTTCGACGTCGGCGAGTACGATCTCCGTGAGGGCGCGCTCGGAGCGGGTGAACTCGTCCTTCTCGGTCTGCAGGATACCCACTATGTCGAGCATTCGGCGGCCTCCTCGCCCTGGCGCGGCGTCAGTAAACAGCCTGGCCGCGATGGTCGAATAGGTGCGCTTGGGCGCGGTTGAAGCCAACGGTGATCGTTGTCCCTTCGGCAATATCCGGGCCGCCCTCGAACAGGCCGAGGAAGTTCTCGCCTCCCGGCAGGTCGGAATAGATGACCGTGTGGATTCCCAGTTCCTCGACGATACGCGGGGTGACCGAGAGCGAGAACTCACCGCTGCCCAGCACCAGGTGTTCGGGGCGGATGCCGACCGTCACGTCCCGCCCGGCAATATCGGTCGAGGTGCGCGGCAGCGACAGCGTGCCGAGGCTGCCGAGATCGATGAGGGCAGTGCTGCCGTCGGCGCTGCGGACCTTGCCGGAGATGAAGTTCATCTTGGGGCTGCCGATGAAGCCGGCAACGAAGGTGTTGTCCGGCCGGTGATAGAGTTCCAGGGGCGAGCCGACCTGGGAGATCTCACCCGCATTCAGCACCACGATCTTGTCGGCCATGGTCATGGCTTCGATCTGGTCGTGGGTAACGTAGATCATGGTGGAACCGAGCCGCTTGTGCAGGTCCATCAGTTCGATGCGCATCTCGGACCTGAGCGCAGCATCGAGATTGGACAGCGGCTCGTCGAACAGGAAGATCTTGGGCTGGCGCACGATGGCGCGACCGATGGCGACGCGTTGGCGCTGGCCACCGGAAAGCTGGCCTGGGCGGTGCTGAAGACGGGATTCAAGCTGCAGAACCCTGGCGGCTGCCAGGACCCGCTCATCCACCTGGGCCTGTGGAAGTCTCTCGACGCGCAGCGGGAAGGCGATGTTCTCGTAGACGGTCATGTGCGGGTAGAGCGCGTAGGACTGGAACACCATGGCGATGCCGCGCTGCACCGGAGGAAGCTCGTTGACCACGCGGCCGCCGATCTCGATCTCACCGGCGGTGACGTCCTCGAGCCCGGCGATCATGCGCAGCAGGGTAGACTTGCCGCACCCGGACGGCCCGACGAAGACGACGAACTCGCCTTCGGCGACCTCGAGGTCGATGCCCTTGATGATACGGGCTTCATTGAAGCTCTTTTCAAGGCTCTTGAGGCTGAGCTGGGACATGCGGTGTCTCCGGGTGATCGTGGAAGCCGCCGCCCCGCAGGGCAGCGGCAGGGTCTGGGAGGACCTTACTTGTACTGCTCGAGTTCGCCGGCGGCGCGTTCAAGCGCCTCCTGCGGCTCGGCCTGCCCGGTGACGACCGACTGGACCATTTCGATCATGACGTTCTGCAGACCGATGTAGTCGTTGAACAACGGCTCCGGTCCACCGAACTCGATGCCGTCGAGGAACGGCTTCCAGTACGGGGTTTCGGCGAGCAGTTCGCTGGTCTGAGGCTCGAGCGGGCGCAGCGGGGTGAGGCCCTGAGCCATCTCGGCAGCCCACTGGCGTTCACCGGAGGTGATGTACTTGGCGAGACTGATGGCTTGCTCCTCGACGCCCGAGCCCTTGAACACGGCAAGCGCGTCGGTGATCAGCAGCGTGCCGGGACCCTGCGCGTCGGGCCCGAGAGGCAGGTCTGCCACCCCCCAGTTCATACCGGCTTCCTCGGCGCGGATGGCCGCACCCGGGGAGGCTTCGATCATGGCGACGCCACCATCCAGCCAGATGGCGCGGACTTCGTTCTGCTCGTAGGCGGTGGGGCCTTCCTCGGAGTAGGGGGTGATTTCCTTGATGGCCTCAAGGGCAGCCAGAACCTGCGGCGAATTCAGGGTGATGTTGCCGTCCGCATCGATGACCGAGCCGTTGTTGGTGTACACCCAGTGCAGGAACTGGTGCATAGTGTTGTCAAACGTCTTGGCGACAAGGCCATAGCCGGCAGCGTCGGTGTTCTCGGTGATCTGCTTGGCAAAAGCGATCTTTTCTTCCCAGGTCTTGGGCGGGGTTTCGGGATCGAGGCCTGCTTCTTCGAACAGGTCCTTGTTCCAGAAGAGCGCCTTGGTCGAGAAGGCGACCGGCACACCCCACTGGGTGCCGTCGAACGTTACGGTGTCGGGCACGTAGTTGTAGTACTCGGCCTTTTCCTCGTCGCTCATCGGAATGGGGACGATCAGGTCGTTCATGGCGAACTGCTTGAGGGTACGCGAACCGACATAGGCGAGCGCCACGGGGGTACCGGCGGCGGCTAGAGTGGTCACCTTGTCCTGGCACTGCCCCCAGCCAACGACTTCGGGAGCAACCTTGAAGCCGGGGTTCTCTGCCTCCCATTCGGCGAAGTAGTCGGCGTAGCCCGCGGTCAGTTCGTCACCGCAGTTGATGAAGGTTATTTCCTGGTCCTGGGCGAAGGCGGCGGGGGTCGCACTGGCGAGTGCCAGAAACGAAACCGCCAACGTAAGGCGAGTTCTGTTCATTATAGTCTCCCTTGTGACGCGGCTCCCTTTGGTGCCGCTTTCCCTCAGCCGGGGCCGGCGGCCCCGACATCGAAACCCAGTCGCTCCTACTGCTTGATGGCGCCGGCGGTCAGGCCCGCGACCAGATAGCGCTGCAGGAACACGATAACGATCATTACCGGCAGGATGCCGACGAAGCTGGCTGCCATGAGCTCATTCCAGATCACCTCCTGCTTGCCGAAGAAGGCGAAGAGCCCGATCGGCAGCGGCATGAACTCCGTCCTCGAGTTGAAGGTCAGCGCGAAGATGAACTGCTGTGCGTAGGCACCGATGAAGGTCATGATGGCGACCACGACGATGCCTGGCATGGCAAGCGGCAGGATGACCCGACGCAGGGTGTAGAGGCGGGATGCGCCGTCCACCCAGGCAGCTTCGTCGAGTTCCCGGGGGATGCGCAGCATGTAGGTGCGCAGCAGCCAGATGGAGGACGGGATGAGGAAGGCGGCGCCCGGCACGATCATCGCCCAATAGGTGTTGAGGAGCCCCAGCGATCGCATCAGCCGGAACAGCGGGATCAGCAGCACCGCACCCGAGAACATGTTCACCGCAAGGAAGATGCCGAGCAGCAACCCGGACCCGGCGAACCTGAAGCGAGCGAACGCATAGGCGGCGGGCACAACAATGGCGATGACGATCAGCGTCACCACGGTCGAAATGAAGAACGAGTTGAAGATGTGCAGGGCCAGCGCCGGCACCGAGGTCCAGATGGTGAAGTAGGCGTCGAAGGACCACATCTTTGGAATGAAGGTGTATGGACGCGAGAAGAGCTGCGCCAGCGGCTTCAACGACACGAGGAAGCCCTCGATGAAGGGGGCTAGCACGAAGAACAGAAACACGGCGATGCCGGTATAGAGCGCGGCAATCTCGTACCACTTGTAGCGGTCGATCATGGCGCGGCTCGAGCGGGCCCGGACCTTGCGCTGCGGCTTCACCAGCGCGGGGCTGTCGACGGAGGCGACTTCTTGAGAGCGTGGGATGTCGGTCATTTCGCTTCTCCCTGCGAAAGACGCCGCACGGCGCGGAAGTAGACGATGCAGAAGGCAATGACGAAGAGCGAGATGACCACCGCACGGGCCGCGCCCTCGCCATATTTCCGGCTGCCGATAGCGGTGCGGTACGTGTCGATGATCATCGTCGTGGTCTGCCCGGAGGGGCCACCCTGGGTCAGGATCCAGATGATGTCGAAGCTGTTGAAGGTCGCGATGAGGGACAGCAGGCTCATCGTGATGATGGCCGGCACCATCAGCGGCAGGGTGATGCGGCGGAAGCGGTAGAACCGCCCTGCCCCGTCGGCCCACGCCGCCTCGTGCAGATCGCGCGGGATCGACTGCATGGCCGCCAGGAAATAGATCGTCACCATGGGCACCCCGATCCACACATCGGTGACGATGGTGGCCCAGAAGGCCGAGCTGCCTTGGGCAAGGAACGGCCAGGGCTTGTCGATGAGGCCGAAGTTTTGCATCAGGCCCGAGATCATGCCGAACTGGCCGTTGTACATCCAAGCCCACATGTAGATGCCGATCGCCATGGGCACGATCCAGGGCGGCATGGTGAGAATGCGGAAGACGGTCTGACCCGGGATGGCCGCGTTGAGCAACACGGCGCCAAGCATGCCGATGACCATCTTCATGGACACCGAGAAGAAGGTCCAGATGAAGGTCCGGAGGATGACTTCCGTGAAGTTGCCCGCGCCGAAGATGCGCTGGTAGTTGGCCCAGCCGACGAAGTCGTACTCCTGCCGCAGGGATGCGTTGGTGAACGACAGGATGATAGTGTCGAACAGTGGATAGGCGACGATCGCGAGGATGTAGAGTACGGCCGGGGCCAGCAGCGCAAGGGCGAAAAGTACGGCATTGCGGGAGCTGGTCATGGCGGAACTCCTTCTAACTCGTCCGCCCCAGCGCAGCGTCGAATTGCTGCCAGGTTGGAGTCATGTCGACGACTGATCGGGTTCGCATCGCCTCGTCCATGGACAATGCCAGCAGGCCCGCCTCCAGGGCGTCCGTGACGGAAACAGGCAGCGGTGCCCCCTCGAGCAGGTGCTTGAGGATATCCTGTGCCATCTGTTCATCGGCGCCGTAGTGCTGGGACAGTTCGGACGTCTGGTAGGTCTTGTCGACGAGCCGCTCCGAGGTGCGGGCGTCGGTGACCTGGAAGTAGTTCCGGATGAAGTCACCCTCAGCCATGCCCTGTGCGCCGATCACGGCGAAGCGGCGGAAATCGTGCGGAACGTTGAGATTGGTGTGAAAGCTCAGCGAGGCGCCGTTCTCGTATTCAACCAGCGCCTGCTGGAAATCGATGATGTCCCCATCGCTGTCGAACACCCTGTCCGAGCCCATCCAGCCCGAAGGCTTGCGGTGGTAGACCTCGACATCATTGGCACCCCCGGCCTGCGGAGCGTTCCCGGGCACGAAGCTGCGGCGGCCACCGAAGCTCGACACGAAGCGCGGCCGGCAGCCCATGACGCCGTTGTAGAGGTCGAGATCGTGGCAGCACTTCTCCAGCATGAAGCTGCCAGAATAGCGCTGGTAACGACGCCAGTCGCGCATGAAGAACGCGCCGTGGTAGGGCGGGATGTGTTCCGAAGCTTCGATGGCTGCAATGTCGCCGAGCTTTCCCTCGGCCTGTATGCGCCGAAGATCCACATAGAGCGGCGCGTAGCGCAACACGAGGCCGACCATGACATTGTCCGAGCCATGGCGGGCCAGCAGCCGCGCCAGCTCCATCGTGTCCTCTATGGTGGTGACCACCGGCTTCTCGGTGAAGATCCTGAGCCCGCGCTCCAGGCCTGTGCGGATGTGTTCGAGATGGAGATGGTTGGGTGAGCCAACCATCAGCAGGTCGAGATCCTCCGCATCGAGCATCGCGTCGAGGCAGGGATAGCTCGGGCCGATGCGGACACCATGTTCCTGAGCATAGGACAGACCGGCAGGCTCGGGATCGACATAGGCGGCAACGGTGAAGCCTGGATGCGCCAGCGAGAACACCCGCGCCAGATAGCCAAGCCTGTAGCCGAGGCCAACGATGCCTACGCGCATATCTTCCCTGTTCCCTGCAAGCCGCCCGCCTCTTCTTTCTTGGACAGGTCAGTTCTGTAAACTATTTTCAAGACTAGGATCGTTTCCGAGATGATGTCAACACGAATTCTCATCAAGTTCAATACCAATCTAGACCAGGCGCTGACTGCCCACGAACTGCACAACTCGGCTGATTCTTGGGCAGTTTGTTGCGCGATCAGCGTGAGTTAAGGTGTGGACAATCGGGAGGTATTCGCGCACGATGTTGCAATTGGTATCCAAGTAGCGAGGCTGCTTCAGTTTCAAACGGCTTGTCGCCATGAAAATGTGAAACAGTGCTCCTTACAGTGCCGGCGACCCCGATGTTCACGCTTCAACGCCTGGTTATGCTGAGCCTCTTCTTGCAGTCGGTTGCATTCGAATTCTGGCGGCGTCGTGCTCCGGCAGACGCGACCCAAAGTCGGCGGCTGACTGGTCACTCATTGGCGCCGCCGGGGCCGTCGTGCGGCAGGCTCGCGGCGCCGCTCTGCGCGGCCGGCATCATCACCCTGCGGGTGAGCCTCGCGCCCACAGAACTCCCCGCAAGACTTCAATCAGCCATTCCTTCGGGAGCTTGATGATGCACATCGCCGTCGCCGGACTGCATATGGAGTGCAGCACATACAACCCGGTACTGGCCCGCGCCCCGGACTTCCGGGTCCTGCGCGGACCATCCATGCTGAAGGATGCCTATTTCGACTTCCTGACGCACTTTCCGGCCAGGTTCACCACCATACTCCATGCTCGCGCCATCGCCGGGGGACCGGTGGAGCGTGGCACCTACGAAACGTGGAAGTCAGAAATCCTCGAGAGACTTCAAGCTGCCCTGCCCCTCGACGGGGTCTACCTCGCCATGCACGGCGCCATGTTCGTCGAGGGCATGTTCGACGCCGAGGGCGACTTTATCTCCGCAGTGAGGGCCGTGGTGGGGCCCCACGTGCTGATCGCCGCCAGCTATGATCTCCATGGCAATGTGAGCCAACGAATCATCGACAACCTGGACATCTTTTCGACCTATCGCACCGCCCCGCATATCGACGTGCCGGACACGATGCGGCGGGCAGTCACCATGCTGGTGAGGGCACTGAGCCGCGGCGAGAGGCCGATGCTGGCCTGGGCGCCAGTGCCAGTGCTGCTGCCGGGGGAACGCACCTCGACGCAGGACGAGCCGGCGCGCAGCTTCTATGCACAATTGCATGCGGTGGAGGAACCGACGGGCATATGGGACGCCTCGTTCCAGGTCGGCTACGTGTGGGCAGACGAGCCCCGCGCCACGGCTTGTGCGGTGATCACCGGAACAGACAGAGCGGCAATGGAGAGGGCAGCTATCCACCTGGCAGAGGACTACTGGAACAGGCGCGATGACTTCGTATTCGGTACCACGACGGGTTCCATTGCGGAGTGCGTCGACTGGGCGGTGAACTCGGCGACTGCTCCTGTGGTGCTGGCAGAATCCGGTGACAATCCCACTGGCGGCGGAGTTGGGGACCGCGTGGAGGTCCTGACCGAACTCTTGCGGCAAGAGGCGAAGGGCGTGGTGTTTGCCGGCATCGTCGACGAGATTGCAACCGAGACGGCGTATGAAGCCGGCGTCGGAGGGCGCGTGCATCTGCGGATCGGCGCATCGCTCGACACCTCCAGTGCTCCAGTCGAGGCCGACGCCGACGTGGCGTTCCTGCTCGACGCGCCCGATCCGCAACTGCGCGAGGCGGTTGTGCGGATCGGAGGGGTCGAACTGGTGCTGACGGCACGCCGACGGCCGTTCCACAACCTTGCCGACTTCTCGCGTCTCGGGCTTGACCCGCGGACCGCGAGGATCGTGGTGGTGAAGTCAGGCTATCTTTCGCCGGAGCTCGCCCCAATCGCCAATCCGAGCCTCATGGCACTGTCACCGGGCGTCGTGGACCAGTATGTCGAGCGGCTGCAGCGCCAGCACAAGAGCGTGCCACAGTATCCGTTCGACAAGGACGTCTGCTTCAAGCCGACCGTAAAGTGGTCCGCCCGTGCAGGAGCGGAGCGGCAGATGGCAAGAGCGGGCAAGTCCACGCTAATGCGCTCTCTTTGACCTCCTGCCCCTTGCGCCGAGCCACTGCACGAGGCATCCAGCAGATCCCGCGTTGACGAGTTTACCTACAATGACACAGCACAAGATCGGCCCCGGCATTGCGCTGGCGGCTAGTGGCATCGTGGTGCTGGTAGCGATGGATTCCTCGGCCAAGGCGCTGGGGGAGTCACTGACCACCTTCCAGATCGTGTTCGCTCGCTGCCTTGGGGCAGCGCTGTGGCTGGCGCTGTTTATCGCCGTAACGCGAGGGGAATGGCCCAGCCGTTCCAACTTCTGGCGGCAGTTGCTGCGCGCGGTGATGCTGGTCGTCACGGCGGGGTTGTTCTTCTACGCGGTGCCGCGCCTGCCGCTGGCGGTGGTGGGCGCCCTCGGCATGACGGCGCCACTCTACGTGACGCTGATTGGTGCAGTCGTGTTCCGGGAGCGTATTCCGCCCGCGGCGTGGGCCGGCCTGGCGCTCGGTGCCGCAGGCAGCGCAGTCATCATCTTCGGAGGCGGCGCGATGGTGGCCGGTTGGAATGGCGCCGACCCATTGGCTTGGCTCGCGGCTCTGCTGGCGCCGTTGTGCTACGCAGTGACACTGGTGATCCTAAAGCATCACGCCGAGCGTGAGGCACCGGCAGCGATGACCATGGCGCAAACCTTCCTAGCGGCAGTGCTGGTGCTACCGCTCGCCGCACAGGACGTTGCGATACCCACCGGAACGTCCGCGGTTCTGACCGTGCTGATCGGCTTCTTCGGAGCCACGGGCTTCCTGCTGCTCATCAACGGACTGAAGCGCCTGCCGGTGACGGTGTTCGCAGTGATCGACTATTCCGGGCTGCTTTGGGCGGGCCTGTTCGGCTTTGCCCTGTTCGGCGAGGTGCCAGGGCCGCAACTTTGGCTCGGCGGCGGACTGATCATTGCTGCGTGTGCGCTGGCGGCACATGGGGCACGGCCAGCACGGCCGCAGGTCTAGAGCATCGGCAAGCGTGGCCGCTCAGGCGGCGGCCTCGCTGTCGTTCACGGCGCGAGCAACCGCTGCAGTCGCAAGGTCGACCGAAGGGAAGTGTTGGCCGTCGATGGCAAAGGCGGGCAACTTGACGGCGACGAAGCGATAGCCACCCTCGGCCGGAACGACGACACCTTGCGGCTCGCCGGAAACCTCGATGACGATCGGCCGCTGTGCCCGGGCCCTGCTGAAACTGCTTTCCTGCATCATGAGACGCTCCACTGGTGCGTCGGAGGCGATGAATCGGCGGGAGGTGAAAGCTCCGCACCGGACTTGCCGGCGACGCTGGTTCTAATGGGACTGTGCGACGGGGGTGTGACGGAGGGTCACATTCGTTTTACGCAGCAGCCCGGCCAGCGTTTGGCGTCTCGATGACAGGTGCGTACGATGTCGGAACCGGCACGGAGGGTGAAGGTCTGAGAAGCGATCATCTTCTTTCCTTTCCTGCTGGTTGCGGACAAACATCGGCAGGTGCCGATGCAGAGGCAACATAGGGATGTTCGGGACCGAACACCAGCCCTCCGAATCCAGACTTTCGATGAATGCCGGAAAATCCTGCCCGAAATCGGGCAGCGCACTTCGAAACCAGCAGCAGAAACTTGACGTACGTGCCTCGGAAAGCTCGTCTTGAAACGATGCAACCAATCTGCTGTTGTCGCCCCTCAAGCGTCACGACCGGCCGAACCGCCGGGCCTAGAGGTAGACAAGTGTCCGACAAAGAGGGCTCCCCGGCCGCAAAGGGCAAACGTGGGGCGAAGCCATCCGGCAAACCCACTCTCAAGACCATTGCACAGATGACGGGCCTTGCGGTCACCACCATCTCGCGGGCGCTGAACAACGCGCCTGAATTGGCCCAGGACACGCGCGATCGGGTGCAGAAAATCGCCGCCGAAATCGGCTACCTGCCGGACCGGGCGGCGCTGCGCCTCAAGACGGGCCGCACCAACGTGATCTCGCTCGTGCTCGAGCCGGACGAACAGATCTACGGCTTCGGCTCCTCAATCGTGTCCGGCGTCACGGAAGCTCTGCGAGACACCGCGTATCATCTGGTGATCACTCCGCTGTTCCGCGGCGTCGCCCCTATCGAGCCGATCAAGCACCTTGTGCGGAACCGCATGGCGGACGGGGTGATCTTCTCGAAGGCCGAGAGCTTCGACGAACGCATCCGCTTCCTGCTCGACAACGACTTCCCCTTCGTTACTCACGGGCGAAGCCGCTGGCCAGAACCACACCCGTGGGTGGACTTCGACAATGAGGCTTACGCCTATGGTGCGGTGAAGCGGCTGGCAGACAAGGGCTGTCGGCGGGTGTCGGTCGTTCTGCCGGAGAGCGCCCTTACATATTCCGAGCACCTTCGGTCCGGCGCGGAGCGGGCAGCGGCGGAAGCGGGTATCGCGCTCGAATTCGCCGGGGATATCAACTCGTTCAGCCCTACGGACGCCATCCGCAACTATGTGGTGAAACGCTCCCGCCGCCCTGACGGCCCCGATGGGTGGATGTGCGTGTCGGAGGTGTCGGCACTAGGGGTTATCGGCGGTCTCGCCGAAGCCGGATTGGTGGTGGGCGAGACGGCCCATGTGGTGACGAAACAGAACTCACCGATGTTCGCCCAGTTCCAGCCGGGCGCCGAGACCGTGTTTGAGGACTTCAACGACGCCGGCTATCAGTTGGCCAAGATCTTGCTGCGCCGCATTGCCGGGGAAAGCGAAAACCTGACCTATCTCAAGGAGCCGGTATTCGACTGGCGGGAGTAGCATTCCGGCTGCAGTCGGACAGCCCTCTTTGTCCCAGGTGCCCAGGCAGGCTTCCCTAGCCTTCGAGCTCCTCACGAAGCATTTCCAGCTCCAGCCAGCGATCCTCCGCGGCTGAGCGTTTGCTCTCCGCCTCCGCGAGTGCCTTGGACTTGACAGCAAAGGCACTCGGATCCCGCGCGTACAGGTTTCCGTCGGCAAGGGCGTCATTCAGCGCCTTGATCTCACCCTCGAGCTTCTCGATCTCGCGCGGCAGGGTCTCGAGAGCGTGCTTGTCCTTGAAGCTCAGCTTGCGTCGAGGGGCTGGCGTTGACGCCCGGGGAGGCGCAGAGGCGGACCGTGGTACGTCGCGCACCGCCGGCGTGCGGGCGCTGACACCACCACCGCGCTGGGCCACCATGTCCGAGTAGCCGCCGGCATATTCCACCCAGCGTCCTTCACCTTCGCTCATCAGCACGGAGGTCGCGACGCGATCAAGGAAATCTCGATCGTGGCTGACGACGATGACGGTGCCGGAATAGTCCGCGACCATCTCCTCCAGCAGGTCGAGGGTCTCGAGATCGAGGTCGTTGGTGGGCTCGTCCAGCACCAGCAGGTTGGAGGGGGCCGCCAGGATCTTGGCCAGGAGCAGCCGGTTGCGCTCGCCGCCCGAGAGCACCCGGATGGGCGTGCGCGCCTGCGCCTCCTCGAACAGGAAGGAGCGCAGATAGCCCACCACGTGCTGCCAGCGGCCCAGCACGTTCACCTGGTCGCCGCCCTCCGGGCAGAGCGTCGTCCAGGGCGTGGCGTCCGGGTCCAGGGCGGAGCGGGGCTGGTCGAAGCGCGCCAGGGTCAGGTTGGTGCCGAGCTTCACCTCGCCGCTGTCCGGCGCCAGCTCGCCGGTCAGCATCCGCAGCAGCGTGGTCTTGCCCACGCCGTTCGGCCCGATCAGCCCGATCCGGTCGCCCTTGAGGATGCGGGTGGAGAAGTCCTGGACGATCACCCGCTCGCCGAACCGCTTGGTGATGTACTTGGCCTCGATCACCAGGGTGCCGGAGGACTGGCCGGCATCCATGCGCAGGTCGACGCTGCCGGTGCGCCCCACCCAGCTGCGCTTTTGCTGGCGCAGGTCCTGGAGGCGCCGCAGGCGGCCCATGTTGCGCTTGCGCCTAGCGGTGACGCCCCGGTGCAGCCAGTGCTCCTCGGCCTCGATCCGCTTCTGCAGCCGGTAGAGATTGGCCTCCTCCTCGGCCAGCACCTGCTCGGACCAGTTCTCGAAGTCGGCGAAGCCGCGGTCGTGCACCCGGATCCTGGCGCGGTCCAGCCACCAGGTGACCGCCGACACGTTGGCGAGCAGGCGGCGGTCATGGCTGATGATCACCAGGGCGCCGGCGAACGAGGCCAGCTCCGCCTCCAGCCACTCGATCGACGCGATGTCCAGATGGTTGGTGGGCTCGTCCAGCAGCAGCACGTCCGGCTCGACCACCAGCGCCGCCGCCAGGGAGATCCGCCGCGCCTCGCCGCCCGAGAGCGGTGCCGTCGGCCGCTGCGGGTCCATGCCGAGCCGGCCCAGCACCGCCTCGGCCATCACCCGGGCGAGCGGCGGGTCGATGCTCGCGGGCAGGGCCGCCTGGACGAAGGACAGGGCGGTGGGATGCGCGCCGAAGTCCGGCTCCTGGGGCAGGTAGCTCACCACCGTGCGCGGCTGAAGGAAGCGCTCGCCCGAATCCAGCTCGACCATGCCGGCCAGCACCTTCATGAGCGTCGACTTGCCCGCCCCGTTGCGGCCGATCAGGCAGACCCGCTCGCCCTTGGCGAGCGAGACGTCGAGCTGGTCGAACAGGCGCTTGCGGCCGAGGCCGAGCGAGGCGGAGCGCAGTGCCAGAAGCGGAGGCGTCATGGGTCCCGTTGCGAGGCGAGGGCGGGCAGGTAGGGCAGGATCGACCGGGCCGTGCTAAGTGAGACGGCGAGGTTAGACAAGGACAGCAGGCAGCTCATGGGCATCGATCTGGCGGAACTGTTCGGCGGCTTTGGCGTCCGCCACGCCAGGGTGTTTCGCGATCCGGACGCGGCGGTGGCCCGGATCGAGGCGATCTACCGGGAATCCCGCCAGGTCCTGCACGACGCGCTGCAGGGCTTCGCCGAAGGCGTGGAGCCGGGCACGATCGATGCCTGCTACCCCTTCGTCGGCATCGTGGTCGAGGCCCATCACCTGGCGCTGGACGGAAGGCTGGCCTACGGGGTCCTGCACGAGCCCGGCCTGTACGGCACGACGCTCACCCGCCCGGACTTCTTCCGCGACTATTACCGCAACCAGCTGGCGATCCTGATGGACAACCATCAGCAGCCGGTGGTGGTGGGCGTGAGCGACCGGCCGATCCCGCTGCCGTTCGTGACCGAGGACATCCCGTCCACGCTGAACGAGCTGCAGCGCCGCCGCCTCCAGCACGTCTTCCCGATGCCGGACCTGTCGCGCACCGACGACGCGATCGCCAACGGCACCGCCACGCGCGGCCGCGGCGAGCTGGGTCCGCTGGCGCTGTTCACCGCCGAGCGGGTCGACTACAGCCTGGCGCGGATCTCCCACTATACCGGCACCTCGCCCGGCTGGGTGCAGCGCTTCATCCTGCTCACCAACTACCAGCGCTATGTCGAGCACTTCGTCACCTGGGGCAGGCGACAGATCCTGGACGGCGACGAGTACGACTTCCTGGTCGAGCCCGGCAACGTCACCACGCCCAACCCGCGCCTGACCGACCAGGAGCCGTCCGGCACCGCGCCGGTCCACCTGCCGCAGATGCCGGCCTACCACCTGACC
>JAEZHZ010000131.1 GCA_023436745.1 Pseudomonadota bacterium | reverse complement strand
ACCCAGGGTCGGCTCAACGCGTTGCCCCGACTTTCCGCGCGCCTGCGGGCGTGCGGACTTCCGTGCCGGCTGGGCACCAACGCGATCATCGGCGGAAAGGCGGAAATCCATCGAGCGAACCTGTAGTCGGGGATGGTCAACTGCTTTAGCCGGTTCGTAACGTCGTGGAAATCGGCATCGGCATGAACTTGCCGCGAACTTCCGGTGTCGACAGCAGTCGGACGGCAAGGTGCGCGGCTTCTTAAGTATCTGCTTCTCAGCGCTAAATGTGGCCGGTTTATGTGGGTTTCTGCGTCGGCGCCGCTGTTGTGGCGCGCCCGACACAGCAGGTTGCCGCCGGCGAGCGGTGGTTCTATGCAGGCCGCCATGCGCTACCTGCTCGCCGTTACACTGCTCGCATTTATCACCCCGGTCACCGCCGTCGAACCACAGCGTGCAATCTCGGGTGCCATCCAGCTCTTCGAAGCGGCGGCGCCGCAGTTGCCACGGGGCCTCCACGGGGTTGACCTTGGGCGATACCAGGCAGCGCTGACGCAAGGGGAGGGGGTGGCGCTGGTGACCGGTGCCGATCCTGCCGACCGATGCGCGCGCTTTGCCGCCTATGCTCTGCTGCCGCCCCGCAATGCCGTGGTCCAGCTGGTGTTCTGCCCCCGGTTCCACACCGGCGGCAACGATGCGCTGCGCGCGTTGACGGTGCTGCACGAGATGGTGCACGTGGTCGCCGGCCCCGATGAATGCCGCGCCATGGCCTTTGCAGCGGCAGTCGAGCAGGCGGCCGGTGGGACCTACACCCCCGTCGGTGCCTACTGGCGCGCCAACGGGTGCGACGAAAGCAGGTTCAGGCTGCCTCGTTAGCGCCAGCCGAGTGCTGGTGCGACATGGGTCAGGATGCTTTCGATCACGTGGGCGTTGTATGCGACGCCGAGCTGGTTGGGTACAGTCAGCAGCAGCGTATCTGCTTCGGCGATGGCTTCATCATCGGCAAGATCCCGGATCAGTTGGTCCGGTTCGCCGGTATATCCTCGTCCGAAGACCGCGCGCTTCTCGGGCTCGATATAGCCGAACTGATCCTCTTCCGGGCCGCCCCGCCCGAAGTAGAGCCGATCCGTGTCGTTGACGAGCGCAAAGATCGAGCGACTGACGGACACGCGCGGTTCACGGGTATGGCCCGCCTCCTTCCACGCGGCGCGATAAGCCCGGATCTGTTCGGCCTGCTGGATGTGGAAGGGCTTGCCTGACTCATCGAACTTTAGTGTCGATGACTGGAGGTTCATTCCCAGTTGCGCAGCCCAGATGGCCGTTGCGTCGCTGGCGGCACCCCACCAGATGCGTTCCCGGAGGCCTTCTGAATGCGGTTCCAGTCGAAGCAGGCCCGGCGGGTTGGGGAACATGGGGCGCGGGTTTGGCTGGGCGAACCCCTCGCCCCTGAGAACGTCGAGGAACACCTCGGCATGCTGCCGAGCCATGTCGGCATCCGTCTGGCCTTCCTGCGGACGGTAGCCAAAGTAGCGCCAACCATCGATCACCTGCTCGGGTGAGCCGCGACTGATGCCGAGCTGCAGCCGCCCCCCTGCGATCAGGTCGGCCGCGCCGGCATCCTCGGCCATGTACATGGGGTTCTCGTAGCGCATGTCGATCACCGCAGTGCCGATCTCGATGCGCCTTGTGCGTGCGCCTACCGCGGCAAGCAGCGGAAATGGCGAAGCCAGCTGTCGTGCGAAATGATGGACACGAAAGTAGGCGCCATCGGCGCCCAGTTCTTCTGCCGCGACCGCCAAGTCGATCGACTGCAGGAGCGCGTCGGCCGCCGACCGGGTTCCCGATTGCGGCGACGGGGACCAGTGACCAAAGGAAAGAAAGCCGATGCTCTTCATGCCATTCACTCCGGGACGTGCCCGCAAGGAATAACACCGGTCCCCATCGATGTCTGTCGTGCAGTGAAACCCCGCTACCTCGACGTGAAGCTGCCACTCGGGCAACTGCCGGGATGGAGAGGAGCAGGCCCGCTCCGGTATTGCCGGATGCGGGCCAGTTGTCAGACGTCGAGGTTGCTGACGCTCAGGGCGTTCTCCTGGATGAAGTCGCGGCGGGGTTCGACCAGGTCACCCATAAGCGAGGTGAAGATCTGGTCCGCCTCGCTGGATTCGTCGATCTCCACCTTGAGCAGGGTGCGAGCATTGGGGTCGAGCGTCGTTTCCCAGAGCTGTTCCGCGTTCATCTCGCCCAGCCCCTTGTAACGCTGCAGCGACACGCCCTTGCGGCCGGCGTCGGTCACCACCTTGAACAGGGAGGAGGGGCCGTAGATCGGCTGGCTTTCGCCCTTGCGGGTGAGCGTCGGCACGCCGCCATAGAGCTCGTCCAGCCGCCCGGCCAGCTGGCGAAGCTTGCGGGCGTCGGCACTCTGGAGAAGTGCCTGGTCGAGGATATGGCGCTCCGTCACGCCGCGCACGGTGCGCGAGAACTCCACGCCCTCGTCCGTGACCGCTCCGGTCCAGCCGCGTTCCAGCTCATCGGAGATGCGGTCCAGCCGGTTGGCCACCCTGGTGAGCACCTCGCCGACGCGCGCGGGGTCGTCCACGGCCTCAGGATCAAGCCCGCCGACGATGGCTGCCTGCTCTACCAGGTTGCGGTTGTACCGGGTGTTGAGGTTGTCGATGGCATAGACGATGTCACGGGCCTGCTGGGTGATTGCCAGCAGATCGGCTCCGGCATGCTCGATGCCGTCGCGCGTCTTGAACACGGCATCTTCCAGGCCTGCGTCCATCAGGTACTTGTCCAGCGCGGCCTCGTCCTTGAGGTACTGCTCGGACCGTCCGCGCGTCGCCTTGTAGAGCGGCGGCTGGGCAATATAGATGTGCCCGCGCTCGATCAGTTCCGGGGTCTGCCGGTAGAAGAAGGTCAGGAGCAGTGTGCGGATATGGGCGCCATCGACGTCGGCGTCCGTCATGATGATGATCTTGTGGTACCGCAGCTTGTCGGCGTTGAATTCCTCGCGACCGATGCCGGTGCCGAGCGCGGTGATGAGCGTTCCGACCTGATCGGACGAGATCATCCGATCGAAGCGAGCACGCTCGACGTTGAGGATCTTGCCTCTGAGCGGCAGCACCGCCTGGTTCGAGCGGTCGCGGCCCTGCTTGGCCGAGCCACCTGCCGAGTCACCCTCCACGATGAAGATCTCGGATTTTGCGGGGTCGCGCTCCTGGCAGTCGGCGAGCTTGCCCGGAAGCGACGAGATTTCGAGCGCACCCTTGCGGCGCGTCAACTCGCGTGCCTTGCGGGCAGCCTCGCGTGCAGCAGCGGCCTCCACCACCTTGCCGACGACGATCTTCGCCTCGTTCGGATGTTCCTCGAACCACTGGCCCAGCTTGTCGTTGACGATGTTCTCGACCACCGGCCGCACTTCCGAGGAGACCAGCTTGTCCTTGGTCTGCGAAGAGAACTTCGGGTCAGGCACCTTCACCGACAGCACGCAGGTGAGGCCTTCGCGGGTATCGTCGCCGGAAAGCTCCACCTTCTCCTTCTTGGCGATGCCGGAACTGTTGGCATAGCCCGTCACCTGACGCGTCAGCGCCGCCCGCAGGCCAGCGAGATGGGTGCCGCCATCGCGCTGCGGGATGTTGTTCGTGAAGCAGAGCACGTTCTCGTGGTAGCTGTCGTTCCACTGCAGCGCCACTTCCACCGTGATCCCGTCCTTCTCGGCGATCATGGTGATAGGGTTCTCCAGCGCCGGCTGCTTGGCCTTGTCGAGATATTTGACGAACGCTTCGAGCCCGCCCTCGTAGTGGAGCTCCACCTCCACCGGCTCGGGATGGCGACGGTCCGCCAGCACGATCCGGACACCGGAGTTGAGGAAGGCGAGTTCGCGCAGACGGTGCTCGAGCGTCTTGAAGTCGAACTCGGTCATCGTGAAGGTGTCCGGGCTCGGCAGGAACGTTACTTCCGTGCCGGAACGTCCTTCGTACTCGCCCACCACCTTCAGCGGTGCATCGGCGTCACCGTGGCTGAAGCTCATCTCGTGGATCTTGCCGTTCTGGCGGATTCGCAGCTTCAGCCAGACGGACAGGGCGTTGACCACCGACACGCCCACGCCATGGAGGCCGCCGGACACCATGTAGGAGTTCTGGTCGAACTTACCCCCGGCATGGAGCTGGGTCATGATGACCTCGGCCGCCGAGACGCCCTCTTCCTTGTGAATGCCGGTCGGGATGCCGCGGCCATTGTCGGTCACGGTGCACGAACCGTCGGCGTTGAGGGTCACCGTCACCAGGTCTGCGTGCCCCGCAAGTGTCTCGTCGATGGCATTGTCAACCACCTCGTAGACCATGTGGTGCAGGCCCGAGCCATCATCGGTATCGCCGATATACATGCCGGGACGCTTGCGAACCGCGTCGAGCCCTTTCAGCACCTTGATGCTGTCGGCGCCGTATTCATTCGGAACGGGAGCGGGAGCGTCGGTCATGAGGTCGAATCGGTTCTTTTTCTGGATCGTCTGGTTCTAGCGGAACGGGGCGTCAACCCCAAGGACAATGGGCATTTTCGGGCCATTTCGTCGGGTTTTCGACAGGGTCCGTAGTCTTCGCGGTCAGGCAAGCGTCAGCCGCCCTTCCTTCACCGCCACGCGCTGCGCCCGCTCCCCCATGGCTTCGAACAGAACGGCGTCGGTGCCGGTGAGAAAGCACTGTGTCCCCAGCCCGTCGAGCGCAGCAAACAGCGCTCGCCGACGGTCCGGATCGAGATGCGCGGCGATCTCGTCGAGCAGCAGGAAAGGGGTGATCGAAGTTCGCAGTTTCACCAGCCTCGCATGGGCGAGAATGAGCCCGATGAGCAGCGCCTTCTGCTCCCCGGTCGAGCCCAGGGCGGCGGGCATTCCCTTCTGGGCGTAGGTCACTTCAAGGTCGACACGGTGTGGTCCTGATATGGTGCGTCCGGCGGCGCGATCAAGGGCCCGCGACGCCCGCCATACTGCGCTCAGCGCCGCTTCGAGGTCGCCCATCCCCGACGGCTCGACGCCGCTCTCGAACAGCGGGGTCAGTGCCAAGTGGGCAGCCGGAAAGCTCGCATCATCGAGGCTTTGGGCAATCAGTTCCTGAAGGTGCTCCAGGCTGTCGGCGCGGGCAAGGTGGATCCGCGTGCCAAGCTCGGCCATCTGAGCTTCGACGGCGCCAAGCCAAACCGGATCGGCATCGTCCTCAAGCAAGCGGTTACGTTGCCGCATGGCTTTCTCGTAGTCGCTGACTGCGGCCGAGTGCGACGGGATCAGCGTCGTCACGAGACGATCGAGGAAGCGGCGCCGGTCGGACGCAGGGCCGGAGAACAGCCCGTCCATCGCCGGGGTCAGCCAAAGCACGCGCAGATAGTCGCTCAGAGACTCGACCGAGCGGGCATTGGCGCCGTTGATGCGCACCCGGCGACCGCTCTCGGGCGCCGCGCCGGTGCCGAGGTCGGAAGGGCCGCTTTCGGTCTCCACCGTCGCAGCAACCGCCCAGGGATGATCGCTGCCCTGCTGTTGCAGCGTGTCGAAGCCGGCGTTCCTGAGACCGCGTCCCGGAGACAGGACCGAGATGGCTTCGAGCAGGTTTGTCTTGCCGGCTCCGTTCGGTCCCGTCAGGACGACATGACGCGGATCGAGGTCAAGGGCCGCCGCGGCATAGTTGCGAAAGGCGGTGAGACGCAGGCGGGAGAGATAGCGGGTCATGGCGACGCCGCAGCGCAGGTCCGGATGGCTGCGGTCCTCAAACCCGCATCGGCATCAGAACGTACAGGGCGCGCGCCTCACCCTCTTCCCTCACCAGCGTCGGAGATCCGGCGTCGTTGAACAGGAAGACGGCATTCTCGGAGCGTATCTGGCCGATGATGTCGAGCAGGTATCTGGCATTGAAGCCGATCTCGAAGCCCTCGGTCTCGAAATCGACCGGGAGTTCTTCGCTGGCGGTGCCGTGGTCCGGGTTGGTGACCGACAGCTCCAGCATGCCTTCCCTGGCGTTGAGCTTGACGGCCTTGCCGCCGCGCTCGGACGCGATGGTGGAAACGCGGTCGACGGCCACCGCAAAGCTCTGGCGGTCGACCACCATGCGCTTGTCGTTGTTCTTCGGTGTCACGCGGTCGTAGTCGGGGAAGGTGCCCTCGATGAGCTTGGAGAGCAGCACGACGGAGCCAAGGCTGAAGCGGATCTTGGTGTCGGACACCTCGACCTTGACGTCCTCGTCGGCGCCATCGAGCAGTTTCTGAACCTCGCCCACTGTCTTCTTGGGGACTATGATGCCTGGCATGCCGCCGGCGCCTGCAGGGGCCTCGATCTCGGCCCGAGCCAGACGGTGTCCGTCGGTGGCGACGGCTCGCAGGAGTGAGCCGGCATTGGATACGTCAACAGTGTGGAAGTAGATGCCGTTAAGGTAGTAGCGCGTCTCCTCGTTGGAGATTGCGAACTGGGTGCGCTCGATGAGATCACGCAGCGCCGGCGCAGGCATCTGGAACTCGTGGCCGAAGCTGCCGGACTTGAGGTCCGGAAAGCTGTCCGGGTTGATGCAGGCGAGATTGAAGCGCGAGCGGCCGGAGGTCAGCACCATGTTGTCGCTGCCGTCCGTCTCGAGCCGGACTTCGGAGCCGTCGGCCAGCTTCCTCACAATTTCGTAGAGCGTATGCGCCGGCACGGTCGTCGTGCCGGGCGTGGACACCATCGCTGGCACCATCTCGGTAACTTCGATATCCAGATCGGTGGCGCGCAGCTCGACGCGGTCGTCCGCCGCCTTCAGCAACACGTTGGCCAGGATCGGATAAGTGTTTCGGCGCTCGACGACCCGATGCACATGACCCAGCGACTTGAGCAGATGATTGCGTTCGAGCGTGATCTTCATGCGGCGACTTTCCTGGCACTCAATGCTGCACAAGCGGCAGCGAACCCCCGGCGGACCGGGGTTGGACATTTACAATTCGGTAGCCAAAAGGCAAGCGTGCGCGCGGGTTGGGGCAAGCTTTGCACAAGCGGGCACTGCTGTGGCTGCGCTTGTCTGCCGGCGCATTGCAAACCGGAGCCGTGCCTCGCATGTGACATGGACGCATCTGGCCTTGCGCCATGACGGCCATACGCAGGCTGAGGCGGTAGCCGCCGGGAGAGGATGAAATCCTCAAGCCGGGGCGGGCCCTCCCGCCCGCGCAACAAGACGTGCTGTAGAGCGCCGTATAGAAGGGGCGCGGCCGACCGGGCCACGCACCAATTTCCGTTCGAGCAGTCCTGGACGGGCTTTGCCCTATTCTTCCAGCATGCGCTTGAGCAGTTCGATCTCCTGGGCGAGATCGATGTCGTCCTTGATCATCTGCTCGACCTTGCGCACGGAGTGCAGGACGGTCGTGTGATCACGACCGCCGAAGCGGCGACCGAT
>JAEZHZ010000115.1 GCA_023436745.1 Pseudomonadota bacterium | reverse complement strand
ACTACATGTCCAGACCATCGTTGCGCGACCCGTCCGTGCTGGTGTCGCTCATGGCCGGGATTCTGGCGTTCGGCATCGACCGCGCCCAGAAGGCCTTCCACATCGCCGGCGACTGCATCGGCATCGGGCAGGACCGCTGCGTCGAGGTCTTCACGACCTTCGTTCCCTTCAGCCTGACCGAGTGGCGCGGCGGCGAGTTCATCCGCGTCACAGATTTTTTCGATTACGTTCTCGTGTGGAACACCGGCATTTCCTACGGCATGCTCGGCGGTCTGCCCGTATGGGCCATCGGCCTCATCATGGCGGTAGCGATCATCGCGCTGACCGTATGGTGGTTCAGGACCGACGTGCTGCTGGTCCGCGTCGGCCTGGCGCTGGCGGTGGGCGGCGCCCTGTCCAACGCGCTGGACCGCCTGCTCTACGGCGCCGTGGCCGACTTCTTCCATTTCCACTGGGGGCAGTGGTCGTTCTACATTTTCAACCTTGCCGACGTCGCCATCACCGTCGGGGTCATCCTGCTGCTGCTCGATGCGGTGGGTGTCGGCCGGTCCCGCCCCGGGCGGGCGTGAACCGCCGCAACATGGTGCTGCCGCAATCTGGTTTTAGCCGGCGGAATGGTCTATAAGCGCCGCGGTATCACGAAGGACTTCATATGCTGAGTGGTTTTATCGGGCAGCGTGCCCGTGCCGGCATTTCCCGGTTGGGTCTGGCCTCGTTGGGCATCGCGCTGGCCATTGGGCTCGGCGCCTGCACCACGGTGGAAGGCACCAATGCCATGACCGATATCGGTACCTTCGAGCGTGAAGTGCTGAAGCCCACCGCAGTCGGCGTGGGCCTGATCCCCGGTGGCGCCCAGAAGGATGAGCCGGCCACGGCCCGCGCTCCGCTGGTGCTGCCTGCCAGCGGCCAGGGCCTGCCGCCGCCGTCCACCCAGGTCGCCGCGGCCCAGTTGCCGGCCAACAGCGACACGGTGCGGATCGATGCCACCGGCCTGACCGAGGCCGACCTGCAGCGCCTGCGCAACGCCAAGGTCGTGGACCTGCGCTCGCTGTCCGGCCGCCCCCTCACCGAAGCCGAAGCCAAGATGCTGACGGCCCGCATGCAGGCCGCCAATATGAGCGTCAGCGCCAACCGCAACCGGCCGCTCTACCTGCCGCCCGACGAGTACTTCACCCGGGTCGGCGATGCCGAGCTTGTCTGCCGCACGGCCAATGGCGAACTGGTCTCCGTCAACGACCGCCGCTGCCCCGAGGATGTGCGCAAGGCGCTTCGCTCCCAGCAGCAGTGGTTGGGCGGCGGCTCCAGCAGCAGGGCCGTCGAGAAGGGTACCCTCGCCAAGGAACTGGGCCTCGACAACTAGGCCCACGAGACCCACAACGATTACCTGATGCGGCTGGATCATCCGGCCGCATCGTCATTTACCGCGCCGCCCTTTCGGGTCCCGCATGTCGAAAGATCCCCAGATGCCCACCTCTCCCGCCAAGCCGGATACCGGCGACCGTCTCGCAAAGGTCATCGCCCGTTCCGGGCTGTGCTCCCGCCGCGATGCCGAGACCTGGATCACCGCCGGCCGCGTCGTGGTCAACGGCAAGAAGGTCCTCACCCCCGCCTTCAACGTCACCGACCGCGACACCATCCTGGTCGATGGTGCCCCGCTTGCCGCCCGCCAGGGCACGCGCGTGTGGCTCTATCACAAGCCCGCGGGGCTGGTGGTCACCGAGAAGGACCCCGAAGGCCGCCCCACCATCTTCGAGGCGCTCACCGAACACGGCCTGCCGCGCGTCGTCACCGTCGGCCGGCTCGACATCAATACCGAAGGGCTGCTGCTGCTGACCAATGACGGCGGCCTCAAGCGGGTGCTGGAACTGCCCGCGACCGGCTGGCTGCGCCGCTACCGCGTCCGCGCCCATGGCAGCGTCACCCAGGCGCGGCTCGATTCCCTCAAGGACGGCATCGAGGTCGACGGCGTCCGCTATGGCCCCATCGAGGCGACGCTCGAGCGCGAGCAGGGCAGCAATGTCTGGCTGGTGGTGGCGCTCCGCGAAGGCAAGAACCGCGAGGTCAAGAACGTGCTGGGCGCGCTCGGCCTCGAGGTCAACCGGCTGATCCGCGTCAGCTACGGCCCCTTCCAGCTCAACGACATTCCGGTCGGTGGCATCGAGACGGTTCGCGCCAAGGTGCTGCGCGACCAGCTCGGCAAGAAGCTCGCCGATGCAGCCGACGTCGATTTCGACAGCGAGATGCCCGAGCTCGACCCCAACCGGGCCCTGGTGGGCAAGCCGACGCGCGACCGCAAGACCGGGCGCGGCACCAACACCGTGGAGATCAACCGCCAGCGCTTCCGCTTCACCGATCACGCCGAACTCTCCCCCGACGAATGGGAAGCGCAGCGCGAGCAGCGTCCGGTCCGCAGCCCGCGGGATCGCGTCGCCCCGCGCAGCACGCCTGTGCGCGGCCGCGGCCGGGACGATGGCCGTCCCGCCGGACCGCCCCGCCGTATCCACTTCGACGAGGATGGGCGCGCGCCCGAGGAATACCAGGGCAAGCCCGCCGGGCGTGGCGGCCGCGACCGTGACGACGCACCCGGCCGTGGCTTCGGCAAGCCGCGTGGCGATGGTCCCGCACGTCCCCGCCGCGATGCCGGCGATGCACCCCGTGGCGGCTACAAGCCGCGCCGCGACGCAGAGGGTGGTCCCGCTCGTCCCCGCCGCGACGCCGGCGATGCTCCCCGTGCCGGCTACAAGCCGCGCCGTGACGCCGAGGGCGGTGCCGGCCGTCCCCGCCGCGACGCAGGCGATGCCCCGCGCGGAGCCTACAAGCCACGTCGCGATGCCGAGGGGGCCGATGCCCGTCCCGCACGCGGTGGACGTCCGCCGCGCCGGGAAGGCGCCGCACCAGCTCGGGGGGCTCGCCCGCCGCGCACCCGCGAGGAAGCAGCGGCACGCGGTGCCGACAAGCCGTTCGGTCCCCGTGGCGACAAGCCCTTCCGTCCACGCGAAGAGGGTGGAGCAGCAGGGCAGGGGCGTCCCGCCCGTTCGCGTCCGGAAGGTGACCGCGGCGGCAAGCCGGCGCGCTTTGCCGGCAAGCCCGGCGCTCGTCCGCCGCGCGATGGTGGCGCCGGCCGTCCCTCGGGTGCGCGTCCCTCGGGTGCGCGTCCCACCGGCGGCCGTCCCTCGGGTTCGCGTCCCGCTGGTGGCAAGCCTTCGGGCGGTCCCCGCCGTCCGCGGGGCTGATCCATGCGCATCGTCGCCGGCCGCTTTCGCGGCAAGCAGCTCCGGTCGCCGGGTGATGATTCCATCCGCCCGACGGCCGACAGGGTTCGCGAGAACGTCTTCAACATCCTCGCCTCGCGGCTGGGACCGGTGCTGGAAGGCAAGCGCGTGCTCGACCTGTTCGCCGGCACGGGCGCGCTCGGGCTTGAGGCCCTGTCGCGCGGCGCCGCGCATGTCACCTTGGTCGAGAACGGCGCCGAGGGTCGCGGCCTGATCCGTGATCACATCGAGGATTTCGGCATCGCCGGCATCACCATGC
>JAEZHZ010000143.1 GCA_023436745.1 Pseudomonadota bacterium | reverse complement strand
GGGCGCGCTCCTCCCAGTGAGCGCGCCCTTTTCAGTTATCCGGCAGAAAATGTCAGACGGCGGTCAGGTTATCGGCGGCGGACTTGCCGGTCCGCTTGTCCTTGACGATCTCGTAATTGACCTTCTGGCCCTCGTCGAGACCGTTGAGGCCCGAGCGCTGCACGGCCGAGATGTGAACGAAAACGTCCGCCCCACCCTCGTCGGGCTGGATGAATCCATAACCCTTCTGACCGTTGAACCACTTGACGGTACCTGTTGCCATAATGCGCGTTCCCTCGTGCAAATCGCTGGTGGCAGTCGAGGCCTGTGGGCCTCCAACTAGAGTGTATCGAAATGTCGGAGATTGACGTCAGCAAGCGCGAATGGTGTTCGCATGATCAGATCGGTCGGCCGCAATATTCGATACCGATCAACCTAGCGTGAAAAAAGCAGCCGTTCAATACGGGTAAGTGCAAACAACGTCGTCGCGAAAACATGTAGTTCTCGCGTTCGGGAAACAAAACGTCGACAAGCACTTGCGCTCTACCATGAACACGCGGGGCGCTACGTCCGGATGAAAAGATCCGGCGAAAGATGAAAACGGCAGGCGCCGGACGGCCCAACCATAGCCGATCTGCGACGAATGCAAATGTCCTGTGATGCAGGCGGGGCGCCGGGTCGCGACTTTCCCCTTGCAAATGTGTTGCTGCTGCGCGAAATCCGGCGCCGCCGGGAGTTACCGGTAACCTCAGAGATCACCAGCGTTGAACAAGGCGTTCCACTATTCGTCCGGCGACAGCATCGCTGACCGGCGGGCGCACTATGCCCGCATGCTGGCCGAGGGGGGCGATGCTGCAGCAGCCGCCGACCTGATGGCGCAGACGATGGAGACCGTGCCCGACTGGGCAGCCGGATGGGAGTTGCTGGGAAGCTTCCTCGAAAAGGCGGGCGACGTGGCCGGAGCGATCGCCGCGTGGCGGCGGCTGGAGGCCCTGGACGACGAAGGCGTCTTCGGCGCGGTGCTGAAACTTGCCGCCCATGGTGCAGCGCCAGCCGCGAACGGCACCGCCGCGACCTATGTGGAGGCGCTGTTCGACCAGTACGCCCCCAAGTTCGAGAGCGCCCTGGTTGGGCGGCTGGGCTACAGGGTGCCGCAACTGCTCGATGAGCTGGTCTCGAGCCGGATGGCCGTACTTGGCATCGAGAGGTTCCACAAGGCCATCGACCTCGGCTGCGGCACGGGATTGATGGGAGAGCGGCTGCGGTCACGGGTCGACCTGCTCGAGGGCATCGACATCTCGGCGGCGATGATTGCGGAGACGGCGCGCAAGGGCGTCTACGACCGCCTGGAGAAGGCGGAACTGGTTGCCGCCCTGAACGCCCGCCGCGCGGACGCCGACCTCATCACCGCCGCCGACGTGCTGATCTATTGCGGCGCACTCGAGCCGGTGCTGGCCGCGCTGGTGCCGGCGCTGCAGCCCGGCGGGCTGGGGGCGCTGTCGCTGGAAGCGCATGACGGCGAGGAGCCGGTGTTCCTGCGGCCCTCGCTGCGCTACGCCCATCAGGCGGATGCGGCGCGGGCGGCACTGCTTGCAGCGGGACTGGAGGTTCTGGACTTCGAGACAGCCGAACTGCGCATGGACCGGGGCGTGCCGGTTATCGGCCTGCTGGTGGTGGCGAGGCGTCCGCCGGTTACGGCTCACGCCGCCAACGACCACGAGGCCGGGGGCGATGTCGCCGCATAAGGCGCTGGCCAAAACAGCGCCGGCTTGCGAGAAGCGCGCAAGCTCACAGGGGCAAATGACCATGACCGCCAACGCCATCCGCTTCGACTTCCGCTCCGACACCGTTACCCGTCCGACCGCGCCCATGCGCGCCGCCATGGCAGCAGCGGAGGTGGGTGACGACGTCTATGGGGACGACCCCACGGTGAACTTGCTGGAGCAGCGCCTTGCCGCGATGACGGGCAAGGAGGCTGCACTCTTCGTGCCGTCCGGCACGCAGTCCAACCTGCTGGCGCTGATGAGCCACTGCGGACGCGGCGACGAGTTCATCGCGGGACAGGACGCGCATTGCTACAAGTTCGAGGCGGGCGGTGCGGCCGTGCTGGGCTCGATCCAGCCGCAGCCGATCGAGCACCGTGCCGACGGCACCATGGATCCGGAACGGATCGAAGCCGCGATCAAGGCCGGGGACAGCCATTTCGCCACCACGCGGGTGATCGCACTCGAAAACACCTTCGGGGGCAGGGTGCTGCCGGTGGACTGGATGGCCGAGGTGGGCGGGATCGCCCGCCGGCATGGGCTGGGCTTTCACCTCGACGGAGCGCGGGCTTTCAACGCCGCCGTCAGGCTTGGCATGGATATAGCGAAGTTCGTTGCGCCATTTGACACGGTGTCGATCTGCCTCTCCAAGGGGCTCGGCGCGCCGGTGGGCTCGGTGCTGGCCGGGCGCGCGGACCTGATCGAGACCGCGCGCCGCAACCGCAAGATGCTGGGCGGCGGCATGCGGCAGGCGGGCATATTGGCGGCGGCAGGGCTCTACGTGCTCGAGCACAACGTGGCGCGGCTGGCCGAGGATCATCGGCGCGCAGGGGCGCTGGCCGAGGGGCTGGCGCGCCACAAGGCGCTGCGGGTCACAGCGCCCGACACCAATATTCTGTGGGTGGACATGGACCCCGAGCTGGGCAAGCGGCTCGCGCCCCATCTCGAAGCGCACGGCGTGGCGGTCACCGGCCGCTACGGCCAGCAGCGCTGGGTGACCCATCTCGACGTGGACGACGCGGCGGTGGAGGGTGCGCTCGCGGTGGTGGATGCATTCTTCCGCGAGAATTGACGGCACCAGCAAGACTTTGTTGAGCCTGCTCGGCAAGCCGCTGTTCAGGTCTGTGGTCTAGGTTCGCCTGGGAAACCAGGAGGGCCACCATGCCCAGTAGCCGCCAGATGGGCCTGCGTGTGCTCACCGAGACGGCCGAGATCGACGCCATCGCCGAGGATTGGCGGGCCCTCGAAGCCGCGTGCTCCGACCGGCTTGCCTATTTCCAGACGCACGACTGGTGCCGGGGGTGGATCGAGACCTTCTGCCGGGATGGCGGGCCATGCCCGCATGTCCGCACCGTGTGGCGCGGTGAGCGGCTGGTGGCGCTGTGGCCGCTGATGATCGTCGAAAGTGCCGGAATCCGGCGGCTTGAGACGCTGGGCGAGCCGCACACGCAATACTGTAACGTGCTGATTGCCGATGGCGAGGACGGGGCGGGGGCCGTGGCGCTGCTGCTCGAGGAGGGCTTGGGGGACGGCTGCGACGTGGCCGTGCTGCGGCCCGTTCCGGCGACTTCGCCCCTGGCGCGGTATGGCCGGGACCTGCCGCCGATCAGCGGATACAGCAATGAATCCTCGATGCTGAGGCTTTCGGACTACGGAAATTCCGAGGATTACTGGGCGGGTTTGGGCAAGTTGCAGAAGCGGAACCGCAACCGGCGGCGGAACCAGCTGGCGCGGCGGCTCGGGGAGCTGAGCTTCAGCATGGTGTGGCCGGGAGACCCCCGGTTTTCCAGGCTTGTCGAGACGGCCGTGGCGATGAAGCGGCGGTGGTTGACGGAGACCAACCGGCTGAGCGCCGGCTTCAGTATGAACGGATATGAACGGTTCCTGAACGGATTATGCGGCGACCCAACCGCTCTCAGCGGTGCATGTGTATCGGTGCTGCGCGCGGGTGAACGGATTGTGGCTGTCGAAATCGGGTTCATCCACCACCGGCACTACTATGCCTACATCGGTGGCTTCGACTGGGAGCTGAGGGACCTCTCGCCGGGCAAGGTGCAGATGGAGATGACGGTCGGCTGGCTGATCGACCACGGCATCGCCACCTACGACCTGCTGCCCAACCCGGCCGACTACAAGGCGAGCTGGAGCAACCACAGCGTGGCCGTGAACGGCTATGCGGTGCCGCTGACCTGGAAGGGGCGCTTCTATGCCGCCTCGTGGTTGCCCACGCTGCGACCGGCGCTGAAGCGACTCTGGTCGCGGGTGCCGGCGGCGATGCAGGCTGCGTCCGGGTTCGGGCGCGGGGCCCTGTGCCTGTTGCTCTATGTCTGAAGGACGACGGAGCGCCGTGGCGGCGGTGATGATGGTGCTGATCCGCGCGACCAGCGCGGGGCTGACCTTCGGGCTGCAGATCCTGCTCGCGCGGCTGATGCCGCTCGAGGACTATGGCGGCTATGTCGCGGCCTGGACCTGGATGCTGGCGCTCGGCAGCTTCGCCGCGCTCGGCTTTGCTGAATCGAGCATCCGCTTCCTGCCGCGATACCAGCTGCTGGGGCGGGGCGGCGCCATCCACGGCTACTGGCGGCTGGCGCTGCGCGCCATAGGGATGGTTGCGGTGCCGGTTACGGCCGCGGCCGTGCTGGCCGGCTGGCTGGTGGGACTGGATACGCCCGCCGGCATGACCGTGATGCTGATCGGGCTCGGGCTGCCGCTGCTCGCAGCGGAATATCTCTTCGAGGGCGTGGGGCGCAGCCTCGGCTGGTTCGGCCTCGCCACGGTGCCGGTCTACCTGGTGCGGCCGCTGCTGATCGGCGGGTTCTGCGTAGTGCTGGCCTGGGCCGGGGTGGACCTGACGCTTCCGGTGGTGGGAACGGTGCTGCTCGTTGCCATGGCGATGGTGGTCGCCGGGGTCGGCGCGATGCTGGTGTTCCGGCTGCGGCGCTTCGGTCGGGGAGCGAAGGCGAGCGCCCGGCAGCGCCGGATCTGGCTCATGGCGGCATTGCCGCTGCTGCTCGTCGCGGGCCTCGACGATCTCACCAACTATGCGGACATGATGGTGCTGAGCCTGCTGATGCCGGCGGAAGCGCTCGGGCCGTATTTTGCGGCGACGCGGACATTGGCGCTGGCCGGCTTCGTCAGCTATGCGGCGACGCTGGTGGCGGGGCGGCGTTTCGCGCTCGACCTCGCCGGACGGGATCGGGCGGAACTGCAGCGCAGCGTCTCGCGCTCGACCGGCGCCACGCTGTGGGCGACCGTTGCGGCGGTGGCGATCGCCTGGTCGGCGGGGCCGCTGGTGCTGAGCCTGTTCGGGCCGAGCTTCACCGGCGCCCACGAGGTGATGCTGGTGCTGGGAGCGGGCATGGTCGCAAAGTCGGCGAGCGGGCAGGCGGCGGAACTGCTGATCGTTGCGGGACGGCAGCGGCAGGCGATGCTGCTCGGCGCAGTGGTGCTGGTGGTCCAGCTGGCGCTCTGCTTCGTGCTGGTGCCCGTCTGGGGCCTGACCGGGGCAGCGGCGGGCATGGCGGCGGGCATGGCCGTGCGCAGTGCGCTCGTCGGCTGGCTGGTGTGGCGGCTCGAGCGTATCCGCGTCTGGTCGATGGCGTTGCCGCGCATGCGGGCGGCCTGAGCGCGGCCGTCTTGGCGGCGACGGAATTGGGGTGCAGGATATAGGGAGCGAGAGGAGGCAACCATGTGCCGCAACATCAAGCCCCTGTTCAACTTTGAGCCGCCGGCGACGCGTAACGAGGTCCACGAGGCGGCGCTGCAGTTCGTGCGCAAGGTCTCCGGATACACTGCACCATCGAAGGCCAACGAAGCTGCCTTCCATGAGGCCGTGGAGGAGATCGAGCGCTCGGTGCGCAAGCTGCTGAACTCGCTCGAGACCAGTGCGCCACCGAGGGATCGCGAGGTGGTGGCGGCCAAGGCGCGGGAAAAGGCGAAGCTGCGGTACCGGGCGGCCTAGGACCGGAGCGTTCAGGCGTTGAGCACCCGGCGCAATGACCGCTCGATCTGGCCGCCGCAATAGCTCTGCCCGTAATCGGCGAACGCGCGCTCGGCGAGATCTGCAAGAGCCGGCAGGGCCTGGAGGCGGCGGGTGAGGGCGGCCGTGCGCGGCGCGGTTTCCTCGAGCAGCGTTGCGATAGCGGGGAAGCGGTCGCCCATGGTCGACCACAGGGTCGCCGTGACAATGTCGGCGACGCCGGGTTCGGCCGTGCCGAGGAGATGGCCGCCAGCGGCAGTCACGTCGTGCCGGGCGGCGGTCGCCTCGAAGATCAGCATCCACCGCTGCAGCCGGGGCACGAACTCGTCCCACTTCTCCGCGGTCCACATCTCGCGGCCGCCATCGAGGGTGAGCTCGTCGATGATGTCGTTGGCGTCGTTGACGATTTTGGCCGTGAAGGCGCGGTGCTGCGCATCGTCGGGGACGAGGCCGAGCGTCTCACCGAGATAGAGGGCTATCGCGGGCATCTGAGAGACGGCAAATCGGGTGCCGGTTTCGACGAGCACCGGCGGGCCCATGAAGGGTGCAGGCTGCGCGCCGGGGTCCTCGCCCATCAGCGTAGCGATCTCGCCATCGTCATGCTCGGTCCAGGTCCGGCCCGCATGGGCGAGGATGGCGCGGAGGAACTGGCCGCGGAAGGGAGCGGCCCAGTAGTAGAGGTCGTAGTCTGCCATGATGGGCCTCCTGTGCATGCATGAAGCGCGGGAGGCAGCAGCCGGTTCCGGAGGCTATTCCTCGGGTTCGGTGGTGAACAGGAGCGGGTAACCGTGCTCGCGGGCGAAGTCGGTCGCGCGCTTCGACTTTTCCTCGGCGATTTCCCTGGTGAAGACGGCAACGACGCAGACGCCCTTGGTGTGGGCGGTCAGCATGATCACCTGCGCCTGGGCTTCGGGCACGCGGAACTCGGCCTTCAACAGCCGGACGACGAACTCACGCGGCGTGAAATCGTCGTTGACGAGAATGACCTTGTGGAGCGGCGGGCGGGCTGTGCGCGTGGTGGTGCTGGTGCGCGGCCGGGTATGGGTGTCGGCCATGATCGGGTTCCGTGGGAGGGGTGGATACCATCTTAGCACGATCTTTGCCGGAACGCGCGAGGGGGCGCCACGTTGAGCGGTGGGTCCCTGCAGGAGCGTCAATGCTGAACCTACTCATCGTGCTTGTCGTCGTCGCCCTCATCGCCGGGATGCTCGGTTTCTCGGGGCTTTCGCGCGGAGCGGCAACGGCGGCGAAGATCGTGTTCGCGATCATGCTGATCGGGATCGTGCTCATGCTGATCCTGGCGGCAATGGGTCTCGCGATCGTCTTTTGAACCATCACCATCTTTGCGGAGCTTGAATCATGGCGGACGTGCCGAACATCACCCTCAACGACGGCAACACCATTCCCCAGCTCGGATTTGGCGTGTGGCAGGTGCCCAACGACGAGGTCACCGAACCCGTGGTGACCGCCATCGAGACGGGGTATCGCTCGATCGACACCGCGCAGGGTTACGACAACGAGGAAGGGGTGGGGCAGGCCATCCGCGAGGCGGGTGTGCCGCGGGACCAGCTGTTCATCACCTCGAAGCTGCGCACGAAGGACCAGGGCTACGACAACACGCTGCGCTCGCTCGACGGCACGCTGCAGCGACTTGGCCTCGACTACCTCGACATGTTCCTGATCCACTGGCCGGTACCGGCGCACGATCGCTACTCGGACACGTGGCGCGCCTTCATCCAGGCGCAGAAGGACGGCAAGATTCGCTCCATCGGCGTGTCGAACTTCCTGCCGGAATACCTCGAGCGGATCATCAACGACCACGGCGTGAAGCCGGTGGTGAACCAGATAGAGCTGCACCCCTATTACCAGCAGCGTGACGTGCGAGAGATCCACGAGCGGCTGGGCATTAAGATCGAGAGCTACAGCCCGCTGGGCAGCGGGGCCGTGCTGAAGGACGAGACCATCGGCGACATCGCCAGCAAGCACGGCAAGGAGCCGGCGCAGGTGATGATCCGCTGGCACCTGCAGCAGGGACTGATCGTGATCCCGAAATCCACCCATGCCGAGCGCATCCGCAGCAATTTCGATGTGTTCGGGTTCGAGCTGGATCAGGACGACATGGACCGGATCGCCAAGCTCGACAGGCCGGATGGCAAGACGGGTTCGCAGCCGGCGGAGTTCAACGACCTTTTCTAGTCGAAGTACAGCTTGAAGCCCTCGTGCGAGGCTTCGAAGCCAAGCTTGCGATAGAAACGGTGGGCGTCGGTGCGGACCTTGTTGGAGGTCAGCTGCACCAGGCTGCAGCCGGCCTGCCGGCACTGCTCGATTGCCCACTTCACCATGTCCGTCCCGAAACCGGAGCCCCGGAGGTCGGCGCGGACATGGACATGCTCCAGCATGCCCCGCTTCGTGCCGAAACGGCTGAGCCCGGGAATGATGCTGATCTGGAGCGTGCCGACGATCTCCCCATCCTGTTCCGCGACGATCAACCGGTGCGCCGGGTCGGCCACGATCGCATCGAAAGCGGCGCGGTAGCGCGGATCCGCCAGCGTGGCGG
>JAEZHZ010000320.1 GCA_023436745.1 Pseudomonadota bacterium | reverse complement strand
TGGCGTCGGCGGCGTTGAGCACGTCGGTCAGCCGTGCCATCTCGGCATCGGCACTGGCAATGGCGATGGCCAGGGTCTCGATGGTGATGCTCATGGCTCAGCCCACCCGCCAGAAGGGACAATCGGCCGGGGCCGCCAGCAGCGCCTCGATTTCGTCGTCGAGGAAGCACAGGCTGATCGAAGCGCCTCCCATTTCCATGGACGTGACGTAGGGGCCGACCAGCGGCCGCACGATCTCGAGCCCGGCGGCTCCGAGCTGCTGTGCGGCACGGCGATAAAGAATGAACAGCTCCTCGAACGGGGTGGCGCCGAGGCTGTTGACCAGGATGGCGACGCGCGACGCGCCTTCCGGCCGCTCCTTGAGGAGCAGGGCGATCATCTCGTCGACCAGTTCGTCGGCGGGACGGATCTGGCGGCGCCAGATGCCGGGCTCTCCATGGATGCCCATGCCCATCTCGATCTCGTCGTCGCCGATAGTGAAGTTGGGGACTGCGGCGCCGGGGATCTGGCACGAGGACAACGCCACGCCGATGGTGCGGGTGCGGTCCACCGTCTTCTGGGCGATGGCAGCGACGGCATCGAGCGGGGCGCCCTGCTCCGCCAGCGCACCCGCGGCCTTGTACGCAAAGATCAGGCCCGCCACGCCACGACGCTTGCCGCTCTCGTCGGGACCGGCGCTGGCAATGTCATCGGTGCCGAGAACGGTGCGGGTCTCGATCCCTTCCATGGCCGCGAACTCGCTGGCCATTTCGAAGTTCATCCTGTCGCCGCCGTAGTTGCCGAACAGGCAGAGAACCCCTGCCCCGCCATTGGCCGCCGCGATGGCATCCTGACAGGAATTGATGGTGGGGCCCTCGAAGACATTGCCGATGGCACAGGCATCGAGCAGGCCCTCGCCCACGTAGCCGGTGAACAGCGGCAGGTGCCCGGAGCCACCACCGGAAACGACGCCCACCTTGCCCTGGCGAATGCCACCAGCCCGCGCGATGGCGCGACGGTCGTCACCCACCCGCACAAGACCGGGATGCGCGAGACACAGCCCGTCCAGCATTTCGTCGACATAGTTGGCCGGGTCGTTGATCAGCTTCTTCATGGTGAGCCTCCGTGCACGGGCAAAGAAGGAAAGGGGGCGCCGATGCAGCGCCCCGCCTGTGTGGACGTCGGCCGACTAGGCCTTGGCGCCGACGACTTCGAGGACCGGGCCCAGAACCGCGTCGATCTTCTGCTTCTGCTCGTCGGTGACGCGCTCCATCGGGGCGCGCGGGTGGAACATCGGCAGACCCTGGCGGTGCTGGATGTACTTGACGCAGGCCGGCAGGTTGTCGTGCCGCAGCGCGTTCCACAGGGCGTTGAGCCGGAAGTGGATGTCCTTGGCAGTAGCATGGTCGCCCGCCTGAACGGCGTCGAACAGCTTCACGGTCACGCCAGGCACGGCACAGGTCAGAGCACTGATGGCGCCATGGGCACCCAGGGCGAAGCTGGGGTAAAGCAGGGCATCGATGCCGGTCAGCACCAGGTTCTCCGGCTTGGAGCGCAGCACCAGGTCGGACACCGACTTCACATCGCCGGAGGACTGCTTCATGCCAACCACGCCAGGCACCGCCTCCATGATGGCCAGCATGTCGTCGATGGACAGGTAGTTCCACGGGATCACGTTGTAGATCAGGATCGGAACCTTGGTGGCTTCCCAGATGGCACGGAAGTGCTCGATGGTGGCTTCGCGACCCGGCTTGAACAGATAGTGCACCGGGGTGACCTGCAGGGCGTCGATCTTGATGTCGCCCAGTGCCTTCACCCGGTCGATGGCTTCACGGGTGGACTGCACGATCAAGCCGACCACGAACGGAACCCGTCCGGCGTTGGCATCGTGGGCCTCGATCATGGCGTCGGTGAATTCGGTGGACGAGAGGGTGTGCCCCTCACCGGTCGAGCCGCCCACCACCAGGCCGCGCACGCCCGATTCGATCATGAAATCGACCTGAGCCTTCAACGCGCCCTTCACCAGGTTGCCATCCTCGTCGAACGGCATGGAGAGCGGCGGCAGAATGCCAGTAAGCGTGTTGCGCAGCGACTGCGCGATCGGGTTTGTCATCGAATTTCCTCCATTGCGGAATGCAGGCGGGTGCTGCGCGGGACCAAGGGACTCCAGGCGCGACACGGCTCCACACCGCCCCCTCGCCCGGCCAATGTAAGTTCCACTATATGGAACATCATTCCCACTTTGATAGGCAGCTCGTTACTCACCTGTCAACGGTTCGCGACAGATTTGCCACGAACTCACACCCTTGTAGGAAGGGCACGCGCATGTTAGTTCCGCATTGCGGTACGCAAGTTTGCACCTCAAGCAAACACAAGTTCAACCAAGTCACACATCCATATATGGGAGGACACGAAATGACGGTTCTGAAGAAGCTGGCCGGCGCCCTTGCGCTGACGGTGGTGGCGATTGCCCCTGCCCTCGCCCAGTACCCCGAACGCGCCATCGATCTGATCGTGCCGTGGGCCGCCGGCGGCGGCACCGACGCCACCGGCCGCATCGTCGCGACGCTGCTGGAAAAGGAACTCGGCCAGCCGATCAACGTCATCAACCGCACTGGCGGTGGTGGCATCGTCGGTCACACCGAGATCGCCTACGCACAGCCCGACGGATACACCCTCGGCGTGATCACCACCGAACTGTCCATGTATCACTGGACCGGCGTGTCGCCGCTGAACTACTCCAACTATGAGGCCATCGCCCTGTTCAATGCGGACCCCGAAGCGGTGTTCGTGCGCACGGACGGACCGGACCTCGACGCACTGCTCGACAAGATTCGCGCCAACCCCGGCCAGGTGAAGGCTTCGGGCGCCAACCTCGGCGGCATGGCGCACCTTGGTTGGGCCGGCGTGCTGGTCACCAACGACATCGACCCGTCGGCGGCCCCCTGGGTGCCGTCGGAAGGTGCATCCGCAAGCCTGCAGCTGCTGGCGTCCGGTGCTATCGAAGTGGTGACCACCACCATGCCCGATGCGAAGCCGATGGTTGACGCGGGCGAGGTTCGTCCTCTGCTGGTCGCGGCCGACAAGCGCATCGAAGCAGCACCCGACGTTCCCACCGCCGAGGAAGCCCTTGGCAACAAGTGGACTGCCTATGCATGGCGCGGCATCGGTGCGCCGAAGGGCCTGCCGGACGACGTGAAGGCTCGCCTGGGCGAAGCGATGGACAAGGTCGTCTCCTCCCAGGAGTTCAAGGACTTCATGGCCCAGCGCAACTTCGGCATCGACTATCGTGACGCCGCAGGCTTCGAGGCCTTCATGCACGAAGCCGACACCTCGATTGGCCAGGCCCTGCAGGCAGTCGGCCTCGCAAAGTAAGGGACGCAGATCCCTGACGCAGCCGGAGCATCTCCGGCTGCCACTGGTCCAGAGCCTACCGTTCCCTCGGGGCTCTGGACTTTCTGACGCAGCGGACGCCACGAGCCGCCGCCCTCCCAGATCCTGTGCACTAGGAACATCTCATGAGGCAGGCATTCCCAATCGACAGTGCTCTCGGCGTGGTCTTCGCGCTTGGCGGCGCGGCCATCCTGCAGCAGGCGCTGACGATGCACACCCTTCCGGGCATGAATGTCGGCCCGGGGCTCTTCCCCTCAATCGTCGGTGGGGGCATGGCCGTCATGGGCGTGGCCCTCGCCGTTCAGGGCTGGGCCGTGCGGGACACGCCGGACGATGACGCCCCGCCGCTCGTGACGTGGTTTGCAGTCGGCATCGTGGCGGCACTCGCGCTCACCATCGTCGCCATGCCCTTTCTCGGCTTCCTCGCCGCCGGCACGCTGTTCGCGGCGACCATCGTGCTCATGAGCGGAGGCAAGTGGCTCTCCGCCATCATCTTCAGCCCGATCGCATCGGCCGGCATCTACTACCTGTTCATGTCCGGTTTTCGCGTTCCCCTGCCCCGCGGCATTCTAGGGTAATCCGCCATGGTCGCTTTCGCTGAGGCCGTCGGCCTCGTCTTCAACGTCGAGACAATGGTCGCCATTGTCCTCTCCGCCGTTTTCGGACTGTTCGTCGGTGCGATCCCCGGGCTCACGGCCACGATGGCGACGGCCCTGCTGGTGCCGGTCACCTTCTACATGGCGCCCATCCCGGCCATTGCCGCGATCATCTCCTGTACCGCGATGGCGATCACTGCCGGCGACCTGCCGGGCACGCTGCTGCGCATTCCCGGCACTCCTGCATCCGCCGCCTATGTGGAGGATTCCTACCGCCTGGCGCAGAAGGGCAAGGCGGGCCTTGCCATCGGGATCGGCGTTGTCGGCTCGGTGCTCGGCGGGCTGTTCGGGTTCCTGTTCCTGCTGTTCACCGCCCCGATGCTGGCGAAGGCGGCGCTAGGTTTCTCGAGCTTCGAGTATTTCTGGCTGGCGGCGCTCGGCCTGAGCTGCGCCGCCCTCATCTCCTCCGGTGGCCTCGTCAAGGGCGCCCTGGCGCTGCTGCTTGGGCTGTTCATCGCCGAGGTGGGGATGGATCCGCTGACCGGCACCCCGCGCTTCACCTTCGGCAGCATCGAACTGATGGGCGGCATCAGCTTCATTCCGATCATGATCGGCATGTTCGCCGTCTCCGAGGTCATGCGTGCCGGCCGGCGCGCCATGGCGGAGGTGCCCCAGCTCAATCTCAAGAATCCTTTCGAGGGCACGCTGGCCGCGCTGTGGAAGTATCGCAAGAACCAGGCGCGCGGTTCGGTCATCGGCTCGCTGTTGGGTGCGCTTCCCGGCGTCGGTGGCGACCTGGCTGCTTGGATCACCTATTCGCTCGCCAAGCGCACGTCGAAGGAACCGGAGAAGTTCGGCACGGGCCACCCGGAAGGGTTGGTCGAGGCCGGCGCGACCAACAATGCCGCGCTCAGCGCCTCATGGATTCCGGCAATGGTGTTCGGCATTCCGGGCGACGCGGTCACGGCCATTGCCGTCGGCGTTCTGGTCATGAAGGGGCTCGACCCCGGGCCGACCCTGATGACGCTTCACCCGGAAAACTTCTACGCCGTGATGATCGTCTTCGCGATCGCGAACATCCTGATGTTGCCGCTCGGCTGGGTGGCTGCCAAGTCCGCCCGCTGGATCTTCGAGGTGCCCCGCGCGCTGCTGAATGCTGCCATCCTGCTGTTCTGCATCGTCGGTGCGTACTCGATCAACAACAGCATGTTCGGGGTATGGCTGATGCTGGGTGCAGGCGTAGTGGCCTACATTCTCGAGGCAAGAATGATCGCGATCGCGCCGATCATCCTCGGCATCGTCCTCGGCCCGCTGGTGGAGACCAACTTCACAACCTCGATGATGATCGCCGATGGCAGCCTCATGGGCTTCTTCTCCCGCCCGGTCGCCGCCGTCCTCGGCATCGCGACTCTCTCGATCTGGGGCTTCTCGATCTACAGGACGATCGCGGGCGCGATCGCCTCGCGCAGAGCAAAGAGCGTGGCGGCATAGTCCCCCCTCCTAGTTCAGGGAGCATCACGGCAGCATACGTGCGTGATGCTCCCCCAACTCGGCTGGCTTCTGGATCGAGAACGACTGCGCCGTGCAGTCGCACGGATTGTCTTAGTACCCTTCGCACACCTTCCCTACCCACAGCTTTGCAGTCTCCCCGGACTCGGCGCCGAGGGTCATGCACCGCCTTCCGGTGCACAGGGTCCAGGGGGTGACGGTCATGCCTGATGCCGCGAGGGTCAGGCTTTCGACGGGAGGCAGACGGGGCTGATAGGTCCAACGGCCGTCGGACCAAATTGCATCTACGGGCAGGTCGATGCCGGCGCCGGAGCCTTCGACGCTGGCTTCGAACAGTTGCAGCCCGGCCGGGGTCACCTCCCACCGTTCGAGCCACTCCGTCCGTTCGACGGAGTGCGTCCAGCCCAGTGTAAAACTGGACGCTGCCAGGGCGACAACCGCGCCGGCCGAGGCGATGCAGAGCATCACGGCGAGAGGGCTTCGCGACGGGCCCTTGCCCGCCACCAGTGCTGGCCGATGAGGACTGCGGCGAGTGCGAAACCAGCTTCATCCGTCAGCGGCAACGCCAGCATCAGCAGCACGCCAGTCAGGAACGCCGCCAGCCGCTCAATCGGGTTGGCCGGTGCCACCAAGTACCCGACCACCGCCACGCCCCACAGTCCGATGGCGAGCACCGTCTTGGCGATGATGTAGACCACCTCGACGGGGTAGCCGAACTGCGCTGCGATCGCCCCGCCGTCCTGCAGCATCAGCGAGGGCGTGTAGACGGCCATGAAGGGCACGATGAAGCC
>JAEZHZ010000205.1 GCA_023436745.1 Pseudomonadota bacterium | reverse complement strand
CTCGTACACCCCCTGGAAGATGTCCTTGAAGCGGCCGTCATAAGCCTTGAGGATCGTGTTCTTGGTCGAGAGATAGACCGGATAGTTGCGCAGCAGCCCGTAGTTGAGGGAGGCGCGGGCGAATTCGCGGATCGACTCTTCGAGATTGTACATGGCCATCGCGACGCCGGCGCCGGGGGCATCGAACACCTCGTGCTCGATCACCTTGCCGTCTTCGCCGACAAACTTGATGGTCAGCTTGCCCTTGCCGGGGAAGGTGAAGTCGGTCGCCTTGTACTGGTCGCCGAAGGCATGGCGGCCGACGATGATCGGCTGCGTCCAGCCGGGCACCAGGCGGGGCACGTTCTTCATGATGATCGGCTCGCGGAAGATCACGCCGCCAAGGATGTTGCGGATGGTGCCGTTGGGCGACTTCCACATCTTCTTGAGGCCGAATTCCTCGACGCGGGCCTCGTCCGGGGTGATCGTCGCGCACTTGATGCCGACGCCGTATTCCTTGATGGCGTTGGCGGCGTCGATGGTCACCTGGTCATTGGTGGCGTCGCGGTTCTCGATCGACAGGTCGTAATACTTGATGTCGATGTCGAGGTAGGGATGGATGAGCTTGTCCTTGATCGCCTGCCAGATGATCCGGGTCATCTCGTCGCCGTCGAGGTCAACTACCGGGTTGGCGACTTTGATCTTGCTCATCGTGTTCTTCTCCTCAAGTGCGGGGGGGCTCCCCAGTGGGGCGGCGTTGGCAGCCCTATAGCATCGGGACGACAAAGCGCAAAGCGGCGCTCGGCGAGGGGGCATGCCGACGCGCTACTTGGCCGGCAGGGTCCTGACGAAGCCGACAGCCCTGGCCACCCAGCCGGCCAGCGCCTCGTCATCCTCCAGCGCATCGCCCGTCACCAGCACGAACCCCGACATGGTGCGCCCACCCATCTCCATCGGCGTGGCCCCGGCGCGAAGGGCCTCCCCCATCCCGTCCTTGCCGACCCGGACGATCAGCGAACCCTCCTTCGTGGGGCACACGGCCATGTTGCCGTCCAGCATGATGGCCAGACCGCCGAACATCCGCTTTTCCTCGATGCGGCCGTTCTGCGGCAGCAGTGGCCGGATCCGGTCGGTGAGATCGTCCACGGCCATGCTCATGGCTTTTACTCCGGGCGATAGGCATCGAAGCGGGGCAGCGCGCTGTGCACGAGGTCCCACGCCGGATGGCTGCGCGCAAAGATCAACTGGCTGGGGGCGAACCAGTCGTTCCGTCCGGCGAGCAGCCCGACGGGCACGATCGCCACGTCCGGAGCGCGGGACGATCCGGCCAGCGCCGTCGTTCCACATGCGGCGCAGAAGTGCCGCGTGAAGGTCGCACCGGAAGCTGCCGGGCGGGAATAGCTCGTGGTCTCACCGCTCATGGTTGCTGCGTCGGCTGGTACGAGCAGAACGGATGAATGTCCGCCTCCCGAAACCTTCTGGCAGTTTACGCAGCTGCATTGAAACATCGCCAGCACCGGGCCGTTCAGCGTCAGCCGTACTGCTCCGCAGTCGCAGGCGGCGGTCAGGTCGAGTTGGCGGCGGGCGGATTTCATGGGTGGAGCGTAGATTGGGCAGGGAATGCCGGCAAGTCGTGCTTGCCTTGTCGACCTCCAGCGGGAAAACTCGGGACCGGAGAAGGTTATGTCGCTCTCACCCGAATTTCCGATCCAGACGGAGCGTTTACGGCTGCGGCCGTTCGACCGCGGCGATGTCGATGCGGTTCACGCCTACCGCGGTCGCGAGGACGTGGCCCGCCATCTCTACGACCCTCCCCTCAGCCGGGATGAGTGCGCGCTCGCGGTCCAGCAACGTACAACACAGGTTAAGCTACGCGAAGGTGGCGACCGCATTGTACTGGCGGTCGACCTTTGTGCCACCGGTGCCCTGATCGGCGAGGTTTCGCTGATCTGGCGCAACGTCGAGGCACGCCAGGCGGAGGTCGGCTGGATTTTCGATCCGCGTTCGCAGGGGCGCGGCTATGCAACGGAAGCAGCGACCTGCCTGCTCGATCTGGCGTTCGGACCGGGGCAGATGCACCGCGTCTATGCTCGCTGCGGGGCAGACAACGTTCCGTCGTGGCGGCTGATGGAGCGTCTGGGCATGCGCCGCGAGGCTCATTTCCACGAGCACGACTGGTTCAAGGGCGGTTGGGACGAGGAGTTCGTCTACGCAATCCTGCAGCGTGAATGGACGGCGCTCAGGCGCACCGAACTCGATTTCGGTACGCCCGCTTAGCATGATTTTCCCTTTTCATAGAGGAACTTGGTTCCTCAACGAACGTTCTCAGTGCGGGCCAACAACACAAAAACTTCGTCGGGAGTCCGCCACCATGCCGTCCTTGTCCCTGCCGCTGCAGACGACGCGATTGATCCTCCGTCCCTTCGAGCGTAGCGACCTGGGTGATCTGGCCGCATATCATTCGCTTCCTTCCATGCAGCGTTATGTGTTCAGCCGCTCCCGCGACGAGGCCGAGGTGGCCGCGGCGCTGAACGCCATGCGGAGCCACGTCAGCCTTCAGCGTCCGGGTGACACCATTACCGTCGCCATGGTCCGCAAGGGCGACAGGAAGCTGATCGGCCATGTGTCACTGCAGTGGAGCGACGCCACGGCCGGGCAGGGCGAACTTCGCTTCTGCATCAATCCTGCATATTCCGGCCAGGGGTTCTCGCGCGAAGCCATCAGCGCGATACTCGACCTCGCCTTCGATCACTTCCGTATCCACCGGGTCTTCTGCCGGTGCGATGGACGCAATCACCACTCCATCAAGCTGATGCAGCAGATGGGCATGCGGCTCGAAGCCCATTATCGTGAGCATGCCCTGTTCCAGGGCGAGTGGGACGAGGAGCTGCACTTTGCCATCCTCGATCGTGAGTGGCAGCGGTCCAGCAAGGTCCAGGACCTGCGTCCACGTCCGCGTGTCGCCTGATTTGCACCGCGGCCTGCAACCGGCTATGTGCGCCTGACCTCAGCAGAGTGGCGCACAATGGCCGGAACCGACTCTTCCCAACGCATCGAACTGTTGCCGACGCCCGCGGTGATCCTGGTCGAGCCTCAACTCGGCGAGAACATCGGCACCGCCGCGCGCGCCATGGCGAACTTCGGCCTGTGGGACCTGCGACTGGTCAAGCCGCGGGATGGTTGGCCCAACGAGAAGGCTGTGGCCGCGGCTTCGCGTGCCGACCATGTGATCGAGCGTGTCAGGGTCTTCGATCGGCTGGAAGACGCCGTCGCCGATCTCAGCCTCGTCTATGCGACCACGGCGCGCTCCCGCGACATGCAGAAGCAGGTTATCGGGCCCGACGAGGCCGCGCGCCGGATGTCGGCCCATATCGCGACCGGCAAGGGGGCGGGGCTGCTGTTCGGTCGCGAGAAGTGGGGCCTGCTCAATGACGAAGTTGCCATCGCGGACCTGATCGTCACCCTGCCGGTCGAACCGGCATTTGCCTCGCTGAACATCGCGCAGGCAGTTCTGATCCTCGCCTATGAGTGGCGGCTGCAGTCGGGGCAGGGCAAGTTGCCGTTCGACAGCGGCCTCGCCGAGGCTGCGCCCCGCAGTGAGCTCGTGGGCCTGTTCGAGCATCTCGAGGGCGTGCTCGACCAGACCGGCTTCTTCACCACCCCGGACAAGCGCCCGAGCATGGTGAACAACCTGCGGACCGCACTTACGCGCGGCCAGTTCACCTCGCAGGAAATAAGGACCCTCCGCGGGGTGATCTCGTCGATCGACCGACGCCACGAGCGGCCAAATCCGAACAGGATGAAGAAGTCGGACGAGAGTTGACACTTTAAGGCCGGAAGGCGAACGCCTGCACCCATCTCCGCCTTTGACGGCGTGGATTTAGCGTGCAATCTCGCGCCACCATGCACACGCCCTCCGAACCGGCGCGCATCGCGCTGACCTATCCTGGCTTTCGCTTTTTCTGGCTCACCACCTTGCTGGTCAGCTTTGCCGTGCAGATCATGTCGGTATCGGTCGCCTGGCAGATCTACGACGTCACCGCCAATGTGTTCCTGCTGGGCCTCGTCGGGCTCAGCCTCTTCCTGCCGTCCCTGCTGCTGATCCTGGTGACCGGACTGACGGCCGATCGGTTCAGCCGCCGCGGGATCATGGCGGCCTGCCTCGGGGTGGAACTGCTCTGCGCTGTGGGCTTTCTCGTCTTCGTCAATGCCGAAGCGCACGAGGTCTGGCCGATCTTCGGCATCCTTGTCCTTCTGGGCACGGCAAGGGCGTTCTGGGGGCCTGCGGCGCAATCGCTGGCGCCGAACCTCGTGCCTCCGGAAGCGCTGTCCAACGCCATCACCACCAACGCTACTGCCTGGCAGATGGCCGCTATCCTCGGGCCGGCAGCCGGTGGCCTGCTTTACGGCATTGCGCCCACCGTGGCCTTCGGCACCAGCGCAGCGCTTCTCGCCTGTGCCGTGGTTGCGGTGCTGCTCATTCCGAAGCCCCGCCAGGTTCGCGGTCATCAGGCGACCAGCCTCGAGACCATATTCGGCGGGTTCCGCTACATCCTGTCCAACAAGGTGGTACTTGGCGCCATCTCGCTGGACATGTTCGCCGTGCTGATGGGCGGGGCCGTGGCGCTGCTGCCGGTCTACGCCAAGGACATCCTGCAGGCCGGTCCACAGGAGCTCGGCCTGTTGCGCGCGGCGCCGGGCGTGGGCGCCATCCTCATGGCGCTGTTCCTCACCCGCTTTCCCATTCGCGACCATGCCGGCAAGCTGCTGTTCCTGTTCGTGGGGCTGTTCGGCGCCTTCACGGCACTGTTCGGCTTCTCGACCAGCGTATGGGTGTCGATTCCGGCCCTCGCACTTGTGGGCGCCTCCGACATGGTCAGCGTCACCATTCGCGAGACCATCATGCAGCTCTGGACGCCCGAGGAAGTGCGCGGACGCGTCAACGCGGTGAACTCGGTGTTCATCGGCGCCTCCAACGAACTCGGTGAGTTCCGCGCGGGCACGGTGGCCCATTTCATCGGCCCGGTCCCTGCGGTGGTGATCGGCGGCTTCGGCGCCATCGCGGTCGCCGTGATCTGGAGCCAGATCTTCCCGCAGCTGCGCGACCAGCGGACGCTCGACAAGCGCATGGCCTAACCCTACGGTCCCGCAGGGAGGGCTGCTCATGGCCAGAGGCTACTGGATCGCACAGGTCGACGTCACCGATCCGGAGCGGTACCAGGAATACACGGGTGCCATCGGTGCGGTGCTGGCAGGGTTCGGCGGCCGCTTCCTGGTACGCGGCGGACAGGGTGAGGCCGTTGAGGGAGCTGCCCGCCGGCGCCAGGTGGTTATCGAGTTCGACAGTTACGAGCGGGCCGTGGCGTGCTACCGCTCCAGCGAGTATCAGGCGATCATTCCCTTGCGCCGGGGCGCGGCAGACATCGACCTCGTGGTTGTCGAGGGAGCATGACGGGCACCGGCTCCGCAGCTTGACTCTTCGGCACCCCGCCTTTAAGACGCGCCCACCTATACAGGCCCAGCGGGCCCTTTAGGCGCACCCGGGATTCTCATTGGGAGTCTGTCAGCCCTTCGCGAGGAGGGCAGAGGAGGGCGCGATCCATTCATTCGATACGAAGGATACGCGATGTCGAAGCGCATTTCTGCCAAGTACAAGATTGATCGTCGTCTTGGCGAAAACATCTGGGGACGCCCGAAGTCCCCGCTCAACGCCCGTGCCTATGGCCCCGGCCAGCATGGTCAGCGCCGCAAGGGCAAGCTCTCGGACTACGGTCTGCAGCTGCGCGCCAAGCAGAAGCTGAAGGGCTACTACGCCTCCATCACCGAGAAGAGCTTCCGCAAGCTCTATGACGAAGCCAACCGCCGCAAGGGCGATACCGGCGAGAACCTGATCGGCCTGCTCGAGTCGCGTCTCGACGCGATCGTGTACCGCGCCAAGTTCGTTGCCACGCCCTTCGCCGCCCGCCAGTTCGTGTCCCACGGCCACATCCTGGTGAACGGCAAGCGCGTCAACATCCCGTCCTACCAGGTTAAGGTCGGTGACAAGATCGAAGTCCGCGAGCGCTCCAAGCAGCTCACCGTCCTGCTCGAGGCCGTTCAGCTGGCCGAGCGTGACGTGCCGGACTACATCGAAGTCGACCACAACAAGATGACCGCCACCTACGCCCGCGTTCCGGCCCTGTCGGACGTGCCCTATCCGGTGCAGATGGAACCGAACCTGGTCGTCGAATTCTACTCGCGCTAAGCGCAGTAGCCATCGACATGAAAAAGGGCCGCTCGAAAGAGCGGCCCTTTTTTGTTGCCCGCTTTCGGGCGCTCATCCGTGAGGGTGGGCCGGGGCAGGGCCCCGACCCGGCGACATGCCTCAGGTCACGGGCGCAGCGCCGCTGACGCTCGCCTTGATCGGCTCCTGGTCCTTGGGGATGTAGCTTTCGAACTTGCGCAGGCGCATCACCACCGACTGCAGCTCGACGATCACCGTCCAGGCGCGGGCGAAGAACTGGAACGAGCTGAACACCTGCCCGAAGGCAATCTGGATCTGCTGATAGAGACCCATGGTCAGCGTCCCCGCGAGGATCGACGGTGCCATCACCAGCAACGGCACGTAGCCCACCATGTTGGTGTAGCCGTAGCGGGCGAGGTTGAAGTAGGTGTAGTGGAAATAGAGGCGGAAGTAGTTCTTCTGCACCGCGGCGAACAGCTCCCGCACCGTAGCGGGCTGCGCCCGATCCTCGAAGTCCTCGCCGAGCACCAGTTCCTTGCGGTACGCCGCCTCGACCCGCTGGTTGGCGAAGTTCAGCCCCGGCAGCTTGATGCCGACGATGGCCAGCAGCGCCGTGCCCGCGGCCGCTCCTGCCAGCGCGACCCACACGAGTCCGCCCGGGGTTGCACCGAAGATCGGCAATTCGCTGATACTGCTCGACAGGTTCCACAGCAGCGGCAGGAACACGACAAGGGTGATCAGGGAGTCGAAGAAGGCGGTGCCGAGGTCTTCCATGATGGCCGCGAAGCGCATCGTGTCCTCCTGCACGCGCTGTGCGGCGCCCTCGACCGTACGGATCTGCGGCCAGTACTCCATGTAGTAGAAGTTCATCGCCTTGCGCCAACGGAACACGTAGTGCGAGGTGTAGAAGGCAAGGCCCACCGCCACGAGCACGTTCGGTATGGTGACGAGCACGATGGTCCAGGTCAGCCCGTAGAGCTGCTCCGGGGAGACCGAGCCGGGTTGCGTCAGCGCCAGCTGGATGGTGTTGAAGAACGCACCCGACCATTCGTTGACGAAGGCCTGGACCTGCACCTGGAAGTAGATCACCAGCAGGATCACGGTGGTGGACACCACCGACCACCAGTACCACTCGTTGCGCTTGTAGAAGTACCAGAAGACGCAGAACACCAGCGCTACCATCAGCACGTACTGGTAGAGCCAGACCCGCTCGGCGGTGAGGAAGTTCAGTTCGGACCCTTCGGCGGCAGCGGCGGCGGGGTTGGGTGCCGCGGCGTCTGCCTCTGTCGCCGGAGGCGCGTCACTGGCCGTCTCGGCCGGTGCGTTGGGGTTGGTCTGCCCGGCCCCTGCGGCGGGGTCGCCGGTCGCGGGCTCGCTGGCTGTGGTCGGCTGGTCCTGGATTTCCGTACTGATCACCGGGTGGGTGAAGCGGTCGATGCTCACCACAGAGCGGATCGGCTCGCCGATGGTGAACCAGATCAGCACCGAGGCGAGAAGCCACAGCGCTGCTGAAGAGAAGAATAGCTTGGGGGCGGGAAAGAAGGATCGAAACACCGCGAGTCTCCAGGTGCCGGTAAGAGCCTCATCTAGCCGTCACAATCCGGCTACGGCAAGGAAGGCAAATTAAGTTTCGGTAAGCCGCCTCCCGCCTTTCCCTCGCCGGGCTCGGGCGTTACAGACAAGCCGTTCCACCACGCGGGAGTTCGCGATGAGCGAAGTCATGGAAGCCATGCCGGCCGTCGATGAGGCGGAGTCCGGTGCACACCCGGTGTTTGCCGGCGCCCCGCGCTCGGTCGAGTTCAACAAGCTGCGCAAGCGCCTGATCCGCAACACCCGCGAAGCGCTCGACAAGTTCTCCATGGTGAAGCCTGGCGAGCGCTGGCTGGTCGCCCTCTCCGGCGGCAAGGACAGCTACGGACTTCTGGCGCTGCTGCTCGACCTCAAGTGGCGTGGCCTGCTGCCGGTGGACCTGCTCGCCTGCAACCTCGATCAGGGCCAGCCCAACTTTCCGAAGCATATCCTGCCGGAATACCTTGCGCGCATCGGTGTCGAGCACCGCATCGAGTACCAGGACACCTATTCCATCGTCACCGACAAGCTGCCCCAGGGCGCTACCTATTGCTCGCTCTGTTCGCGCCTGCGCCGTGGCAATCTCTATCGCATAGCGCGGGAGGAGGGGTGCTCGGCCCTGGTCCTTGGCCATCATCGGGACGACAGCCTCGAGACCTTCTTCATGAACCTGTTCCACGGCGGCAAGCTGGCGGCGATGCCACCGCGCCTGCTCAACGACGAGGGTGACGTCGAGGTGCTGCGCCCGCTGATCTACTGCGCCGAGGAGGATCTCGCCCGCTTCGCCGAAGCCATGGCGTTTCCGATCATCCCCTGCGACCTCTGCGGATCGCAGGATGGGCTGGAGCGCAATGCCATGAAGGCGATGCTGGCCGACATCGAGAAGCGCATGCCCGGCCGCAAGGATGTGATGATCCGCGCCCTCGGCAACATCAATCCGAGCCACATGCTCGATCCGCGCCTGTTCGATTTCGCCGCATTGGCTGACCGGAGAACCACCCTTTGAGCCTCGACATCCTCTCGCTCGCCCATATCCTTCGCGATGCCGCCCGGGCCGAAGCCCTGCCGCGTTTCCGCCGTCTTGACGCCACCATGGTCCAGACCAAGAGCGAGGCGATAGACCTCGTGACCGAGGCCGACACAGCCACCGAGCAGGTGATCCGCGAGCGCGTGGCCGTGGCTTTGCCCGAGGCGCTGTTCGTGGGCGAGGAGTCCGTGGCCGCCGATCCTGCCCTGCTGCCGAAACTGGCTGACGCCGATCTGGCGGTTGTGGTCGATCCGATCGACGGAACAGCCAACTACGCTGCCGGCCTGCCGCTCTTTGCCACCATGGCCGCGCTGGTGAAGGGTGGCGAAACGATCGCCGGCATCATCTACGATCCTATGGGCGACGACTGGTTCATCGCCGAAAAGGGCGGCGGTGCCTGGCTGCGCCGTCCCGATGGTGAAACGCTGCGCCTGGCAGTTGCCGATCCGCTCCCGCTCGAGCAGATGGTCGGCATGGCTTCCGTCGCCTACATGCCCCGCCAGCTGCGCCCGCGTATCCTCGCCAATACCGACAAGCTGCGCCTGCTCTCAAATTTCCGTTGCGCGGGCCATGAGTACCGCACGCTGGTTTCGGGGCACGGCCAGTTCGTCAGCTACAACAAGCTGATGCCGTGGGACCATCTCGCTGGCGCGCTCATGACACAGGAAGCAGGCGGCTATGTTCGCCGCATGGATGGCAGCCGGTACGAGCCTCATCACACCGGCGGTGGCCTGCTGGCTGCGGTCGACGAAGACAGCTGGCACCTGCTGCGCCGCGAAGTGTTCACCTTCTAGCCATCCGACACGGCACTCGATCGCCTCTTGCCTGACGCATAAGTGTGTGCTTATCTGTTGGCATGACGGAAGCCGATATCTTCAAGGTACTTGCCGATCCCACGCGCCGCGCCATCCTGGAGCGGCTTGCCGGGGCGGAGATGACAGCCACCGATCTGCGTGAGGGCTTTGCCATTTCTCAGCCGGCGATGTCGCAGCACCTTGCGGTGTTGCGGGGCGCCGGCCTCGTCAGCGAGCGGCGGGAAGGGCGCTTCGTCAACTATCGTGTCGACCCTTCGGGGTTCGCGCCGCTTCACCAATGGCTCGGGCGGTATCGCGCCTTCTGGCCCGGCCGCATCGATTCCCTCAAGGACCTGCTCAAGGAGATGGATCAATGACCGACACCGATGCCGAGCTGGTGTTCGAGGGCACGCTCGATGCGCCTCCCGAGAAGGTCTGGCGCGCCCTCACCATTCCGGAATACCTCGAGCGCTGGTTGCAGCCGCCGGCGGACCTGGACCTCACCATCCTTGCCGCCGAGGAAAACCGCAGTCTCAGCTATCGCTGGCGCGAGGCGGGATCGGTGGACACCCCTGAGGACAGCATCGTCACCTTCGAACTGACGCCGGACGGGGAGGGGCGCACCTTGTTCCGCCTGACCCACACGCCGCCGAGCCTGCCTGTTGCCGCCAACAGCAACGAGCCAGCACCCCCGATGATGCTGCTCGCCGCCTAGAGCCGGGCTTCCATCCGCTCACATCATCAGCCTCAAGGAGGTCGCCGATGCGCGACATGATGCAACTCGTCCCCATGGTTGTCGAGCAGTCGAGCCGCGGGGAAAGATCCTTCGACATCTACTCGCGGCTGCTGCGCGAGCGGATCATCTTCCTCAATGGCCAGATCGAGGACACCATGGCCTCCCTGGTCAGCGCGCAGTTGCTGTTCCTCGAAGCAGACGCGCCCACCAAGCCGATCTACCTCTACATCAACTCGCCCGGTGGCGTGGTGACGGCTGCATTGGCGATGTACGACACCATGCAGTTCATCAAGGCGCCGGTGGGAACGCTCTGCATGGGCACGGCCGCTTCTGCCGCCACACTGATCCTGGCGACCGGGGAGGCAGGCCAGCGGGTGTGCCTGCCCAATGCCTCGATCATGCTGCACCAGCCGTCGGGCGGCTATCAGGGGCAGGTGACCGACATCCTCATCCACGCTGAAGAGAGCCTGCGCATCAAGCGCCGCACCAACGAGATCTACGCCCGCCATTGCGGCCGCACCTACGAGGAAGTCGAGGCCGCGCTCGAGCGCGACCGCTACATGTCACCAACCGAGGCGCGGGAATGGGGCCTCGTCGATCATGTCTATCACGACCGGAGCCAGCTTGAGCCGCCGGCTCCGCCTACCTGAGGTCAGTGCGCTTCCGCGGCGGCCATTTCGGCAGAGGCGTATTCCTCGCCCACGCCGAACAGGCGCCCCTTCTCGGCAACGAGGATGCAGACCAGCGTCAGCACGCCCATGCTGAAGTACCCGGTCGCCACGGGGACGGTTGTGCCATCGAACATCTGTCCGATGTAGCCGCCGATCAGTGCGCCACCCACCGTCTGGATGAAGCCGAACACCGAGGCAGCGGTGCCCGCGACCTCGCCGAGCGGTTCCATCGACAGCGAATTCATGTTCGCCGAGGACCAGCCGAAGGCGAACATGATGATGCACAGCAGGCTGAGGAAGAGCCACAGCGGCAGGTAGCCGATCATGGCGAGGGCCAGCCAGATGCCGCTGACCACCGTGAACACCAGCACAGCACCATGCGAGATCCGGCGCATGCCGAGCCGGCGCACGATCCGCGAGTTGGTGAAGGATGAAACCGCCATCAGCAGGGCCACCCCCGCAAAGGCGACAGGGAAGTAGACGCCGAGGCCGTAGATGTCGACATAGATCTGCTGCGATGAGCTGATGAAGCCGAACAGCGCGCCGAACAGGAACATGCCTGCCAGTCCATACGCAAAGGCCGCACGGTTGGTGAAGACGATGCGGAACCCGGTGGTGATCGCACGCAGGCTCAGCGGGCGGCGGCGTTCCACCGGCAGCGTCTCCGGCAGCCGGATGTAGGTCCACAGCCAGAAGGCGAAGGCCAGCACGCCCATGAACAGGAAGATCATCTGCCACGGGCCGGTCAGCAGCAGCACCTGCCCGATGCCGGGAGCCAGCACTGGAATGGCCATGAACACCATGAAGGTCAGCGACATGACCTCGGCCATCTCGCGGCCGCGATAGCGGTCGCGCACCACGGCCGTGGCGATCACGCGGACGCTGGCGGCGCCCATGCCCTGGATGAAGCGCAGGATAAGCAGTGTCTCGAAGGTCGGCGCCAGAATGGCCGCCAACACGGCCACCACATAGACTGCAATGCCGAACAGCAGCGGTCCGCGCCGCCCGAAGCGGTCGGTCAGTGGCCCGAAGGCCAGAACCGCGATCCCCATGCCGAGCATGTAGGAGGAAACGACATACTGGCGTTCGTTCTCGCTGGTCACGCCCAGGGCCTCGCCCATGTAGGGCAATGCGGGCAGCATGACGTCGATCGCCAGCGCGTTCAGCGCCATCAGTGCCGCGATCAGGGCAATGAATTCTGGGCGCGAAAGCACCCGGTTGAAATGGTCAGCCATGGGAATCTTGCTCAGAAAGGAAGCGCGGCCGGGGAGGGGCGGCGGAAAGTATAGTGCCGGACCATGAACTCCGTTCCCCGCATTTGCAAGCCTTTATCGGCAATGAACGATCATTGGGCGGGCGCGACCGCTGCTGACTTGATGCCGAAGTTCGGCGCGATGCGGTCCCGGATGGGGATATGGACCGCCGCCGAAGCAAGACCGAGCAGGATGCCCAGGTACCAGACGAGGTCGTACGCACCGGTGACGTCGTACACATAGCCCCCGAGCCACACGCCGATGAACGACCCCAGCTGGTGGCTGAAGAAGGCGCCGCCATAGAGCATCCCCATGTATCTTGGCCCGAAGAACAGGGTCACGAGGCCGGCGGTCAGCGGCACGGTCGAAAGCCACAGCAGGCCCATGGTCGCAGCGAAGGTATAGGCGGTCACTTCGCTCACGGGGAGCAGCAGGAATGCCGCTATGGCCAGTGCGCGAAGGAAGTAGATGCTGGCGAGCAGCAGCTGGCGGGGCAGCCGGCTGCCAAGCCAGCCGGAGCGCAGCGAGCCGACTATGTTGAACAGGCCGATTACGGCGATGGTCCAGCTCCCCACTTCAGGGCTCAGCCCGCACTGCACCAGATAGGCCGGCATGTGCACGTTGATGAAGGCGAGATGGAATCCGCAGACGAAGAAGCCGATGACCAGCAGCCGGTAGGAGCCATGCCCCCACGCGCTCGATAGCGCCTGCATGAAGGGCAGGTCCGCCTGACCCGCTGTCGACTCGGCGCGTCCGCGAAGAGCGATCGACAGTGGTACGATCAGCAGCAGGATCAGGGCGATCCACACCAGCGCCATCTTCCAGCCGAACGCGTTGATGAAGCCCTGGCCGATGGGTGCGAACAGGAACTGGCCGCCGGAGGAGGCTGCCGTCGCGACCCCGAAGACGAAGCTGCGCTTCTCCGCCGGCACGGCGCGCCCGAAGGCCGCCATCACGACCCCGAACGATGCTACCGCAATGCCGACGCCCGTCACCACGCCAGCGGTCAGGGTCATGGCCAGCGTGTCTGGCGAGAACGCCATGCCCAGCACTCCGGCGGCATAGATGAGTCCGCCGAACGCCAGCACGCGCGCGCTGCCGTAACGATCTGCAAGGCCACCCGCGATCGGCTGGGTAATGCCCCACACCAGGTTCTGCACGGCCATGGCCATGCCCCACTGTTCGCGGCTCAGTCCCAGATCCTCGGTGACGGGCAGGGTGAACAGCCCGAACGCTCCGCGGGTGCCAAAGCCGATGGCGGCGATGATGCAGCCAGCGACGATGACAAGCGGTAGCGGCACTACAGGACGGGAAGCGGATGCGGACATGGGGGAGTCACCTGAAAGTCGACGCAGAACCTACGCCTGCGCCCCGGGCACGCAAAGCGATATTGCGTAATGGCGCCCATCAGCGGCGTTGATGCATCACCTTGGTTCCCGCAATCCGGAGCTGCTGGACGAGACGCAAAAAGGCCCCGCCGCAGGGGGCAGGGCCTTGGAATTTCGATCTTGCTGGTCGGTCAGGCGCTCTGCTTGACGGCGATGCCGGCCTGCTGGAGCTGCGTCTGCAGTTCGCCCGACTGGAACATCTCGCGAACGATGTCGGCGCCGCCGACGAACTCGCCCTTCACGTAGAGCTGCGGGATGGTCGGCCAGTTGGTGTAGGCCTTGATGCCGTCGCGCAGTTCCTCGGACTCCAGCACGTTGGCGCTGCCGTAGTCGACGCCGAGATAGTTGAGGATCTGCACGACCTGCCCGGAGAAGCCGCATTGCGGGAAGTCCGGCGAGCCCTTCATGAAGAGGAACACGTCGTTGTTCTTCACCTTGTCATCGATGAAGGCGTTGATGTCGGTCATGGGAGGAGCCTTTCGTTGCCGGGGTCAAGGTCCGGCTTCGCGTCTCGCACTAGATAGGGCAGGACTGCGGCGCTGTCGAGATGAGCTGCTCATCACCGAGCCGTGCGGCGATCCACGGGTGGGCGGCGCATTCATCGCCACCTTCCACCAGCACGGCCTCCCAGCCGAAGCTGCGCGCGCCCTCTACGACGCGCGGGGTGTCATCGAACAGCAGCGGCGTTTCCACCTGCGGGCCGATCCTGTCCATGATGAAGCGGAAGTAGTCGGGCTGCGGCTTCATCACGCCGATCCGCGCCGAATAGAAGATGTCCTCGAACAGTTCACTGAAGCCGAGCGCCTGCCAGAGCCAGAGGGCGCGCATGTGATCCTGGTTGGTGGCGATGTAGAGCCGCACGTCCGGGCTCCGACGAAGCCTGCGCACCACGTCGACCACGCCCGTGTTGATGCTGCTGTCGTGGGTCAACCAATAGTGGACGAACCGCATCGGTGAGCCCCGATAGCCCAGGCCGGGCAGTACCCGCTCGAGCGCATCGACCAGCGCCATCTGCCCGATGACCACCTTCTTGACGAAGACGTCATAGATGAACTCGTCGCGAAAGCGCTGAGGGTCGACGCCGAGTTCTTCGAGCAGGTTCTCGTCCCAGCGCTGCTGCAGCTCCGGCCGGGCATGGTAGCCGTGGACCAGCACCCCATCGACATCGAAGAAGACCGCGCGGGTCACCGGGGCTTCGGCCCCGGGGGCATCGCCCCGAGCCCCGAAAGGACTTCGCCGGGGATGCCGAGATCCTGGATGACCTCGGCATGTCGCCGGAAGCCGATCAGCTCGCGCTGGACGAAATAGGCCCAGACCGCCTGCTGTGCATCCCGCAGTGCGGTGGCGGTGTCGTCGCCGCCGGCACGAAGTGCCGCCAGTGTCTTCTTCACCCGCGCCTCCGCGGCACCGAGCGACGACGCCCGCTCCTGCGCGATCTCGTGCTCGAGCGCCGCCGTGCCCGCCTCGGGGCGGACCATGCGGATCAGTTCGAGGGATTCGCGCAGGCTCATTGTCAGTCGGGTACTCCGGTCTGCAGGGCCAGCGCGTGCAGCGCCCCGCCCATGTCTCCCTGCAGGGCAGCGTAGACCAGCTGGTGCTGCTGCACCCGCGATTTGCCGCGGAACTGTTCGGAAATCACCGTCGCCGCGTAGTGGTCGCCGTCGCCCGCGAGGTCGCGGATGTCGATCCGGGCATCGGGCAAGGCCGCCTTGATCCGGCGTTCGATTTCGCTTGCGTCCATTGCCATGCAGGTCTCCCGGAGTCTGGTTCTTGTCGCCCATAGATAGGCCAGTGCCGGAACCCCTTCAACAGCCTGCTACTGCGGCGAAGCAGTCGTGTCCTCGGCCGTCTCCGGTTCGGCGCCCACGCAGCACCCTGCGCCCGAGCTGGTGGAGAAGTTGGCGATGATGAAGTCGACCAGCGGCCGCAGCTGCGCTTCCCCGGCGGTATCGTAGTAGCAGTCCAGTGTGTAGCCGCGCCCGCTGTCCACCGTCTCGGTATGGACGATGGTGAGCGGCATCCCCATCGGTGAGTCCGTGCTGGTGCCGTCGTAGAGCAGGGCGGGGCCGCTCTGATATTCGACCACGGACTTGTTCATCAGGGTGAAGCCCGGAAAGCTCTCCGCCCACCCGGCGGTAACGTCACCGTCGTCGAGCGACGCGAGCGCCGCCTCGGCGGTCCACTGGTCGCTGTCCTCCACCGGCACGATGCTCATCGAGCACTGCAGCGGCGCGTCGGGATGGTTGATGACGACCGGGGCATCGAGGCCGCCACTCGCCACCATCGGGTCGGGGTAGATGAGGGTATAGGGCTGGTTCTCCAGCACCGATCGACTGACGCTGACGCTTTGCGCCATCGCCACCCCCGGCAACACACCCAGCAGGAAACCCGCTGCAAGGCCGAGGGTGAGGTGCTGTCTCATCGAAGTCTCCTGAACCGGTGTATTGCGGTTCAGAACACTCCAAACAGCGGCGAAGGTAAGGCGCGGGCCGCGTCAGGCGGCCCGGCCGTCCATATAGTTGGGGAACCAGCTCTCATGGGCGGCGCGCAGTTCGCGCACCGGCAGCGGCCGCGCTTCACCAAGCACGAGGTCGGTGCCCCCGGTCGTCCCGATCCAGGGCGCATGGACACCGATGGCGGTAGCCTCTTCCCACAGTGCCATGATCTCGTCGCCCTGCGGATCGAGGTTCACGGTCACGAGGTAGCGCCCCTGATCCTCGGCGAAGTACTGGGTGACGGTATCGACGCCGTTGAGGTCCACCACCCTCGCGCCGATGCCGGAGGCAATGGCCATTTCGGCAAGGCCCACGGCGAGGCCGCCGTCCGACAGGTCATGCACCGCCGTCGCCACGCCCGAGCGGATCAGCTTGCGGACCCAGTCGCCGGTGCGGCGCTCATTCGCGAGGTCCACCGGAGGAGGGGCCCCGTCGCGGCGGCCGAACAGGTCGCGCAGGTAGATCGACTGCCCCATGTGGGTGCCGCGCTCCGGCGGCGCACCAGCCAGCAGGATCACCTGGTTCTCGCCGGCGAAGCCCACCCGCGCCATGCGCTGCCAGTCCGGCAGCAGGCCGACGCCACCAATGGTGGGCGTGGGCAGGATGCCGCGGCCGTTGGTCTCGTTGTAGAGCGACACGTTCCCCGAAACGATCGGGAAGTCCAGTGCCTTGCAGGCTTCGCCAATGCCCTGCACGGCGCGCACCAGCTGCCCCATGATCTCGGGACGCTCGGGGTTGCCGAAGTTCAGGTTGTCGGTCGCGGCCAGCGGTTCCGCACCGGTCGCGGTCAGGTTGCGCCAGCACTCGGCCACGGCCTGCTTGCCGCCTTCATAGGGGTCGGCCTCGCAATAGCGCGGGTTCACGTCCGAGGAGAAGGCGAGCGCCTTGGTCGGGTGTCCCTCCACCCGGATTACGCCGGCATCGCCGCCGGGGCGCTGCAGCGAGTTCCCCTGGATCAGCGTGTCGTACTGCTCATAGACCCAGCGCCGGGACGACACCTGGTGGCCGCCCATCAGCGCCAGCAGCGCTTCCGCCACATCCATGCGCGGCACGTCGGTTACCGGGGCCGGCTTGGCCGGCTCGACCCATGGGCGGTCATATTCCGGCGCCTCGTCGCCGAGTTCCTTGATCGGCAGATTGGCTACTTCCTTGCCCTGCCACATCACGCGGAACCGCAGGTCGTCGGTGGTCTTGCCGACGGTGGCGAAGTCCAGTTCCCATTTCTCGAACACGGCCCGGGCGGCGGCTTCCTTGTCGGGATGCAGCACCATCAGCATGCGCTCCTGGGACTCCGAGAGCATCATCTCATAGGGCGTCATGTGCTCTTCGCGCACCGGCACTTGGTCGAGGTCCAGCTCGATGCCGAGCTCGCCCTTGGCCCCCATCTCCACTGCCGCGCAGGTAAGGCCGGCCGCGCCCATGTCCTGGATCGCGATCACCGCTCCCGTCGCCATCAGTTCGAGGCAGGCTTCCAGCAGGCGTTTTTCGGTGAAGGGGTCGCCGACCTGCACGGTCGGGCGCTTCTCCTCGATGTCGTCACCGAACTCCGCCGAGGCCATGGTGGCGCCGCCCACGCCGTCACGCCCGGTCTTGGCGCCGAGATAGACGACGGGCAGGCCAACGCCCTTGGCCTTGGAGTAGAAGATCTTGTCGGTGTCGGCCAGGCCCGCCGCAAAGGCATTGACCAGGATGTTGCCGTTGTAGCGCTCGTCGAACTCGACCTCGCCACCCACGGTGGGCACGCCGAAGGAGTTGCCGTAGCCGCCGACGCCCGCCACCACGCCAGCGACGAGGTGCCGGGTCTTTTCGTGCTCGGGCGACCCGAACCGCAGCGCGTTCATGGCTGCCACTGGTCGCGCGCCCATGGTGAACACGTCACGCAGGATGCCACCGACGCCCGTCGCCGCGCCCTGGTAGGGCTCGATGTAGCTCGGGTGGTTGTGCGACTCCATCTTGAAGACCACCGCCTGCCCGTCGCCGATATCCACCACGCCGGCGTTCTCGCCGGGGCCCTGGATGACCCGCGGACCCGTCGTCGGCAGCGTCCGCAGCCATTTCTTCGAGCTCTTGTACGAGCAGTGCTCGTTCCACATCGCCGAGAAGATGCCGAGTTCGGTGTAGGTCGGCTGCCGCCCGATCAGCGCGACGATCTTGTCGAACTCGTCTGGCTTGAGGCCGTGGTCGGCGACGAGTTCGGGCGTGATGGCGATGTCGTTGTCGAAGGTCATTCCGGGTCCGGTCGGAAGAGAGGGGATCAGGCGGCGACGCCGAGTGCGGAGGCGAACAGGGCGCGGCCGTCGGTGCCCCCGTGAGCCGCCTCGATCAGGTTCTCGGGGTGCGGCATCAGGCCGAGGACATTGCCCTTCTCGTTGAGGATGCCGGCAATGTTGTTGATGGAGCCGTTGGGGTTGGTGCCCTCGGCATAGCGGAACGCCACGCGGCCTTCGCCCTCGAGTTGCGCCAGTGTCTCGCTGTCGGCGAAGTAGTTGCCGTCATGGTGGGCGACCGGGCAGCGGATGATCTGGCCCTGCGTATAGCCACGGGTGAAGGCGGTGTCGGCGTTGGTGACCTCGAGCTTGACCTCGCGGCAGACGAACTTGAGCGAAGTATTCCGCATCAGCGCGCCCGGCAGCAATCCGGCCTCGATCAGGATCTGGAAGCCGTTGCAGACGCCGAGCACCTTCACGCCCGCCGCTGCGCGCTCGCGCACCTTGTCCATGATCGGGGAGCGGGCGGCGATGGCGCCACAGCGCAGGTAGTCCCCGTAGGAGAAGCCGCCGGGAATGACGATCAGGTCGGCCTCGGGGATGTCCGTGTCCTGGTGCCACACGGTGGCCGGAGCCGTACCGGAAATCTTCGTCAGCGCCGCGATCATGTCGCGGTCGCGATTGAGGCCGGGGAAGACGATGACAGCCGACTTCATCGTGGGGTCCTCGCAATGTCAGGGATGCGCCGGGTCCTTGTGGTGAGTCTTGGCACAAAAGGCAAGGCCGAGCGTTCGCCCTCGGCCGCACTTGCGCGTGTTATTCCGCCGCCGCCATGGCTGGAGCGGGGGGCGCTGGCCTCCTCGTGCCAGGAAGGTGCGCCCATCCCGGTCGCTCGAACAGCCACCGGCCGAAGCCGGTGCGCTCGGTCAGCCACCACAGCACCAGCGGCGCTACGATGGCCACGGCCATCGTGGCTAGGCTCAGAACGTTCACCTCGTCTATGCCGAGCCGGAGCAGGATCAGCCGCGCGATCCCCATCGGCAGCACGAACGCGACGTAGACCACCAGCGACCTGGTGCCCAGCCACCGCAGCCAGTCCATGAAGGGCAGGTTGGTCAGCAGCGCCGACACGACGCAGATCGCCGCCGCGCCGGCGAGCGCCAGCACCAGGTGCAGGCCCGGCAGGCTCGCATAGCCCATCTCGATATGCACGGGGTCGAGGCGGAAGCCGGGCGAGAACACGAGGAAAGCATTGGCTGCAGCCCATGCGGCGAGCACGCCGAGGGCCGCGGGCACGTTGCCGCGGCTCCAGTCGGCCAGCCGGAACAGGTGCGGCGCGAACGCATAGCCGGCATGGAAATAAACGTAGTAGGCGGCGAACTGGTCCAGCATGTAGCTGCCCGTCCGCAGCCCGGTCATCTGCAGCGCTGCGGCCACTGCCAGCACGGCCCAGTGCGGCGCACGGGCCTGGTGCAGCGCCTTGGCCACGAGTCCGAAGACCGCGAGCATGTAGATGAACCACAGCACGCCATAGGGCTCTACCACGGCCCAGGCGAGATAGCTCGCTGCGGTCACCGGGTCGCGGCCGACGAGCGCGACCTTGAAGACGATGTGGATGACGGCCCACAGGGCGTAGAAGTAGAGATAATGGACGACGCGCCGGTCGGCATACGTCTTCCAGGGGCGGGCAATGACCTGCGACAGGAACAGGCCGGAGATCAGGAAGAACTCCGGCATCCGGAATGGCATGGCAAAGGCCATCGCCCAGTGAAGGACGCCTGTCTGGCCGGTATCCTCCCCGACGCTTGCCGCGCAGTACATCATGACGACGAGAAAGATCGACAGGCCCTTGGCCATGTCGACCCACGCGAGTCGATCGTTGATAGCGCTCATGCCTGCACTCCGGAATCCGGAGCGCATCATACGGTCAAGTCATGGAGCCGATGGTAAAATGCCGGTGCGAGCACCGGCAGATCGACTCTATGGTAAACGGACCGATGACCTCAGACAGGCACGGATGCGTACGCGGCGAACATAAGGCCGAGGGTGGCAATGAACATGACGGAAAGCGAAAGCGTCTTGAGCATGGCAGTACAGTCCTGCGCCTGGAACTGGCGCGAATTGATTATCGGCGAGAGCCGTTAATTTGTGATTTCGATCGAGTAGTTCTCGATCACAGTATTCGCCAGCAGTTTCTCGCACATGCTGGTTAGGCGGGAACGCGCCTCGGATTCATCGGTTCCTTCAAGAGTGAGGTCGAAGACCTTGCCTTGCCGTACGTTGGTAACGCCGGGAAAGCCTAGCCCTTTGAGGGATCCTTCGATGGCCTGGCCCTGTGGGTCCAGAACGCCGGATTTCAGCGTGACGATGACTCGCGCTTTCATTTCCGCTCCTACTGAACCAGTCGCGGACCAGTGGTCAGCGCATTGTCGTTCTCGACCAGGATGCCGAGTCGCTGGGCCACTTCGCGATAGCTTTCCACCAGGCCCCCGAGGTCCTCGCGGAAGCGGTCCTTGTCCATCTTGTTGCGGGTCTTGATGTCCCACAGCCGGCAGTTGTCCGGGCTGATCTCGTCGGCGAGCACGATGCGCATCATGTCGCCTTCGTACAGCCGGCCAACCTCGATCTTGAAGTCCACGAGCTGGATGCCCACGCCCATGAACAGGCCCCTCAGGAAGTCGTTGATCCGGACCGCAAGGCTCATGATGTCGTCGAGTTCCGCCGGGGTGGCCCAGCCGAAGGCGGTGATGTGCTCTTCGGAAACCATCGGGTCGCCGAGGGCATCGTCCTTGTAGCTGAACTCGATGATGGAGCGGGGCAGGCGGGTGCCGGGCTCGAGGCCGAGCCGCTTTGCCAGCGAACCCGCCGCAACGTTGCGCACGATGATCTCGAGCGGAATGATCTCGACTTCCTTGATCAGTTGCTCGCGCATGTTGATGCGCCGCAGGAAGTGCGTGGGGATGCCGAGGTCGTTCAGCTTGGAGAAGATGAACTCCGAGATACGGTTGTTCAGCACGCCCTTGCCGTCGATCACTTCATGCTTGGCGCCGTTGCCGGCGGTGGCGTCGTCCTTGAAGTACTGGACCAGGGTGCCTGGCTCCGGGCCTTCGAACAGGATCTTGGCCTTGCCTTCGTAGATTTTGCGGCGGCGGTTCATGGCATCCCAAACCGGTCGAGAGGAGGGGTCGATTTGGCCGCTTCATGCGATAGAAACAGGCGCGGATGCAAGTTCTTTCGCATGAATGCTGGGGACGATGGGGTCGCAGTCCCCTTGTGTCGCAGTTCGTCGCAACGGCTGCAGTGACGTTGATTTGGGCCGGTGAAGCGCATATGTCGAAGACATGGCCACACCGGCCGTAAGCCATACTATTGGGAGAGCTGCATGAGCGGGTTCGACGATCGCAAGCGAGGCGAGGAAGCCAAGTTCGCCTTCGATGCCGAGAAGAAGTTCAAGGCGGAGGCACGTCGCAACAAGCTGCTCGGCATCTGGGCCGCCGAACTCATGAGCCTGTCGCCTGAAGAGGCAAAGGTCTACGCCGCCGAAGTGGTGGCCGCCGATTTCCAGGAAGCCGGTGATGAAGACGTCTTCCGCAAGGTCTCGGGCGACTTCAAGGCCCGCGGCATCACCGTGGGTGACGACGTGATTCGCCAGAAGATGGCGACGCTGGTCGCTGTCGCCAACGAGCAGATCGCTTCCGAGGGCTGATCCGCAGTGCCTGGCCTGGGCGTCTGAGCACCCGGGCCAGCCTTACCTCCCTAGCGGCGGAGGTGTTTTGCCATGCCGATCGAGGCAGGCATGACCGGCTCGAACCCGTACTGGGCATAGAGATGCCGGGCGTCCCCATCCGCGATCAGGCTCACATAGGCGCCGTCCGGGGCGTGGCCGTGGAGATGATCCATCAGCGCGGCCATGACGCGCTTGCCGAGCCCCTTGCCCTGATGCTCCGGCTCCACCGCGATGTCGACGATCTGGAACGCGGTGCCGCCGTCCCCGATGATCCTGCCCATGCCGATGGCGCGGCCGCCGAGGCGTACCGTCACGCCGAACCAGGTGTTCGCCAGTCCGATCCGGGCGCCGTGGTCTGATTTCGGGCTGAGCCCGGCCACCTGCCGCAGCCTCATAAAGTCCTCGACGCCGGGGGGCTCGCCCACCAGTTCGTAGCCTTCGTTCATAGCCGCTGCATCAGCCGCGTGAACATCAGCAGCCCCTCGGGCCACGGGCCGTGGCCTGAGGCGACGTTGATGTGCCCCGCCTCGCCGGCAAGGTGAAAGTCCGATCCCCAGCAGGTGGCGTATTCCACCGCACGGTCCACGCTGCAGAGCGGATCATTGGTGGAGGCGACCAGCATCGAGGGGAAGGGCAGGGGATCTCTCGGGATCGGCCCGAACTCGCGCGCCTCCTCCGGCACGGCCTCGCTCTGCTCCACGTCGGGCATGGAAACGAGGAAGGCGCCCCGCACATTGCTGTGCGCAAGCCGGGGCGCCACATGCGCCACGGCCAGCACAGCCAGCGAGTGCGCCACCAGCACCACCGGCCGGTCGGTCAGCCGCACAGCCTGCTCGATGGTCAGCACCCAGTCGTCGAGGTCCGGCTCGTCCCAGTCTGCCTGCTCGACGATCGCGGCCGTCGCCATCCGCTCTGCCCAGCGCTGTTGCCAGTGTCCGGCCGGGGAATTGCCCAGGCCCGGCAGGATCAGGATGTCGGCCTCGGCGATCTTCATTCGCCGAACACCCGGCGGAAAATCGTGTCGACGTGCTTCAGATGGTAGGCGTCGTCGAACATCGCGTCGATTTGTTCATCGCTCAGAGTCACTTCCGGGTCATCCTTCAGATACTGCGCGAACAGGCCGGTGCGGTCGCCGCGGTGTTCCCACACCTTCATGGCATTGCGCTGCACGGCCGCATAGCTGTCCTCGCGGCTGTACCCGGCCTGGGTGAGTGCCAGCAGCACGCGCTGCGAATAGTGGAGGCCACCGAGCAGGTCGAGGTTCTTGCGCATGTTCTCCGGATAGACCACCAGCTTGTCGATCACCCCGGTCAGGCGGGCTAGGGCGAAGTCCAGCGTCACTGTCGCGTCGGGGCCGATCATGCGCTCGACCGAGGAGTGCGAGATGTCCCGCTCGTGCCACAGGGCGACGTTCTCGAGCGCCGGGGTCACCATGCCGCGCACGAGGCGGGCAAGCCCGGTGAGGTTCTCCGTCAGCACCGGGTTACGCTTGTGCGGCATGGCCGACGAGCCCTTCTGGCCGGGCGAGAAATACTCCTCGGCTTCCAGCACCTCGGTGCGCTGCAGGTGGCGGATCTCCACTGCCACGCGCTCCATCGAGCTGGCGATCACGCCAAGCGTGGCGAAGAACATCGCGTGCCGGTCGCGCGGGATCACCTGGGTCGACACCGGCTCCACCGACAGACCGAGCTTTTCGGCGACATATTCCTCCACCGCCGGATCGATGTTGGCGAAGGTGCCGATGGCCCCGGAAATGGCGGCGGTCGCGATCTCGTCGCGGGCGGCAACGAGGCGGGCGCGGTTGCGGGTGAACTCGGCATAGGCCTCGGCCAGCTTGACCCCGAAGGTGGTGGGTTCAGCATGGATGCCGTGCGAGCGGCCGATGGTGATGGTGTTCCTGTGCTCGTAGGCGCGCCGCTTCAGCGCGGCCAGCAGACCATCGATATCGGCGATCAGGATGTCGGCTGCGCGCTTGAGCTGCACGGAAAGGGTGGTGTCGAGAATGTCGGAGGAGGTCATGCCCTGGTGCACGAAGCGCGCGTCGGGGCCGACGATCTCGCCGAGATGGGTCAGGAACGCGATGACGTCGTGCTTGGTGGTGCGCTCGATCTCGTCGATGCGCGCGACGTCGAAGCCGTAGTCACCCAGCTCGGCCTTGCGGGCGTTCATCACGTCCCAGATCTTGTCGGCGCTTTCCTTCGGCACCACCCCGAGTTCCGCCAGTTTGGTGGTGGCGTGGGCTTCGATCTCGAACCAGATGGCGAAGCGCGTTTCCGCCGACCAGACGGAGACCATTTCGGGGCGGGAATAGCGTGGGATCATGAGCTTACGGGCATCCGGTCAGGAATTGAATCAGGCGGTTCGGGTGCTCGCGGCGCTGCGAATTGCAGCGATACGGGCAGGATATGTTTGCTTTTCGTTACCGGCAAAGACGGAAGAGCCGGCGACGAACACGGTTGCGCCAGCATCTGCAACGGCACGGGCATTGTCGGCGGTGATGCCGCCATCGACCTCGATCTCGATCGGCCGCTGGCCGACCAGCGCCCGCGCCCGGCGCAGCTTGTCGAGCGTGCCGGGGATGAAGGCCTGCCCGCCGAAGCCGGGGTTCACCGACATCACCAGCAGCAGGTCGATATCATCCAGCACCGCTTCCACCGCCCCGACGGGGGTGGCGGGGTTGATGGCGACGCCGGCCTTCTTGCCCTCGGCGCGAATGGCCTGCAGCGTGCGGTGCAGGTGCGGGCCGGCTTCGGCATGGACGGTGATGATGTCGGCGCCCGCCTTGGCG
>JAEZHZ010000177.1 GCA_023436745.1 Pseudomonadota bacterium | reverse complement strand
AGCCCGCTCCACCGGCTGGCCCGCTGCATTGCCGTCAACCTTGAGCGGAACGCTGCTCAGTAGCGGGCACCGGGGTTGCCGGCTGCAGATAGGCGGACTCGAACCCGCAGAAGCGGGCGAGAGCATCGGGGTCCGGCAGGAATACGAGCCGCCCCCGCGTTTCCACCAGCCGTTCCCGACGCAGCACTTGCAGGGTGCGGTTGACGTGAACCGTAGACAGTCCGAGCGCCTCACCCAGCTCTGACTGTGTCAGCGGCAGTTCAAATTCGTTCTCCGCCCGCAAGCCCTCTACGACGCCCAACCGGAAATGCAGTTCGCACAGCAGATGGCCGATGCGTTGCACGGCACTGCGCGAACCGAGGCTCGCCACCAGTTCGCGTGACACGTTCTGGTCGACCGCGGCTGCCCGCAGCAGGGCAATCATCACGTCCGGGTGCTGTTCGCTGACCCCGGCGAGATCGGCGGGGACAATCTCGCCGAGGGTGCACGGACCAATGGCGGTCACGGCCTGCACGGCCGGCGTTCCCGAGAGGAAACCGAAATCGCACAGTTCTCCGGGCAGCACGAAACCGGTGATCTGCCGACGTCCGTCGCTATGGTCGCGATAGCGGCAGGCAAAGCCGCTGAGAAGCACCCGCGCCGCGGGGACCACGCCGTTTGCTGACACGATTTCACCGCGCGGCCGCACGTCGCGTGCACGCGAGATCAGCATCCGCGCAGCGGCCTGCGCTCCGGGCGAAAGCGGGCACAGGCTCGCAAGTCGCCGTGTGAAGACATCGTGAGCCGTGAATGGCTCGGCAAAGCTGGTCATGGGCGCACTCCGGGCGCACGCCGCCAGCAGGCGGACGCCTCGTCTGTTGTTCGGGCACTGGGCAAACAGGCGACCACCGGCCACCATTTCGCGGCAATCAGGTGCACTCGCGAATCCACGTCATTCTGGAAAGTCCACGCACCTTAGCCAGCCTGCGGAGTCGACGAATTAACAAATGACAACCCCGCAGCCTGTCGCGAGCTCGCCGCCGCCGAGCCCGACCCCAGTCATTTAACCGAAGCTAACCAAGCCCGATCCAACCTCGCTGCTGGAACCGCGGGCCCCGCGAGGTTGTTGCCATCCGTGACCTGAATGTGTGGTGGGAAGCCGCCCGAGGGGATGCGTTATGGCCGCTTTTCAAATGGCGAATCCCACGACGGCCGGTGTCCACCCACAGCAGCCTGGCGGCCCCATAGTGTTCGGTCGCCTGCAAAGCCTTGGGCGCCTGCCGGCGGAAGACATGGCGGCGCTGGCCGCGGCCAAATGGGGCCGGCGCATCCTAGATCCACACGAAGAATTCGATCCGTCCGACCACCTTTGCCTGGTCGGCTCGGGCTGGGCCTGCCGCTATCGCGAACGGCAGAACCAGCGCCAGCTGGTAAGCCTGGTGTTGCCGGGCGACATCTGTGACTTCGGTTTCCTGACCGGTTCGCGCCAGCGGGCGCGGTTCGCCGCCCTGTCGCGGACAACGATCATCCAGATCGATCCCGATGGGCTGGCCCATCTGTCGGAAACGCACCCGCGCATCCTCGCGAGCATTCTTGCCAACATCGCCATAGAGGGCGCCATCGCCGAGGAACTTCTGGTGTCGCTCGGGCGCCGCACCGCCCTAGAGCGCGTCGCGCACCTGTTGTGCGAACTGCACGTACGACTCGACCGGCTGGGTCTTGCCCGCAATGGGCAGTTCGAGTTTCCGCTGACGCAGGCGGAGGTCGGCGAGTACCTCGGACTGTCGACTGTCCATGTGAACCGGACGCTGCAGGTGCTGCGTCACCGTGAGTTGATCCGCAGTTCGGCCGGCCGCATCCAGATCCTGCAACTTGAGGAATTGCGGGCGGTAGCCGGGTTCGATCCCGCCTATCTCGAGACGAGCCTGCCACGAGACGGGCTGGATTTCGACGCCTGAGGTCGTCGGAGCCGCACGGGCGGGGAACCGGCTGACGTGCCAGCCATTGGCTCATGAGCGGCCGACGGGCCTTCCACGACAGCATCCGGAGACTTGAGATGAGCAAGCAGCCCGACACGGACAAGCTCGACTACCGCCATCGCCACTACGGGCAGGCCGGCGGATACAACCAGACCGGACCGAGCCTCGCCGGCAATGACGAGGCGCCCCCGAGGGTGCCGCCATCACCCGAAGGCGGGGGCGGCCACCTCGGTGCCTATGAAGCCAGCCACTGGGGCGGGCGCAGCGAGCACGAACCGACCGAGGAACTCGACGGCGAACACTCCCGCTTCTCGGACGACGCCATCCCGACAGACGACAGCGCATTTGGCGGCTCGGAAGATGCGCCCCTTGCGCGGGCGGTTCAGCAGGTTCTGGCAGAAGCCGATGACCTCGACGCGACGGCAGTCAGCGTCGCGGCGCACGGGACCGGCGTCCTGATTACCGGGGCCGTCGACAGCCCTGAGGCGAGCCAGCGGGCAGAGGCTTTGGCCAGGTCGATCGATGGTGTCGGGGCGGTCACCAACCAGCTGCAGATCGTCCGCTCCGAGAACCTCGGCGAGATCCCGCGCGCGGTCCCTCCGCGGCACTGAGGCCAGTCGGCGTCCTTCCCCTGCCGCGGACCGCCCGGTCCGCGGTGGTTCCCCCTATGTCATCGGTTTAACTCGGATAGGCGCCGGAACGGTGCCGTTGCCGGGGCGCTTACCGGTCTTCAACGAGGAGACATCCCATGAAGCTACGCGCACTACTGATCACCACCGCCCTGCTCACCGCGCCTGTCGCGATGGTACAGGCTCAGACCGACACTGCCGCCCCGGCGGCAACCGCTCCGATGCAGGTCACGGACCCGGCCGAGTTCGCGTCCATGGCGGCCATCAGCAATCAGTTCGAGATCGTGTCGAGCACGCTCGCCGTCGAGCGCGGCACGAACCCGGACGTCGTCGCGTTCGCCGAGCAGATGATTACCGACCACACCAACGCAGCCCAGCAGATGATGCCGGCTGCCCAGGAGGAGGGCGTGACCCCGCCCACCGACCTCGACGACCGCCACCAGCAGATCGTCGACGAGCTGCAGGGGCTTGAGGGCGAGGAGTTCGACGCGGCCTACATCGCCGCCCAGACCCAGGCGCACGACGAGGCCGTGGCCCTGTTCGAATCCTACTCCACCAACGGTCCCGAAGGGGCGCTGAAGGAGTTCGCCGTCGCAACACTGCCGGTGCTGCAGCAGCACCAGGAACATGTCCGCGGGTTGAGCGGCAACTAAGGCAGCGGCTGGCCGCCCGCACGTCGGGCGGCCACCTCCAGACGGGAACAGCCCTTGAG
>JAEZHZ010000113.1 GCA_023436745.1 Pseudomonadota bacterium | reverse complement strand
GCGATCTATGGCTGGCTCGCCCGGCGCGTGACGGTGGTGGACGCCTCCGCGACCTACTACCGCCGCGAAACCGCGCCCGACCCGCGGATCGACCGCACCGGCACGATCGAGCTCGACGACGACGAGTACCGGCCCCGCTAAACCGCCCCCGATGCTTGTGAGGCCGGGGCAAAAGTGCTAGCCACCGGCCGGAAACGCGAGACACCAAAGGACAAGACCATGGCCGACGAGACCCCGGGCGGCGCCGCCCCGCAGGCAACCGCGAACCCGCCTTCGATGAACCTCATCGGCCAGTACATCCGTGATCTCAGCTTCGAGAATCCGGGCGCTCCCGGCTCCATGCTCGGCAGCGGCACCAACCCCGCCTTCAACGTCAATATCTCGGTGGGCGTGAAGAAGCAGAGCGAGGACACCTATGCGGTGGAGCTCACGCTCAACGCCAAGGCCAGCCGTGACGAGGCGCTGCTGTTCAACGTCGAACTCGTCTATGGCGGCGTGTTCCGCATCCGGAACATCCCGGAAAACCAGCTCAGCGCCATTCTGATGATCGAATGCCCGCGCCTGATCTTCCCGTTCGCCCGCCAGGTGCTGGCCAACGTGACCCAGCAGGGCGGCTTCCCGCCGCTGATGATGGAGCCGGTCGACTTCACCGCCATCTATCGCCAGAATCTGCAGAAGCTGGCCGCCCAGCAGCAGGCCGGTGCAGCTCCCGCCCCCGCCAATGGCGGCGGCGAGCCGACCGTCAACTAAGCTTCGAAGTTCGAGGCGACAGCGACTTCACCCCCGGCCTCCGGCCGGGGTCATCCCCGCGCGCAGGCCTATTCCGCCGCAACCACCGCTTCGGCCGGCTCGGCATAGCGGGCCCAGATCGAATCCGGCCCGAGTTTTTCCACCGCAGCCTGGGGCGCCTCATGTTCGGCGGCACTGATCCGTGGCGGCTGCGGCACAGGACGCGGCCGTGCCGGAACGCGCGTCGCCATGGCGGCGGCAGCGGACACTTCAGCCTCGGCTGTCAGCGCCAGCGAGACCTGCTTGCCGCCGATCAGCTCGAGATAGACCTCGGCGAGGATCTCGCTGTCGAGCAGCGCGCCGTGCAGCGTTCGGCGTGAGTTGTCGATACCGTAGTGCTTGCACAGCGCATCGAGACTGACCCGGGCGCCCGGATGCTTGTCGCGCGCCACCATCACCGTATCGATGACCGGATTGCGGAGCGGGCTCCGTCCCGACAGCTTCAGCTCGTGGTTGAGAAAGCCGATGTCGAAGCTGGCATTGTGGATGATCAGCTGCGCATCGCCGATGAAGTCGAGGAATTCGTCGGCGACCGCCTCGAACACCGGCTTGTCGGCAAGGAACTCATCGCTCAGCCCGTGGACGCGGAAGGCTTCCTCCGGCATCGAGCGGCGCGGGTTGATGTAGACGTGGTAGTGCCGGCCGGTGGGGATGTGGTTGATCAGCTCGACGCAGCCGATCTCCACCAGACGATCCCCGCCCTCGGGGGCAAGGCCGGTGGTTTCGGTATCAAGCACGATCTCGCGGTTCATCTCTATCCTTGCCGGTGGCGGATCGAATCGACCAGCGCTGCAACGGCGGCACGAGTCTCGGCGATCGACGTGCCGGTGTCTATCAGGTAGTCGGCGCGCTGCTTCTTTTCGGCCTGGGGAAGCTGGCGGGCAATGATGGTATCGAGCTTATCCACGTTCATTCCGGGCCGGGCCAAAGCCCGCCGGCGCTGCTCGTCCTCGTCGACATGGGTCACCGCCACGGCGTCGAACCCGTAGTCATGCCCGCTCTCGTAGAGCAGCGGCACCTCCACCACGGCCAGCGCATATCCCGCCTCCTCGGCGCTGGCGAGGAAATCCCCGATCCGGCCCCGGACAAGCGGATGCACCACCGCCTCGAGCCGCGCAAACCCGGCTGGGTCAAGCCGCAGCCTTTCGGCCAGCAGCTGGCGGTCGATCACGCCATTGACGGCGACGCCGGGGAACAGCGCATCCACCGCCGCCACCGCCTCGCCCGAATAAAGCTCGGCAACCGCCGCATCGGCGGAATAGACCGGCACGCCGAGATCGCGGAATGCCTCCAGCACCGTCGACTTGCCGGTGGCGATCGAACCGGTGAGGCCGAGGCGGAACATCACGCCCCCAGCGTTGCCGCGATGCGGGCGCGCAGCGCCGGCGTCACGCTGGGCCGCACGCCGAACCAGGCTTCGAACCCCGGCACCGCCTGGTGCAGGAGCATGCCGAGGCCATCCACCGTCCTGAGGCCATGCGCCCGTGCATCGGCCAGCAGGGGCGTCACCAGTGGCGAATAGACGATGTCGGTCACCAGCGTATCGGGCCGCAGGGCGCCGGCGTCGAAACCTTCGAACCGGGTATCGTGCATGCCGACCGATGTGGTGTTGACCACCAGCCCGACATGGGGCGCCACTTCGCCAACGGCCTCGAGCGGAGCGACGGTGATATCGCCCTCGAACTCCGCCGCCAGCCGGTCGGCCGTGGCTCGGGTTCGATTGAGCAGGATCATCGGAATGCCGCGGCTTTGAAGCGCAACGATCACCGCCCGCGCGGCGCCCCCCGCCCCCAGGACCAGCGCCCGGTCCAGTCGCTCCGACCAGCCCGGAGCACCGGCGTCGAGATTGCCCAGGAAGCCCAGATAGTCGGTATTGGTGCCGTGCACCTTGCCGTCCGTCACGACCAGCGTATTCACCGCGCCGATCTGCTCGGCCAGCGGGTCGACGGTGTCGCAGAGCCCGAACACCGCCTCCTTGTGCGGAATGGTGACGTTGCCACCGGCAAACTCGCCCTGGTGCAGCCGGTCGAAGAAGGCCGGCAGCGCCGCGGGGGCAACATCGATGGCTTCATAGCTGCCGTCGATGCCGTGTTCCACAAGCCATGTCCCGTGAATCAGCGGCGAACGGGAATGGGCGATGGGGTGCCCGAAGACAAAGGCTCTGGTGGTCACTGCAAAAGGTCCGGCGCAAGGGTCCGCAAGGCGGCAAGAAGAGGAAGGAGCGGAAGCCCCAGGATGGCGAAATAGTCGCCGTTGACGCTTTCGAATAGCCGCGCCGAGGGTCCTTCGAGGCGATAGGCACCCACCGAGTACAGCACGGCATCGCGCTCGCGGGCGAGCACCGCATCGCGTTCTTCGGCCGAAAAGTCGTGCATGGTCATTTCGGCGGACTGCAGATCCGACCACAGCACGCTCCCGTCGCGGACCAGCGCCGCCGCGGCATGCAGCCGGTGGGTCTTGCCGCGCAGACGGTCGAGCTGGGCTGCCGCCTCCTCCATGGTCCGAGGCTTGTGGAAGAGCTCCGTGCCGAGGCTCAGCGTCTGGTCGGCCCCGAGGACGATCCGTCCCGGATGGGCGGCGGAGACGTCCACGGCCTTGGTTTCGGCGAGCCGGCGGGCGACGTCGCGTCCATCCCCACCGGCCACCAGGGTTGCGTCTTCAAGCCCCCGCTCGTCGATGGCGGCGGGGACGATCTCGATAGCGACACCGGCTTGTTCCAGCAGGGTTTTCCGGGTCGGACTCTTGGAAGCGAGGATCAGCATGGTTGATGTTTTCCACACAGTTCTGCACGGCTCAATCCGGAACTGTGATCTGGACTCATGGTTTTCCGGGTGAGCCGAAGTTGTCCCACTTGGTTTACGAACCATTAACAGCTCGTTTCTGCACGTCCTTGGCGAGGGGCTTGGAGAAGTATGGGGAAAAGTCGGCACCCCAGAACGGCGCCGAAGACAGCTTCTCAACACCCGGATTCGAATCGTTGACTCCGGAGTCGCCGGGTTAACGCTTCGTTAACTATTTTGTCCGGCGGCGATCCTGAGCCGCCAGAACGTTTTGCACCCCGGGCGTTCGAAAACACCTGCGCCCTTGTGCCGCCACGCGGTCGATTGTGAACGGCCGCGAATTCCAGCAAAACACCACCATGATGATAAAGATAGAAGAACAGAAAGAATCTATTGGGTTTGGAAGGACGCCATGACCGAGGCATCTCGCCCGAAGCGGGCTCTGCTGGACACGGTTCTCGGCCAGCGCCAGGAACGGCCACCGATCTGGATCATGCGCCAGGCCGGACGCTACCTTCCCGAGTATCGCGAGACCCGCACCAGGGCCGGCAACTTTCTCGAGCTCTGCTATACGCCCGACCTGGCTGTTGAGGTCACCCTCCAGCCCCTGCGGCGGTTTGATCTCGACGCTGCAATCCTGTTCTCCGACATCCTCGTCGTGCCGGATGCCCTTGGCCAGTCGGTTCGCTTCGAAACCGGTGAAGGCCCGCTCCTCGAACCGGTGACCGAAACCGGGCTCGGGGTGCTTCGTCCGGAACAGGCTTTGGAACGACTGGCGCCTGTGCTGGAGACGCTATCGCGTCTCAGGGGTGCCATCGCGCCCGAGAAGACGCTGATCGGCTTCTCTGGCTCTCCGTGGACCGTGGCGACCTATATGATCGGTGGTCGAGGGTCTTCGGACCAGGCTGCGGCGAGACTTTATGCGCTGCGCCAGCCGGAGGATTTCGCCCGCCTCATCGACACCCTGGTCGAGACCTCGATCAGCTATCTCGTTGCGCAGTTCAACGCCGGTGCCGACGTGGTGCAGCTTTTTGAAAGCTGGGCCCTGAACCTCGATGAGGTCGCCTTTGAAAACTGGGTGATCGAACCCAACCGCCGGATCGTCGAGGGCGTGCGCCGGATCATTCCGGGAGCGCCGTTCATCGGCTTTCCCCGCGGTGCTGCCGGCAACCTGCCCAACTATGCGGCCCGCACCGGGGTCAATGCGCTTGGCCTCGACTATGCCACCCCGCTTGCCTGGGCGAACGCGGCGCTGCCGCCTGCCCTGCCCGTTCAGGGCAATCTCGATCCGCTGCGGCTTGTCGCCGGTGGCGAGCAGCTCGACCGGCGGGTCGACGAGATCATCGCCGGCTTTTCGGGCCGGCCGCACATCTTCAACCTGGGACACGGCATCGTGCCGGAGACGCCGATCGAACATGTCGAGCGCCTTGTGGCCCGCGTGAAGGGGCGATAGGACGTAGCCCATGATCGAGTGGTTCAAGGCTTTTCACGTCATTTCCGTCATCGCCTGGATGGCGGGGATGCTCTATCTGCCGCGTCTGTTCGTCTACCACTCCGTGACCGAGACCGGCTCGGACAAGTCCGAGACCTTCAAGGTCATGGAGCGTCGGCTCTATCGCGGCATCACCACGCCGGCGATGATTGCGGCCTGGTTCTTCGGCCTCGCCATGGTGGCGCATGGCATTGTCGACTGGAGCCAGGGCTGGGCCTGGGTGAAGGCGGTCGCCGTCATCGCCATGAGTGGCATTCACGGCATGCTGGGCGGCTATCTCCGCGCCTTCCGCGAAGACCGCAACACCAAGCCGCAGCGGTTCTTCAGGATCATCAACGAAGTGCCGACGGTGTTGATGATCATCATCGTCATCGCTGTCATCGTGCGGCCGTTCTGACGGCGGCCCGTTTCACGTGAATCGCGATCCTTCGCTGCTCGCATCTTGAAAGTTGCGAAGGATCACGCTACATCACCGCCAACGCATCCGACTACCCCGCTGACCTCCCCGGTCGTGCCCGGGATGCACACCCCCTCCCCAAGTATCTGCGTCAATCGCCGATCCCGTTCCCGCCAAAGGGTCAAACCGCTCTATGCAGAATGTGAAGCTCAGTGAGCTCAAGGCCAAGTCGCCGGCCGAATTGCTTGTGTTTGCAGAAGAATACGAGGTCGAGAATGCCTCGACCATGCGCAAGCAGGAGCTGATGTTCGCCATACTCAAGCAGTTGGCGGAGCGCGAGGTCGACATCACCGGCGAGGGCGTGGTCGAGGTTCTGCCCGACGGCTTCGGATTTCTCCGCTCCCCGGACGCCAACTACCTTCCCGGCCCCGACGACATCTATGTCAGCCCCTCGCAGATCCGCCGCTTCGGTCTGAGGACCGGCGATACGGTTGAAGGCCAGATCCGGTCTCCCAAGGATGGCGAGCGCTACTTCGCGCTGCTCAAGGTAAACACCATTAACTTCGAAGACCCCGAGGCGGTCCGCCACAAGGTCAACTTCGACAACCTCACCCCGCTCTATCCTGAAGAGCGGCTGCGGATGGAACTCCCGGACCCCACCCTCAAGGATCGCTCCGCGCGCATCCTCGACCTGGTGGCGCCCCTCGGCAAGGGCCAGCGCGCCCTGATCGTTGCTCCTCCCCGCACCGGTAAGACCGTATTGTTGCAGAACATTGCACAATCGATCGCCACCAATCACCCCGAATGCTACCTCATCGTGCTGCTCATCGACGAGCGCCCCGAGGAAGTCACCGACATGCAGCGTTCGGTGAAGGGCGAGGTCATCTCCTCGACCTTCGACGAGCCCGCTTCGCGCCACGTCCAGGTCACCGAGATGGTGATCGAAAAGGCCAAACGTCTCGTCGAGCACAAGCGCGACGTCGTCATCCTGCTCGATTCCATTACCCGCCTCGGCCGCGCGTACAACACCGTGGTGCCAAGCTCCGGCAAGGTGCTGACCGGTGGTGTCGATGCCAATGCCCTGCAGCGCCCGAAGCGCTTCTTCGGTGCCGCCCGCAACATCGAGGACGGCGGCTCGCTGACCATCATCTCGACGGCGTTGATCGATACCGGCTCGCGCATGGACGAAGTCATTTTCGAAGAGTTCAAGGGTACCGGCAACTCGGAAATCATTCTCGACCGCAAGGTCTCCGACAAGCGCGTCTTCCCCGCGATCGACGTATCGCGCTCGGGTACGCGCAAAGAAGACCTGCTCGTGCCGAAGGATCAGCTCAAGAAGGTTTA
>JAEZHZ010000134.1 GCA_023436745.1 Pseudomonadota bacterium | reverse complement strand
GTCGTACGATGCTGGGGATTGGGCTGAATGATACGGAGGCAAGAGAAGGCGGCGTGGTTCTCGGCATTTCATATCCAATCGAAAACGACCGGTGCCCCTAAGGCCCGCTGGAACATGTCAGACTGCTGGATGGAGGACGGTGCGGTAGAGGAAGTCCGCAAACGATACGTCCTCCGGCTTGTCCCTATGGCAACCGGTGGAGCAGCCGTCTTGTTCCGGTCGCCAACGTAAATAAATGCATCGCTTCAACGCCAAGGATGCGCGCCGGTCGGGCAGCTAATCCTGTTGTACCGCTCGATGGTGGACGGAACGGGCTTCGGCGCCCGTCTGTTAGGTCTTGTCCCAGCAATGGAGAAGACCATGTCGAAACACATGCCTCCCATCCCGCCGAAGAGCGTCAGTCCCAAGGGCCCGGGCGGACAGGATCACGTCGACCTGCACGGCGAACATGGCGGCAAGGGCCATCCCGGCGAGGGCCGCAACCTTGCCCAGCAGGGCCGCCAGGGCAACAGCAAGCAGAACACCACCCACCAGGGCTACCAGCAGGACAGGTGAACCATGTCCACTTCCGACAAGAACCAGGCTGCCAATCGTCATCACGGTGGCCCCGGCAGCAGCCACCAGCGTCCCGACCTTCCGGATCCCACCGCTGGCCGCGGTCCCCTGCCGGGTCAGCCGACCAATGGCCGTCAGTCGGACGTCTCCGGAGGCGGTGGCGTGCGTGACAGCCACCACACCCATGAGCCGCACGACAAGGGCGGCAGGAACTAGCGAACAGGGCAGGGCGGCTTCGGCCGCCCGCCTCAGCCTGGATAAGACTTGAAGTGCTTCGAGAGCTTGAGGGTCTGTGCCTGGTAGTTGGAGCCGAGCGCTGACCCGTAAAGCCGGTCGGGCTTTTCCGCCAGCTGCTCGTAGACCAGCCGGCCGATGGTCTGGCCGTGCCCGAGCAGGAACGGCACCTCGCGGCTCCTCACCTCCAGCACCGCCCGGCTGCCGCTGCCCCCCGCGGGCGAGTGGCCGAAGCCGGGGTCGAAGAAGCCGGCATAGTGCACCCGGAATTCGCCGACCAGCGGGTCGAACGGCACCATCTCCGCCGCATGGGTGGGCGGCACATGCACCGCCTCGTGGCTGACGAGGATATAGAACTCATCCGGGTCGAGGATCAGTTCGCCCCGCCCGCGATTGACGAGGGGATCCCAGAAGTCCAGCACGTCCAGTGCGTTCTTGCGGTCGACGTCGACCACGGCGGTGTGGCGCTTGGAGCGGAAGCCCACCAGCCCGTCGCGTCCCTCGCCCAGAAGGTCGATCGACAGCGCCACCCCGTCGCCGACTGGCGTGGTCTCGCCGAACACCAGGCCCTCGGCCTGATGCAGCGCCACGTGTTCGGCGGCCGTGAGCCGTGTGTCGCCCGAGCGGAACCGCATCTGGCTGAGCCGCGAGCCTGTACGCACCAGCACCGGGAAGGTCCGCGGGCTGATCTCCAGATAGAGCGGACCCGTATATCCTGCCGGCAACTGGTCGAAGCCGCGCGCCCTGTCCCCGATCACGCGGGTGAACACGTCGAGCCGGCCGGTGGAGCTCTTGGGGTTGGCCGAAGCGCTCACCGTCGCCGGCAGCGTGAGGGATTCCTGCAGCGGCACCAGGTAGACGCAGCCGCGTTCCAGCACGGCGCCCTTGGTCAGGTCGATCTCGTGCAGTTTCAGGGCCTCGATGCGCTCCGCCACTGAGTGGGAAGGCCCGGGCAGGAAGCTCGACCGCACCCGGAAGGCGACCGGGCCGAGCCGCAGGTCGAGGCTCGCCGGCTGCACCTGGTCGGCATCTAAGGGACGCGCGGCCTGTATCGCGCCCTGCTTGTGCAGGGCCTCGATCAACCGTGCTGGGAAGACGCCCTTGGGCCAGTCCTGTTGCATCTCGGGGTGCTCACGCGGGCGAAGGCCCGGGTTTTCCTAGCAACCGCAGCGATTGACGCCAACAGCGAATTGCCCTTACATCACAGCCCAGTGGTGATTTGGCCGGTCGCTTGCAGCCACTTAAAACAAATAGCTAAGGACCGTGTGGAAACCGGCCGCCACTCGCGTGCCGGTTTTTTTGTCTGAAGGGTCCCATGTCCAAACAGAACAATCCGCTCCGCGATCCCAACAAGCGCTCCGCGGCCACGCAGATGGTTCACGGCGGCAACAACCGGACCGAGTTCCACGAGACCAGCGAAGCACTGTTCCTGAACTCCGGCTATTCCTATCCAAGTTCGGAGCACGCCGAGCTGCTGTTCCAGAACAAGATACCCGGCGGCCACAACTACTCCCGCTTTGCCAACCCCACCGTCGACGTGTTTCAGGAGCGCATGGCGCTGATCGAAGGCGCCGAGGCAGGCCGCGCCTTTGCCTCCGGCATGGCGGCGGTCACCACGGCAGTGATGAGCCAGGTCAGGGCAGGGGACCATATCGTCGCCGCCCAGGCGCTGTTCGGCGGTTGCCGCTATGTCGTCGAGGACTACGCGCCGCGCTTCGGCGTCGCCTCGACTCTGGTGGACGGGCGCGATCCGGAGAATTTCGCCCGGGCCATGCAGCCCAACACAAAACTGGTGTTCATCGAGACGCCGACGAACCCCACCCTTGAGCTGGTCGACATCGCCGCCGTGGCCGAGATCGCCCATGCTCACGGCGCGCGGCTGATCGTCGACAATGTCTTCGCGACGGCGCCTTATCAGAAGCCGCTCGAACTCGGCGCCGACCTCGTCACCTACTCGGCGACCAAGCATATCGACGGGCAGGGGCGGGTGCTCGGTGGCATCGTGCTTGGCTCGCGCGAACTCATCGAGGGCGACGTCCACACCTTCCTCCGCCACACGGGGGCAACTCTCAGCGCCTTCAATGCCTGGGTCCTCATCAAGGGCCTCGAGACCTATGCCCTGCGCATCGAGCGGATGACCGACAGCGCCGAGAAGATCGTCGCCGCCCTGTCGAGCCACCCCAAGGTGGAACGCGTGCTCTATCCGCACGACCCGAAACATCCCCAGTACGAACTCGGCAAGCGCCAGATGACGCGCGGCTCCTCGCTCCTCGCCATCGACGTCAAGGGCGGTCAGGAGGGGGCCTTTGCCCTGTCTGACAATCTGGCGGTGATCCTGATCTCCAACAATCTTGGCGATGCCCGTTCGTTGATCACCCACCCGCGCACCACCACCCACGCACGCCTCACCGAGCAAGTGCGTCTCGAAACCGGGGTCACGCCCGGCCTGCTGCGCCTGTCCGTCGGTCTCGAGGACCCGGATGATCTCATCGCCGACCTGATGTACGGCCTCGATCAGGTCTAGCACTCTGGCGTCCCATCTCCCCTTGTGGGAGAAGGTCCCCAGGACCGGATGAGGTTACGATGTTGCAACGGATCTGGAGGGCGGCTGTAGTTGCGGCGCTCCTCGTCGCCCCCGCCGCCGCGCAGACCCTGCCCAATCACACCGATCCGAGTGCGCGCGAACTGCTGCCGAGCGTCACGCCGGTGCCGGCCATTCGCTTTCTGACCACCGGTGACTTTCCGCCCTTCAACTTCCGGGATGGCAGCGGCGAACTGATCGGATTCAATATCGACCTCGCCCGGAGGATATGCGCAGAGGTCGACGTCGCCTGCACCATTCAGGCCTGGCCGTGGGAGCAGGTCGCCGATGCACTGGCCGACAACCAGGGTGATGCCCTGATCGCCGGGCTCGCCATCACACCCGAGAACGCCGCGCGCTTCGATTTCACCGCCACCTATCTGGCCTTGCCGGGCCGGTTCGTCACCCGTCTCGAGAGTATCCGCGGGTTCGATCCTGCGCAGCTCGCCGGCGGCAACGTCGCCGTCCGCTCCGGCAGCGCGCACGCCACCTTCATGCAGCGATACCTGCCCGAAGTGCCGGTCACAGCCTATCCAACCGAGATCGAGGGGCTCGAAGCGGTAAAGGCCGGCACGGCCGATGCCTTCTTCGGCGACGCCATGCGCGCCTCGTTCTGGATCAACGAGAATCTGGAGTGCTGCGGTTTCGCCGGCGAGCCATACTTCCGGCCGTCCCTCTTCGGCGAAGGTCTCGCCATCGCCGTCCCTGCCGGACAGGACGCCGTGCGCCAGGCGATCAACTGGGCGCTGGTTCGCCTTCAGGACAACGGCACCCTGGACGAACTCTACCTGCGCTGGTTCCCCGTCGGCTTCTACTGAGCCGGCAGCTTCCGCAGCCGGGCCCGCGCCGACACCTCGATGGCGGCGGTGGTCAGCCGGTCGAGATGCATGTGGTCGCGCATCAGTTCCAGGAAGCGCAGTTCCTCCTGCTCCAGCAGTAGGTCCACGGCCGTCACCTCCACGGCGAGCGCATAGGCCGTGTCCTCGAACTTCGGCGGCAGCGCCGCGATCGCCTCCGCGATCACCCCGTCCAGCCCGGGCGTGCCGTTCAGCGCATCGGCACAGGCATTCGCAACCTCGGCGAGGCGGGTGCGGTCGAAACCCTCGAACACCGGCAGGTTGCGGATCAGGCCCTCGATACGATCGAGTTCGGTGTTCGTGATGTCGTGGTCCGCCGAGGCGGCAACGATCATCAGGCGGATCAGGGCGTCGTGGACGGGGAGGGACATGGCACTTCCTTGGACAACCTAGTGCCCACACCTAGGCAGCGCCCCGCCCGTTGACAAGTCAACCTCCCGTTGACGCGGGCGTCCCCCGGTGTCAAACACCCCCGGTTCCCCGAGATAAAGGCTTTCCATAGTGCTGCCCGAGCTTGATCCCGCGTTTTTCGACGCCGCCCAGACCGCCCGCGCCTGGCCGTTCGAGGAGGCGCGCAAACTCGTCCGGCGGCTGGAAAAGTCCGGCAAGACCGAAGCGCTGTTCGAAACGGGCTACGGTCCCTCGGGGCTGCCGCACATCGGCACCTTCGGCGAGGTCGCCCGCACCACCATGGTGCGCACGGCGTTTCGCCTGCTCACCCGCGACCAGGTGCCGACCCGGCTCATCTGTTTCTCCGATGACATGGACGGCATGCGCAAGATCCCCGAGACGGTGCCGTCCAGGGAGGCGATGGAGCCGCATCTGCAGAAGCCTCTGACCTCCGTTCCGGATCCCTGGACCAACGAGCACAACAGCTTCGGCGAGCACAACAACGCCATGCTTCGGCGTTTCCTCGACACCTTCGGCTTCGACTACGAGTTCGCCAGCGCCACCGACTACTACAAGTCTGGCCGCTTCGACGCGGTGCTGCGCCTCGCCGCTGAACGCTACGACGACATCATGGCGGTGATGCTGCCGACCCTCGGAGCCGAGCGTCAGGCGACCTACTCGCCCTTCCTGCCGATCTCGCCCATCTCCGGCCGCGTGCTCTACGTGCCGATGAAGGAGGTCAATGCCAAGGACGGCACCGTCACCTTCACCGACGAAGACGGCCGTGACACCACGGTCCCAGTGACCGGCGGCAACGTGAAGCTGCAGTGGAAGCCCGATTTCGGCATGCGCTGGGCCGCCCTGGGCGTCGATTTCGAGATGTTCGGCAAGGACACCAGCCCAACCAGCACATCTACGACAAGATTTGCGCCATCCTCGGCGGCACCCCGCCCGAGCACTATGTCTACGAGCTCTTCCTTGATTCCGAAGGCCAGAAGATCTCGAAGTCCAAGGGCAACGGGCTCACCATCGATGAATGGCTGACCTATGCCTCGACCGAGAGCCTCGGGCTCTACATGTTCCTCAAGCCGCGCGTCGCCAAGCGGCTGCACTTCGACGTCATCCCGCGCCAGGTCGACGACTACTATTCCCACGTCGCCGCCTATCAGCAGCAGGACGCCGCCGCCCGCCTCGAGAACCCGGCCTTCCACGTCCACTACGGCGACGTGCCGAACCCCGACGTGCCGCTGAGCTTCGCGCTGCTGCTCAATCTGGTCGCGACCGCCAATGCGCAGGACACCAAGGTGATGTGGGGTTTCATCTCCCGCTATATCCCCGGCGCGAGCCCAGCGACCCATCCCGAGCTCGACAAGCTCGCCGGCTACGCAGTGCGCTACTTCAACGACCGGGTGAAGCCGTTCAAGACCTACCGTGCGCCCACCGACCACGAGCGGGCCGCGCTCGAGGATCTGCGCACCCAGCTCGAGGCCTATGCCGGCTCCACCGACGCCGAGGCCCTGCAGAATCTGGTCTACGAGATCGGCAAGGCCCACGGCTTCGAGCCGCTGCGCGACTGGTTCAAGGCCATCTACCAGGTGCTGCTCGGCGACGATCAGGGCCCCCGCTTCGGCTCCTTCATCGCCCTCTACGGCGTCGGCGAGACCCGCCGGCTCATCGAGGAAGCCCTCGAAGGCAAGTTGCTGGCCTGAGACATTGTCGGCGCTGGAGCTCTCGACACACTCGATGTCGCCCCGGCCTTGAGCCGGGGTCCATCCTGAGATCGACCAGCGTGCCGGGGTAAGTTTGCCCCAGAGGCCTGCTACTTCAGTGCCTTCCTGAAGAACACCACCCGCTCGGTCTCCTCGAACCCCAATGCCCTGTGCATGGCATGGCTGTCCGCATTGTCGAGCAGCGCGTCGGAGGCGAATTCGGTGCAGCCCTGCTCGCGGGCCCAGGCCTCCGTCGCTGCCACCAGCGCCCGCGCCACCCCGCGCCCACGCGCCTCGGGCACCACATAGATGCCCTCAAGAAAGCCGACTGGCGAGGTGTCGGTGCCGTTGACATAGTCGCGTCTGAGGCTTGCCTCGACAAAGCCCAGGGCAGCCCCGCCATCGTCCCGCGCGATGATGTTGAACGTCTCTCCTGGCTCGGCAAGGATCTGGTCGATTTCCGCCCGGTGCTCCTGCCGGCTCGTATCCGGCCACAGCGCCAGGCGCAGGGTCAGCCACTCGGCAGCATCGGCACCTGTGAGCGGAGCGATCTTCACTGGCTTGCCCAGATGATCCGGGCCATCCACTCGATGTCCTTGAGTTCGAACGTGCGCGGCGGATAGGCGGGGTTCATCGAGTGCAGTTCGATCTGCTTGGCGGTCTGGCGCGCCAGGATCTTGGCCATCACTTCGCCGTCGCGGGTCTTGACCACCACCCGGTCGCCCCGCCGCACCTGCTCGGTCGGGGAAACCACGATCCGGTCGCCCTCGCGATAGAGCGGCTCCATGGAATCGCCCTGCACCTCGAGCGCGTAGACGCCGTTGTCGCCCGGCGTCGGCAGTGCCACCTCGTCCCAGCCCTGGCCGGCGGGAAACCCGGCGCTGTCGAAGAAGCCGCCCGTGCCCGCCTGCGCCAGCCCCAGCAGCGGCACAGTCGACAGGCGCGCCGTGCCGCCTTGCGTATAGGCGCCGCTGCCCTGGAAGAACGTATCGAAGCTCTCCCCCGTCGCCTCCAGCACCTTGGCGATGCTCTCGGTCGACGGCCAGCGCGGCCGGCCGTCCTTGCCGACGCGCTTGGACACGTTGAAGGCCGTGGCGTCGAACCCCGCCAGCTTGGCGAGCGCCGACACCGACAGCCCGTGGCGGCGGGCCAGCGCGTCTATTCCGTCCCAGATGGCGCGGTGCGACAGCATGTCAGGACATTATTCTCAGTGCACAGAATTACGTCCTACACCTAATACCCGCTTCCTCCCTTGTAAAGCCCCCACTCCCCCGCTTGCGACCGCCCCATCGCCCTTATACGGTCCGCGCCATGCCTCATCCCGAATTCATCTACAAGATCGCCACCGAAGCGGCCTACGCGCCCGCCCGCAACACCGCCGGCTTCGCGGGGATGCCGATCGATGCTGCCGACGGCTACATGCACTTCTCCACCGCCGATCAGCTTGCCGAGACGCTGCGCCTCCACTTCAAGGGCCAGTCCGGGCTGGTCATCCTCGCCGTGCGCGCCGCCGATCTCGGCGATGACCTCGTCTGGGAGCCGTCGCGGGGCGGATCGCTCTTCCCCCACCTCTACAACCGGCCGCTGCCGCTTTCGGCCGTCGCCTGGGAGGCGCCGGTCGACGTGGCCGAAGACGGCTCCTGCACCCTGCCGGAGGCCGTACGATGATCCTGTCGCGCCTGTCGCCGCTGCTGCGCCTGCCCGGCGTCGCCGACCTGACCCGCCAGACCCTTCTGGGCATGGATCCGGAAACCGCCCACGCCAGCACCATCACCGCCCTGCGCCTCGGGCTCGCCCCGCAGCAGGATCGCCCCGATCCGCCGGAACTGCGGACCAGCCTCTGCGGTCTCGAGCTCGCCAATCCCGTCGGCATGGCTGCCGGCTTCGACAAGAACGCCGAGGTGCCGCGCGCGCTGGCGCTGATGGGCTTCGGCATGGTCGAGATCGGCACCGTCACCCCACGCCCCCAGCAGGGCAATCCGAAGCCGCGCCTGTTCCGCGTCCCCGAGGCCGAAGGCGTCATCAACCGTATGGGCTTCAACAATGACGGCCACGAGGCCGTCTTTGCCCGGCTCCGCGGCCTGCGCGTGCCCGCCGCGCTCGGCGTCAACATCGGCGCCAACAAGGACAGCGAGGATTTCGTCGCCGATTACGTCCTCGGCGTCACCCGTTTTGCCGACCTGGCCGATTACCTCACCGTCAACATTTCCTCGCCCAACACCCCGGGTCTCAGGAACCTTCAGGCCGACGAGGCGCTCCGCCGGCTGCTGGGCGAGGTCCTTGCGGCCCGCGCCAGGGCCAAGACGCGCGTTCCGGTGCTCCTCAAGGTCGCGCCCGATCTCGATGAAGCCGCGCTCGATGCCATCGCCGCGGTGGTCACCGCCACCGATCTCGACGGCCTCATCGTCTCGAATACCACCATCACCCGCGATGCCGTCGCCGGTCTCGAGAACGCCACCGAGGCGGGCGGTCTCTCCGGCAAGCCGCTGTTCGAGCTGTCCACCCGGCGCCTCGCCCAGATGCGCCAGCGCGTCGGGGCGTTGCCCATCGTCGGGGTCGGCGGCATTCACTCGCCGCAATCGGCACTGGCCAAGTTCGAGGCTGGCGCCGATGCCATCCAGCTCTATTCGGCGCTGGTGTTCGGCGGGCTCGACCTGCTCGATCGCATCAAGGGCGGCCTCGTGACCGCAGTCCGCACCGCCGGCAAGGCCGGCATCGCCGAACTCGTCGGCTCCAGAACCGCCGACTGGGCCGAGGGCCGGGCCAGCCTCTAGGCCGGCGCCGCGAACAGTCCGGCGCGGCGGCGCTCCAGCGCCCACCAGTAGATGCCGCCGCGCGCCAGGAACCAGCAATGGAGCGCCCCCCACAGGCCCCAGTTGCCCAGCACCGGCTGCAACGCCATCGCTGCGACCAGAAACACCACCAGTGAAGCCACCATGCCGTTGCGCATGGTGGTGTTGAGCGTCGTGCCGACGAGAATGCCGTCATAGACGAAGGCCGGCATGAAGGTCAGCGTCGCCAGCACCGCGATCGGCAGGTAGGTCAGGGCAAATGCCTGCACCTCTTCATTGGTGGTCATGAACCCGATCAGCCAGGGGCCGCCGAGATACCAGGCTGCGCCCAGCCCCAGGCTGATTGCCAGTCCCCACACCATCGACAGCCGGTAGGCCTGGTCGAAGGCGGGCCGCCAGTTGGCGCCCACCGCCCGGCCGGTCAGTTGCTCCGCTGCCTGGGCAATGCCGTCGAGAAAGAAGCCGGCCACCATCAGCAGGTTCAGCAGCACCGCATTGGCCGAAAGCGCCACCTCGCCCATGCGCGAGCCCTGCGCGGCGAACCACGCATATGCGCCCATCAGCGCCGCCGAGCGGATCATCAAGTCCCGGCTCAGCCCCAGCATCCGCGTCACCGCCGAGGCGTGCAGCAGTTCGGCAAGGCTCAGCCTGCCCAGCATCGGCGCCACGCCGCCATAGTGCCGCGCCAGCAGCGACAGCCCCACACCCGCCGCAACCATCTGCCCGATCACCGTTGCGATCGCGGCACCGGGCACGCCCCAGCCAAGCCCATGCACCATCCAGATGCTGAGGGTGATGTCGATCCCGTGCAGCAGCAGTTGCAGCACCATGCCGGTGCGCGCCGCCGCCCGGCCGTAGAACCAGCCCAGCAGGGCGTAGTTGATCAGCGCGAACGGCGCCGACCAGATGCGCCAGAAGAAGTAGTCCCCCAACGCCGCGCTCGCGCCTGCCTCCGGTGCCAGCAGCGCCGTTGCCAGCCACAGTATCGGCCACCACAGGACGATCATCGCCACGCCGATGCCCACGCCCACCACCAGTGCCCGGCTCACATGCAGCAGCCCGTCCTGCGGATCGCGGGCGCCGACCGCCTGCGCCACCAGTCCTGCCGTGCCGATGCGCAGGAAATAGGCCAGCGAGAACAGCACGTCGAACACCAGTGCTCCCAGCACCAGCCCGCCCAGCAGCCCGGCGTCGCCGAGCCGGCCGATCACCACGATGTCCACCAGCCCCACCAGCGGTTCGGTGATGAAGGCGATGGAAGCGGGCAGGGCGATGCGCAGCACGTCCGCGTGCCGGACCACAAAGGGATGCTGCGGCCGCGCGGGCGAAAGTGAAGTTGTCATGGGTCGCGAAAAGAACAGAGAGTGCGGATGTGCCCGCCCCTTGTAGCTGCCGCCATGGCCTTCGCAAGCTGCCTAGGGGGCCTGGGCCTCCGTGCGCCCCTGCGCCTCGCGGTCGCGCTCGTAGCGCCGCATGCCGGTGAACTCCGGCAGCCAGCTTTCCCGGCGGATCGTCCAGCACTCGTAGGTCGGCGCGAACTGGTCGGGCGCATCGAGCGCCCCCAGATGCACCTCAACCTCCTCGTCCGCGCTCGCCGCGAACAGCGACGAGCCGCATCGTGGGCAGAAATGCCGCCCCTTGTAGCTATCCGTCTCCCCGGTCACCGTCACGGCCTCGGCCGGAAAGATCGCTGCGGCGAAGAACACCGCCCCATGGTGCTTGCGGCAGTCGAGGCAATGGCAGATCCCCACCCGGTTGGGCTGCCCCACCGCCACGAGGCGAACGGCCCCGCACATGCACCCGCCCGTCGCCTGTTCCATCTCCGCCTCCTGAGCCTGATCACGCCCACGAACGCACATCTCCCCCAGCGCGATCCCTGAAGGAGCCCCGCAGCGGGCGTTCGGCCCCGAGCGCGGCGCGCTGCCGCCGCCGGGACCAGCGGAAATGCTCCGGCATCACGGGGGTCGTCGTCCCGCCGAAAGCGGGTCCGGTCAGCCGTCCTGCGACAGCCACCAACCTTTCGGGTAACCGAAGCTGCCCCGTCAGCTCGTCAGCACGATCCGCATCAGGTCCGCGGTGTTCTTGGCTCCCAGCTTCTCCATCACCCGCGCCCGGTGCACCTCGATCGTGCGGGGCGAGATGCCGAGTTGCCGGCCCGCCTCCTTGTTGGATTGGCCGTGGGTGATCAGGTGCAGCACTTCCCGCTCGCGCGGTGTCAGCCGGGCAAAATGGCGCGGCGCCGCCGTCCGATGCTGGGGCGGTGCCGGTGCGCGGCCGGCCTCGCGCCGCAGGGCTTCGCGTACCACCATCAGCAGATGGTCGCCGTCGAGCGGCTTGGTCAGCACGTCGGCGGCCCCGAGCTTCATCGCGGTCACCGCTGCTTCCATCTGCGGTCCATCCGCCAGCATGACCACCGGCGTGCCGGCCTGCGCTCCCCGCACCCGGCTCAACAGGGCAAGGCCGCTGTCCTGTCCCACCCTCAGGTTCAGCACCACCGCATCCGGCCGCCACCGCTCGAGCGCGGTCACGAACTGCGCAGCGCTCTGGAAGTACCCGGTCTGGAAGCCCTCCAGCCGGAACAGCACGCTCAGCGCCTCGCAGGTTTCGATATCCCCATCCACGATATGAATCAGCCGTTCGCCGATGTGATGCGAGCGGTAGTCGGCCTTGTCGTTCATTGCCGTCCCTCCTTGGCCATCTGCGTCGTCCCGCGCTCCACCGCCCACACAGCCGCCACCCCGCGCCACTCCAGGCGCGATCGTCCCCGGCAAGGCGGGTGAAACGCAGATACACTGTGCACGAGGCGGCCCGTTTTATCCCGATCCGGAAAAACCCGGATGGCCCGCACCACCTATCCAATAGGCATATGTGCCTATGGATGGGGTGTCAAGGAACGTATTCCCAGAAACCGCTCAGCCGGGGCGTTCTCGGTACCCCCATAGCACCGCGGCGAGGCTCACCTGCACCGCTGCCTTGTTGAAATAGACTCGCCGGTCACGCAGCGCCCGTCCCATCGGCAAACAGGCTGGCTATGCCCTCTTCCTCATTGGCTGGCACAATCTGGCCTGACTTCATGTCGCGGATCATCTCCACGACTGTAACGGCGGAGAGCTTGAAAAGCTGGTCGGCTGATACTTGGTCTAGAGTATCGCGAGGATGCATCAGCGGATTGCGGTCTAGAGTGCGCATGCGGTCGAGCATGGCTGTTACTCGCGGCGACGGCTTCTTGCCGTTCCCGGCCCCGTTCTTGATAAGCGTCTCGGCAGCTTGGATGTAGTGATTCCACGTCTTGAAGCCATCCGTCACGACCTGGAAGGCGCGGAGATAGTCATCCATGACCAGTTCCATTCCCCTCAACGCATGGAACCCACAGGCCGATGGTAGATCAAAGGCGAGACACTTGCCCGCGTTTCTGAACTCATCGACTGCTGCAGACGGCATGTGAATGCGCACCTCTGCCGGGATTACGCTCGCGCTGTCCGAAACCAAAGCACTTGTCTTGTAGATGCCAAGCTGGCCAACCGAATAGACGTCAACTTCGCGGCACTCCGCATCGAACACGTTCTTGAACGAGTCGATGTGCCTGCCGAAATCCGAGTACTCCCAAGAATGGTGATCCTTGTCGAAGTTCTCGGAAACGAACTGATCGCCCGGCGCAATCTTCCCAAGCCACATCTGCGCGGCTTCCAAGAGGTCGCCAGCAGCATGCTTGCACGTATAGAATCCATTGTCGTCTGCGATGAATGTCTGAATCTTGCTGCGAACGTCCATCGCAGCAAGGTACATCTGCGCGCCCTTCACAGTTTGCGACGTCATTGTCTGCTTGGCTGACTGCAGCGTCTCTGCAAGTTGAAAATAGTGGAGAAGATTGACGCGCTTCACGGACTCGCTCCCGGCTGTCTACCCGGAAGCAATAGCATCCAGTTACTTGGACGCCAAAAAGCACGGCGCCGTCGCCGGCATCTGCGCCAGGGTTTTGCACAGCGACTCGGCGCCTAGAAGTAGTTTCCTTCGCCTGCAAGAACGCCAGCGTGTGGCCGATACTGTTAGCGAAACGAGGCGGTCTAGCGAAACGAGGCGGTCACATCCGGAAGTGGACGTTCGCTTCGTTCGGGCGAGACCTGGCGAATCCGTCAAAGCTCCAGGAAGCCGGATCAGCAGTTCCCCCCTAAACCCTCGGGTTCGCCCGCAGCACGTCGCGGATTTCGGTGAGCAGCACCTCTTCCTTGGTCGGGGCGGGGGTGACTTCCGCAGGCTCGTTGGCAGCTTCGCGCTTCATGGCGTTGATGGCCTTCACCACGAGGAACAGCACAAACGCGATGATGGTGAACTTCACCACGGCATTGATGAACAGCCCGATATTGAGCGTGGAGACGCCCGCCTGCTGTGCCGCGGCCAGCGAGGGCACGGGCACGTTGTCGGGGTTGGACAGCACGATGAACAGGTTGGAAAAATCGATGCCGCCGAGGACCAGTCCGATCAGCGGCATGAAGATGTCGTCCACCAGCGAGGAGACGATGGACCCGAAGGCCGCGCCGATGATCACGCCGATGGCGAGGTCGATCATGTTGCCCTTGATCGCAAAATCGCGAAATTCCTTCAGCATACCGGCCATAGCACTTCTCCTTGCCGCGGTTCCGGACGTCCAGCCCGGGGCGCCGAGCATCCGCCAACATCGGTCCGGACGCAATGGTCCGCAGGTCTGACTTGCCTGCGCGGGACGCTGCGCCCATAGTCCGCCGCAGGAACGGACCCCTCACATGCAAGCGCCCGCGGCCGAAGCCGCCACCAGCCTCCGGCAGGCCATCGATCATCTCCCGCAGGGCATCGCCATCTTCGATGCCACGCTGCGGCTCGTCACCTGCAACCGCCGCTATATCGACCTGCTGGCCCTGCCGGAAAGCGCCGGGGCGCCCGGCACCCTGCTGTTCGACATCGCCCTGCGCCTCGCCGCCCGCGGCGATTTCGGTCCCGGCGATTCCACGCGGCTCGCGGTCGAGCGGATCGACCTGCTGACCTCCTCCGACCGCACCGTGACCCAGCGCCTCGGCCATTCCGGCCAGACGCTCGAATTTCATTCGAGCCGCCTGCCCGACGGTGGCCTCGTCATCAGCACCTCCGATGTCACCGCCCGCGCCCATGCCGAGCGCGAGCTCGAGCGCGTCAACCAGACGCTGGAGGGGCGCGTCGCCGAGCGCACCGCGGCGCTGACGCGGGTCAACGCCGAACTCGAGATCGCCCGCGCCAAGGCCGATGCCGCCAATCACGACAAGACCCGCTTTCTCGCCGCCGCCAGCCACGACCTGCTGCAGCCGCTCAACGCCGCGCGGCTCTACACCTCCACCCTGATCGAGCGCGCCAAGTCGACGGGGCTCGCCGAACTCGCCAATTCCATCGAGGCGTCGCTGACGGCGGTGGAGGACATCATGTCGGCGCTGCTCGACATTTCGCGCATCGACAGCGGCGCCCTGCGTCCCGCCCCGGCGCCGGTGACAGCGCGGGATTTCCTGCGCAAGATCGAGGTCGAGTTCGCCCCCATGGCGCGCGAGCGCAACATCTCGCTGCGCATCGTGCCCTCGGGCCAGACGCTCCTCGCCGACCGCACCCTGGTCGGCCGCATCGTGCAGAATCTCGTTTCCAACGCCATCAAGTACACCGCCCCCGGCGGCAAGGTGCTGGTGGGGCTGCGCCGGCGCGGCGCCCGCGTGCGCATCGACATCGTCGATACCGGCATCGGCTTCAACCGCGAGCAGCACCGGCTGGTGTTCGCCGAGTTCTCCCGCCTCGAGCGCGGCGCCCGCATGGCGCAGGGGCTGGGCCTGGGGCTCTCGATCGTCCAGCGCCTCGTCACCGCGCTCGGGCTCACGCTCGAACTCGACAGCGTCGAAGGCTGCGGCTCGCGCTTCTCGCTCTACCTGCCGGTCACGCGCCCAGTGCGCGCCTCATCGGACGTGTCGAGTCCCGCCGCCGAGGCCGGTTTCGGCATGAGCGGGCTCAAGGTGCTCTGCGTCGACAACGAGCGCGCCATCCTCGAGGCCATGGAGGGCCTGCTCGGCCACTGGGGCTGCGAGGTCCGCAGCGCGCTGTCGCTGAAGCAGATCGACCGCGAGCGCCTGCTCGAGGGCTGGTATCCCGACCTGGTGCTGATGGATTATCACCTCGACCAGACTTCGGGGCTCGATGCCATCGAATGGCTCCGCCACAATCTCGGCGGCCACCTTCCGGCTGCGCTCGTCACCGCCGATCGCAGCCCCGCCGTCCGGGCGCTCGCCGAGGAGCGCGGCATCACCGTGGTCACCAAGCCGGTCAAGCCCGCGGCCCTGCGCGCCGCCATCAGCGGCCTCGCCAGCCAGAGCGGCCGCCAGGTGCGGCGCACGGGGTAGGGCAGGGGACGGCTAGGTCTTCTCCGCGCCGAGGTTGAACAGCGCCTCGAACTCGCCTTCCTCGATCCGCGCCGCCGCGATCACCGCCTGGGTGCGGCTGTCGACGTCGAGCTTCTGCAGGATGGCCGACACATGCGCCTTCACCGTCGCTTCCGAAATCGACAGCTCATAGGCGATCTGCTTGTTCATCAGCCCGTCGCTGAGCATCATCAGCACGCGCACCTGCTGCGGCGTCAGGGTCGAGAGCCGTCGCATCAGCGCGCTGTGGTTGTCCTCTGCGGCAAGGCTCGCGCCCGCCGGCACGAACATCTCGCCCGACAGCACGGTCTCGATTGCGCGGCGGATTTCCGTCGGCCCCGCCGATTTGTGCAGGTATCCGGCCGCTCCCAGCTCGAAGGCGCGGCGCACCACGGTGCTGTCCTCCACGGCCGAGATGATCATCACCGGAATGTCGGGATACTGCGCCCGCAGCAGCAGCAGGCCGGAGAACCCGCGCGCCCCCGGCATGTTGAGGTCGAGCAGCACCAGGTCGCAGTCGCGATCCGCATCGAGCGCCGCGCTCAGACCGTTGAGGTCCCCGGCTTCCTCCACCACAACGGTGGTGTCGCCGCCCGCCAGCGTCTGCTTCAGCGCCGCCCGGAACAGCGGGTGGTCGTCGACAATGATGATGCGGCGGCGAGTCATGCTCGGTTACGGCTCCGTGAAGGGTGGCAGAACCCACACAAAAGCAGGTTCCAGCGGCGCTGGCTGTTGCATATTGCAGCAATGCTTAACGGGTTCTTTACCATGTTTTCCCAACAGTGACCGTCATACCTTCGTGGAGTCGCGAGGGTTGCGTTTCATTGCACAGGGACCAACCATGCCCCGCGCCTATCTCGATCCGGACACGTTGAACGTTCCGCGCGATCCCTCGGGAGGCGAGTGGCACGCGCTGCGTGGCGAACTGGTGGCCCTGCTCGATCAGGTGGAAGATCGCTACGCCCGCGACGACGAGCCCGAGCCCGTGGTCAGCGGGCTGGCCCAGCGCGTCCGCACCCTGCGCCAGCGCGTCGAAGGCGGAGCCGAGCCGGCTGTCCGCCGCCGCGAGGCCCTGCGCACCGTCAAGCGCGCCGTTGACCGGTTCAGCGAGCGCGACACCCTGGCAGACGACGAGACCGATGCCCTCACCCAGGCCATCCTCGAGATCCGCAGCCGCCAGATGTCGGCCCCGGGTCCGGCCGTCGGCCGGCGCGCCAGCGAGAATTCCGAGTTCCGCGAGCTCACCACCCTCGTGACCGGCCTCTCGGGCCGCCTCGAACGGCTCGAAGGCGAACTCAAGACCCAGCGCAACGGCCATGGCAGTATCCGCGAGGTCGCCAGCCAGGTGGAACAGCTGACCCATGTGGTCGAACTGCTCGCCGGCGCCGTCGGCGAGACCGGCCAGGTCAAGCGGCTCGAAGCGCAGATCTCCGCGCTCGCTGCCATGATCGAGGAGGGGCCCCGGGTCGACCTCAGCGCCATCAATCACCGCCTCGACGACGTCACCGCCACCGTCGGCAAGCTGGCCGAGCTGCAGGCCCAGCAGATGGAGCGCGAAGTCGTTCGCGAGGAACGCCGGGCCGACACCGGCGATGGCGCCGCGCCCCTGTTCGCGTCCATCGAGACCAGCGTCCGCAACATTTACGACCGAATCGATTCCATCGAGCGCAACGTCGCCCTCTCCAGTCCCGAGCTCGACCGCCTGACGGCCGAGATGGCGGCCTTCACCAAGGCGATGAAGTCGGCCGATTCCGCTCCCGGCAAGCTGGTCGCCAAGGTCGATGCCCTTGCTGCCCGCATCAGCGACTTCGAAAGCGCCAATCTCGACGTCGCCGCTCTCAAGACCGACGTGTCGGCCCTTCGGGATGCCGTGCTCGCCGGCATGGAGCCACGTTTCCGCCAGATCGAGGACCGGCTCGAGGATCTTGCCAGCCGCAAGGCTCCCGCCGCCGATACCCGCAAGGTCGAGGACCAGCTTCACCAGTTGATGGCGCGCATGGACGATGCCGGCGCCCAGCTCGACAACCTGGCCCGCCTCTACTCCAGCCCGCCGCAGGATCCTGCCGACCTCGAAGCCATGGCCACGCTCGTCGCCGAGCGCACCAGCGAGGCTGTGACCCGCAAGGCTCCCGCGCCGGTGGCCATGTTCGGCCCCGACAGCCTCAAGAGCATCGAGGACCAGATCACCGGGCTGATCCGCACGGCGAGCAAGGGTCCCGACTACGACAAGCTCGCCACCATGCTGGCGCAGAAGACGTCCGAAGCCATGGCGAAGACGGCGCCCGCCGCTTCCGGGCTCACCGACGATACCATCAGCGCGCTCGAAGAGCGGATGACGGCTGTGCTCAACACCGCCGGCCGCGACACCGCCGAGCGCCTCGCCCGCCTTGAGGCGACCCTGAGCGGCCGCGCACAGGCGACGCCGCCGACGCCGCGCCAGCCCGCGGGGTCCGCCAAGGCTGCCGAT
>JAEZHZ010000122.1 GCA_023436745.1 Pseudomonadota bacterium | reverse complement strand
CCTCGCCACCGCCGCGTTCGGTCCGGCAGCCCTGATCCCCGGCCTCGATGTATGGCCAGAGGGGCCGATAGACATCGGTGCCGACCCGCGTGCGTCGCGCGGCAACGTCGTCCTCACATCGCCGGTGCTGGTGGCAGGACAGCAGGATTGGTCGGATGTGCAACTGACCTTCGGGTGGGACGAAACCCGCCTCAGGCTTGCGCGGTTGAGGGCCGGCTTTGGCGGGGGAACGCTTGAAGCCGACATCACTGTGTGCTGCTCCGGCACGTTGCCGGAGAAGACCGTCGCCGCGCGGGCCAGCGTGTCCGGGCTCGCGCTTGACGATGCCGCACCGGAGCCGCTGTCGGCATCCATTGGCGGACGGCTTAGTGGCGTCGTCCAGATTGAAGGGACGGGCGCTAGCCTCGCCGGCGTGTTCGGCTCGGCGGCGGGCGAGGGCAGCTTCACCATCGCCGATTTCACCGCCAGCCAACTGGCTCCGGCCGTGTTTCCGGCCCTTACCGGGCTCGAGGACGCCTTGAACCTCGATGCGGAGACGCTTGAGACCATCATTGCCGTGTCGCTGGGGCAGGGTGCCTTCGAAGCCCCCTCCGCAAGCGGCGCATTTACCATCGCCGGCGGCGCCCTGCGCCTCGCCAATTTCATTGTCGAAGGGCAGGGTGGGCTGATCTCGGGCAACCTCGCGGCCAATCTGCGAACGCTCGGGCTCGACGGCAGCTTCGTGCTGACGCCGCGCGATTTCGAGGACCCAGACGGGCTGGTGCAGGCCGACACCGCGCGCATCATCACCCGCATAGGCGGCACGGTGCTTCAGCCGGAGGTCACGCTCGACCTGGCGGAGATGGTCGCTGCCATTCAGGTGCGCGCCAATGAGCTGGAAGTGGAACGGCTGGAGCAGTTGCGCATCGCCGACGAGGAACGCCAGCGTGCTGCCGCCGAGGAGCGAAACCGTCTTATTGAATTGCAGCGCCGGCAGGCTGAGGAAGCCGCCGCGCGCCGCGCCGAGGAGGAAGCTGCCCGGCGAGCCGCTGAGGAGGCCGCGGGTGCAGAGGCGATCCCGCAGCCCGAAGCGCCGACGCCCTCGATCACGACAGTTCCACCCATCATGCAGCCCTTGCCATCAGGAGCGCTCGATCTCAATCTGAGACCTCAGGCCAGCCAGCCGCTGTCGGGCCCCGGTAGCCTGCGGTTCTAGCTGCGCGCCGCAGCGCCATCCTGGTACCAGCGCAGCACGGCAAGCCGTGCGGCTGAGGACAGGTTGGTGGTGGTGCGGCGTTCATCGATGTCGCGGATCAGGGCGGCGAGGGACAGGCCTCGCTCCGCGGCTATGGCATCGAGCGCCGTCCAGAATTCCGGTTCGAGCGCTATCGATGTGCGATGACCGGCGATGGAGAGGGAACGCTTCTCCATCAGTGCTTTGTCAGGGCTTCTTGCGGAAGGCGTCGAGGCTGACGACCTTTTCGCCCTCGGCAATCTGCGCCTCGGTTTCGACCACCGCGTCAGCAGCCTCTTCCTCGACGGACGGTGCCTGGGCGGTTGCCGGGTCGAACTGCAGGCCGAACTGCACGGAGGGGTCGAAGAAGCCCTTGATGGCCGCGAACGGGATCACCAGCATCTCGGGCTGGCCATCGAAGCTAAGCCCCACCTCGAATGCGGAATCGGTGACCTTGAGGTCCCAGTACTGGTTCTGGATGACGATGGTCATTTCCTTGTCGTACTGGCTGAGCAGCTTTTCGCTCAGGCGCACGCCGGGGGCGCGGGTGACAAAGGAGATGAAGAAGTGGTGGTCGCCGGGCAGGCCGGTCTTGGCAACCTCCGCCAGCACCTTGCGTACGACGCCGCGGAGCGCTTCCTGGGCAAGGATGTCATAACGCAGGTGATCTTCAGCCATCGGCAAACCTCGGTTGGAACGCGGCGGAGGCGAATCCGCCCGGCCATATCAGCCCCAGCGCTTGAAGGATTTCAAGCGCAAAGGCCGTCACAAGGGAAACGCGGAAGTGCAGGCTTCTGTTGCCAGGTGCCTGCGAACCCCGCCTGTCACCCGGCTAGGGGTGGAGGACTTGATTTCCCAGTGCTAGCACCGCTTACGCGGCGAGAGCGACCGGAGCCTTATGGTTGTCATTAGCAACTATAAGTTTTGGACCGATAACGGTGGTACCTCACCGAGCAAAAGCAAACCCTTTACGCCCTTGTCGATCCTGTTTCGCCCCCTGAATGCCCCGCCGTGACGGGAGTTTGGTGGAGGCGCCGGGTACTGCCCCCGGGTCCAATGGGTTTATTACGATAGCCGTTTATTGCCGTAGCCCTTACGGGCAACTCCTATATAGGCAAGGCCCTTTCGGGATGCAAACCCTCACCTCAAAATTGAGGGCGGATTAACCCGGGTTCGGCACCCTCCGTCTTCCACCACCGGAGGTGCGGGATGGCAGGGCGCGGCAAGGTCTATCGCTACAGGACACGACGGGGAAGCTGGCTCGACACGCTCCCGCTGCTGCCGCTGGTGCTCCTGGGTCTCGGCCTGGGTGGCGGCGGCATGATGGTGTTGCGCGAGACGGGGCTTGCGGACTGGTTGCTGAGCCCGCCCGCGCGCACGGCTGGCGCTACGGCCGCGGTGTCGCGCAGTTTCCCCGTTTGCGCCGGCCGGACCCGCATCACCTGCGTCGTCGATGGCGACACGTTCTGGCTCGATGGGGTCAAGATCCGCATTGCCGACATCAACACGCCGGAGAGGAGCCAGCCTCAGTGTGCAGCGGAGGCGGCGCTTGGCCAGCGGGCGACAGGGCGCCTGGCGCAGCTGTTGAGCGAGGCGCCGTTCACGCTCGAACCGGCCGATCGCGATGAAGACCGCTATGGCCGCAAGCTTCGCATTGCGATGCGCGATGGCCAGTCCATCGGGGCACTGCTCGTCGGTGAAGGGCTGGCCCATGAGTGGCGCGGGCGCATGGAGAGCTGGTGCTAATTCAGCCGTTCCACTTCATCCCCATATAGGCGCCGCCCGCCTCCAGTTCGTCCAGCATCTGCTCTATGTGCCGAAGCCTGGTATCCTCACGCTTCACCTTGTTGATCCACAGCAGGTAATCGTTGCGCTGGTAGGGCGGCCGCGCCTCGTACTTCTCCATCAGTCCGCGTTCATCAAGGGCCTTTCGCACCAGATCCGACATCGGCTCGCGGGGCCGGAGCGGCCGCAGTCGTGGGCTCACGTCAGCACCACCTGTGCCTCGATCTCGATCAGGTAGTCAGGATGGGCCAGACCGGCAACGAAGAGGGCCGTTACGGTCGGCGGGTTCGGCCGCTGGCCCCATAGCTTCATCCAGGCCGCGAACCCGGCCTGCAGGTCCACCCCGTGCTGGATGACGAGCGTGACCTTCACCAGGTCCTCGAGCCGGCCGCCTGCGGCCTCGATGACGGTCATCATGTTGGCGAGCGCCTGTTCGGTCTGCCGGCCGATGTCGCCCTTGCCGACGATCTCCCCGTCGGCGTTCACGGCATTCTGGCCGCCGACCAGCAGCATCCGCGCGCCGGCCGGGATGATGATGCCCTGCGAGAAGGCGGGGTTTCTGTGCATGCCCTCGGGGTTGAGATACTCGATCTGCATCGGTGCCTCCTGTTGTGCCCGTCCATGCTAGCAGTATCCTGCTGACAGCGCATGGCACCTTTAGTGGCGGTACTAGGTTACCTCAGCGAGCGAAGTTGTGCGCAGGCTTCTCCATCGCGTCGAAGGCGGGTCGCGAATCGGCGTACGATCAAGGCATGCAGCAATATCTTCAGCTTCTGTCCGACATCCTCGAGCGCGGGGTCGACAAGTCCGACCGTACCGGCACGGGCACGCGCTCGCTGTTCGGCTACCAGATGCGGTTTGACCTCACCGAGGGCTTTCCGCTGGTCACCACCAAGAAGCTGCACCTCAAGTCCATCGTCTATGAACTTCTCTGGTTCCTGCGCGGCGACACCAATGTGCGCTGGCTGCAGGAGCGCGGCGTCAAGATCTGGGACGAATGGGCCGACGAGAATGGCGATCTGGGCCCTGTCTACGGTTCGCAGTGGCGCAGCTGGCCCGCCCCCGACGGCCGGCATATCGACCAAATCGCCAACGTGGTCGAATCCATCCGCACCAAGCCGGATTCCCGCCGCCACATCGTCTCGGCATGGAACCCGGCCGAGGTCGACGAGATGGCACTGCCGCCGTGCCATTGCCTCTTCCAGTTCTACGTCGCCAACGGCAGGCTCAGCTGCCAGCTCTACCAGCGCTCGGCCGACACCTTCCTCGGCGTGCCGTTCAACATCGCCTCCTATGCCCTGCTGACGCACATGATGGCCCAGGTGACAGGCCTCGAGGTGGGGGACTTCGTCCACACCTTCGGCGACGTGCATCTGTATTCGAACCACTTCGAGCAGGCGCGGCTGCAGCTCACGCGCGAGCCGAGGCCGCTGCCGAGGCTGGTGATGAACCCGGAAGCACAGCGGCTCGAGGACTTCACCTTCGAGGACTTCACGTTCGAAGGCTACGATCCGCATCCGCACATCAAGGGCGCGGTGGCGGTATGAGCCGCAGCCTTTCGGAACTCGGAAGGCTCGCTGCTCGGGTTTCGGACGGTTATGCGGAGCGCTTCGCCATAGCGCGGAACCGCGACTGGTACCTGCTGAAGCTGCAGGAAGAGCTCGGAGAGCTCACCGCCGAGTATCTGCGGTCCACTGGCCGGGGCCGGCTACGTGGCGCCGACCAGCAGACTGTGTCGCGAGCCATGGCCGACGAGGCTGCCGATGTCCTGTCGACGCTGCTGCTGTTCGCCCGTGAGAACGGCATCGACCTCGAGGAAGCGCTCGAGCGCAAGTGGTTTGCCTACCTTCCCCCTGAAGCCGACGGCTAGCGGCCGATTCTGCACCTCTCTGTCGCGGCGAACAACCAGCCCTCATCTTCGCCGCGCAGACAAAACCGGCTAGAACTCCGGAACCGGAATCGTAGGGGAAGCTGACGATGCGTAATCTCGGTGCCACGTTTGTGGCGGTCCTGCTGGCTTCGCCTGTCCTCGCCAACGACACTGCCGCGGTGCTGACGACCGGCGGGCTGGAGTTCGTCAGCCATGGTGAGATCGCCATGGCCAGCGAGGATCTCTACATCTCGAAGCACGAGATCCGCGTCGTCTACGAGTTCCGCAACGACAGCGATCAGGATCACACGCTTCTGGTCGCCTTCCCGATGCCCGACATCGTGCCCAACCACTTTTCACCGGTCGGATATCCCACCGGACCGGCCGACAACCTGTTCGAGTTCGAGACGCTGTTCGAGGGGGAGCCGGTCGAGACGACGCTGCACGAGTACGCATTCGCCGCTGGTGTCGATCGCACCAAGTTGCTGCGCCAGCTCGGCATCCCGCTGGTGCCGATCCGTCAGGAGGCCATCGATGCCGTCGATGCGCTGGAGGGGGAGACGCTCGAGACGCTGCTGCATCTCGGCCTTGCCGCTCCCGACGAGTTCGACGCGGGCGAGGGCTGGGAGAAGCACCACTGGCCCAACTGGACGTATCGGGCCACCTACACATGGGAAGCCACATTCCCCGCCGGCGAGACGGTGACAGTCGAACACCGCTACAGGCCCAGCGTCGGCGGCACGGTCGGCGTCGCATTCCTGTCCGAGCCCTATGAGGATTACGATCCTGCCACCGAGTATCGGCAGAAGTACTGCACCGATGACGATTTCCTCGCGGCAGTGCGCGCTACCCTTGCCAATCCCGACGAGCCCTGGTCGGCCCCCTTCTTTGAAAGCTGGCTCAGCTACATCCTGACCACGGGCGGCAACTGGGCGGGCGGCGGCATCGAGAAGTTCCGTCTCGTGGTCGACAAGGGCAATCCCGCCAATCTTGTTTCCTTCTGCGGCGAGGATGTGAAGAAGATCGGGCCCACCACCTTCGAGATGGTGAAGGAGAACTACTGGCCGCAGGAAGAACTCGACATCCTGATCCTCGAGCGCAACGACCTCTGACTTCGGCAGCAATGCTCCGCCGCCGTACGCCAGATCGGCGGGTCGGCGCTTGTCTGCTCCTATACCCCGGACGACCTGATGACCCTGACTATCCGCCCTGCCGTTGCCGGTGAAGCCCGCCTTGTCCTGCACTTCATCCGTGATCTTGCCGCCTACGAGAAACTCGAGCACGAGGTGAAGGCTACCGAAGCCGACCTCGATCGAGACCTGTTCGGGGCGAGCCCCCGCGTCTTTGCGGACATCGCCGAGTGGCAGGGGGAGCCGGTGGGCCTGAGCCTGTGGTTCTACACCTATTCCACGTTCCAGGGCAGGCACGGCATCTGGCTCGAGGACCTCTATGTCGATCCGGTTGCCCGCGGCAAAGGCGTCGGCAAGGCGCTGCTGGCAAATCTGGCCCGGCGCTGCGTGCGGGAGCAACTGGGGCGCCTCGAGTGGTGGGTGCTGGACTGGAACGAGCCTTCCATCGCATTCTACAAGAGCCAGGGCGGCGTCATGCAGGACGAATGGACCAAGGTCCGCGTCGATGGCGAGGCACTGGAACGCCTGGGGGCCGCATGCCCGTGAAGATCGCCATGATCGCCGCCGTCGCCCGCAACGGGGTCATCGGCAACGAGCAGGACATCCCCTGGCGTATCCCGTCCGACTTCGCCTTCTTCAAGCGCACCACCATGGGCAAGCCGATGGTGATGGGCCGCAAGCAGTACGAAACCGTCGGCAAGCCCCTGCCTGGCCGCACCAACATCATTGTGACCCGTGATCCGGACTTCCGCGCCGAGGGTACGGTGGTGGTTCACACGCTCGATGAAGCGCTGCGCCGCGCCTCGGAGATCGCCGCGCGGGACGGCGTGAACGAGGTCATGATCATCGGCGGCGGCACCATCTACGAGCAGCTGATGCCCCGCGCCGACAGGCTTTACATCAGCCATGTGGACCTGGAGCCGGAGGGGAACGTGCACTTTCCGCCAATCGAGCCCGAGCTGTGGCGGGTGGTCGAGGAGCCGGAGGTTGCGTCCGATCCCCGTGATGCCGCACAGTACCGCGTCAAAGTGTATGAGCGACGAACAGTGCCCGCTCATTGATCGCCCCCGACGCCTTGCCTATATAGGGCGCCAAGACATCACAACACTGCCGAAAGGATCGCGATGCCCTGGGAGAGTAACGGAGGCGGGGGTGGCCGCAACAATGGGGGCGGCGGTCCCTGGGGCCAGGCGCCAGGGGGTGGCGGCGGTGGCCCGCGTCGTCCCGGTGGCAATACACCGAACCTCGAGGATATTCTCAATCGTGGCCGCGATCAGTTCCGTGGCGGTGTGCCCGGCGGCCGCTGGGCAATCATCGGTGCAATCCTCGTCGTCGCGGTCTTCTGGCTGCTGAACGCCGTCTACACGGTGGATGAAGGCGAAGTTGGCGTCGAGCTGCGCTTCGGTGCTCCGAAGCCGGAACTCGCTCAGGCGGGCCTGCACTTCCACCTGTGGCCGATCGAAACCGTCGAGCGCGCATCGCTCGCGGTCAACCAGCTCACCATCGGCGGCACCAACAGCGGCGATCGCACCAGCGACGACGACGGTCTGATGCTCTCGGGCGACCAGAACATCGTCGACGTGCGCTTCTCCGTATTCTGGTCGGTCAGCAATCCGATCGACTATCTCTTTAACGTCCGTGATCCGGACGCCATGATCCGCGCCACGGCCGAAAGCGCCATGCGTGAGGTCGTCGGCCGCCGTCCGGCCAACGACGTGTTCCGTGACGATCAGGCCGGCATCGAGATCGAGGTGCAGGAGATCACCCAGCAGGTGGTCGACAGCTATGGCATGGGCGTCACCATCAGCCAGGTCTCGATCGAAGGTGCTGCTCCGCCGGCGGAAGTCGCGGACGCCTTCAACGAAGTTCAGCGCGCCGAGCAGGACGAAGACCGCCTGCAGGAAGAAGCCCGCCAGTACGCCAACACACTGCTGGGTGATGCCCGCGGTCGTGCTGCCGCGCTGCGTGAAGACGCTGCCGCCTATGCCAACCGAGTGGTGCAGGAAGCCACCGGTGAGGCGGAACGTTTCAACAGGATCTACGCCGAATACGTCAACGCCCCCGACGTGACCCGCAAGCGCCTGTTCCTTGAAACCATGGAAGAGGTGATCGGGCAGTCCAACAAGGTGCTCGTGGAAACGGGTGCTGGCGGCCAGGGCGTCATTCCATATCTGCCCCTGCCGGAGTTGAGGTCGAACAGTTCGACCGGCGCCGCGCCCACCAGCTCGACGGGGAACTGACGTAAATGAACAATCGCCTCATCATCATTGGCGCCGTCATTGTCGCGGCCCTCTACGTCTTCTTCTCGTCCATGTACGTGGTCAACGAGCGCGAGCAGGCCATCGTCCTGCGGTTCGGCCAGATCAGCGAAGTGCGGACCGAGCCCGGTCTCTACTTCAAGATTCCGACCGACCTGGTCGACACCGTGCAGATCATCGAGGATCGCCTGCTGCGGCAGGACATCACCAATCTGCGCGTGCAGGTGTCGGGCGGGGCCTTCTATGAAGTCGACGCCTTCATCACCTACCGCATCGTGGATCCGCTGCGGTTCCGTATCGCCGCCCAGGGCCAGTTGGCCCAGGTGGAAGACCGCGTCGCGACCCGTTTCGCCGCCGTGCTGCGCCAGGTCTACGGCCAGCGCGAGTTCAACGCCGCTCTCTCCGAGCAGCGTCCGGAAATGATGCGCGAAGCCCGCAACCTGATCCGGCCGGATCTCGAGGCCCTCGGCATCGAGGTGGTGGACGTCCGCATCCTGCGCACGGACCTTGCCGCCCAGGTGTTCGAACAGACCTTCGAGCGCATGCGCGCCGAACGTCTTGCCGAAGCTGCCCTGCTGCGTGCCCGTGGTCAGGAGCAGGCCCAGAGCCTGCGCGCCATCGCCGACCGTCAGGCCGTCGAGATCGTTGCCGCGGCAACCCGTGACGCGGAGATCATCCGTGGTGCCGGCGACGCCGACCGGAACCGCATCTTCGCGGCTGCCTATGGTCAGGATCCGGAGTTCTTCGAGTTCTTCCGCTCGATGCAGTCCTACCGGAACGCCCTGTCCGGCACCGGTACCACCATGGTGCTGTCGCCCGAGAGCGAGTTCTTCCGCTACTTCGGCTCGAATGGCGAACTGCCGCCCGCCACCGAGAACCTGGCCCCGCCGCGTGCGCCCGCCATCGTGCCGGAACTCCCCAGCACGGACGAGCCGGCTCTTGATGGCCTCGGCATCGAGGAGACGCCGACCCCGTCGATCGTGCTGGAAGATGGCTCCGAGTTGCAGCCGACGATCGGCACCGAAGTGCCCCCGCCGGCTGACCCGGGTACACCGGCGGTCGAGCCCGACGCTGCCGGCGCCCCCGCCGCGCAGTAACTGCACAGGACGCGAAAGGGCCGGCACTGCCGGCCCTTTCTTTTTGCCCTCAGCTGGCGATCGCCGAGCGGATTGCCAGTTCAACAGGCGAGTACGCGCCGTCGGGCCGTTCGAGCGTGATCGGCTGCTTCGGGAACAGCGGCGGCTGGGCCATGAACTTGACCGTCCGGCCCCGGTGCGGCTGCGCGGCGTGCACCAGGAACGGATGGCACAGGTAGACGGTGCCCGCAGGCCCGGTCGCGAGCGCCTCCCGTCCGGTGTCGAACCAGTCGGGACGATCCGCCAGCATGTCTCTCAATGTGCGGCCCTCGTCGCCCGCCGGGTGAAGGTAACGGGCAACGTCCAGGTGCGAGCCAGCCCGGATGCGCGTGGGTGCATCGTCCTCTCCCACATCGGAGAACAGGAACAGCATCAGCAACGCCCGCCCCCTGGAAGTGACATTGGCGCGGACGTTCATGAAGTCCGTCTGGTCGTCGGTGGGCAGCATGAAGCTGCCGTCGATGTGCCAGCCGTCGTCGCCCGGCGCCTGATCGGAGGGAAAGCGGACCGGGAACGTGCCGAGGCCCTGTGGTGGTGCCCACCGGCCGCTGCCGACCAGCAGGTCGTAGGCCGAGTGCAGTTTCGACGTGTTGGCGGCTTCGCGGAACGGCAGGTCGTGATAGCCGCCAAGGCGGATCACGGGCCGCGTCCATGTGGCGGGATCGTCAGGGTCGACGCCGGTATCGCGCCAGAGAATGGCGCGGCCCTGATCGGCGAGTTCACTCGGGAGGGCGTCATCGAGGCGCACGTAGCCATCGGTGACGAAACGGTCGAGCTCAGCCGGGCTGAGCGCGGGGGAAGCTGCAGGCATGTGATGTTTCCATGAGTTCGCATGGCCGCTCATGCGGCCGGGCGAGCGCTGATGCGCTCGGGCTCTCTGCCCTCAATGGGCGCCCTCAGGCGCTCAGGAAAACGGCGAACTTCATCATCATGGTGCGCTGATTATTGCCATCCCGCGCGAAAGGTCAACCAGGATGCCCCTCCCGCGCAGGGAGGGGCAGGGGGAAGGTTCAGGCCACGGTGTCGCGCCAGAACGCATGGAGGCCGTCGATATCGGCCGAAGTCAGCAGCGGCATTGCGGCGGTCAGCTGCTCCACCGGCCAGTCCCACCAGCACAGCTCCAGCAGTCTGGCGATGGCCTCCTCGCCGAAGCGCTTGCGGATGGGGCGGGCGGGATTGCCGCCGACGATGGTGTAGGGCTCCACATCCCTGGTGACCAATGCCCGTGTGCCGATTACGGCACCGTGCCCCACCGTGATTCCGGGCATGATCACCGCCTCGGAGCCGATCCAGACGTCGTGGCCGATAACCGTGTCGCCGGCTGGCTGGAAGGCGTTGGCGGCGGTTCCGAACTCGGGTGCATCCGGCACGAAGGCGAAGGGAAAGGTGGAGATCCAGTCGTTCCGGTGCCCCTGGTTGCCGGCCATGATGAAGGCCGCGCCGCTGCCGATGGAGCAGAAGCTGCCGACGATCAGCCGGTCAACGCCCGGCTCGGTCATCAGGTAGCGGGCGCAGTCGTCGAAGCTGTGGCCGTGATAATAGCCCGAGTAGTAGCTGTAGCGGCCGACAATGATGTTTGGGTTGGTGACCTGGCGGTCGAGCGGAATGCCCAGGAACGGGCTTTGGAAGTAGTTGGTCATGTACCTGCTCGCAAGACAGGGCGCCGGCCAGCGGCCCGGCGGTAGCCTGTCGATGTGGGGAAGCGGACAAGCGGGCAGCAAGAAGCGGCCGGCGGGTCCGGTGCAGAAGGCGGCCGTCTTGGGGGTGTCAGACCCTCAGGCCGCGATGGAGCGAGTACAGTCTGCCATCTTCATGATGAGGCGGGCATAAACCGGCGCGGGGCGTCCTGTCCAGCCCTCAGAGGCTGCCGTCATCCGCCAGCGCACGTGCAACGAAATCTTCCGGGTCGGCTGCGAAGTCCTGGTAGAGGCGGAAGTGGCGGGTGCGCAGCAGGTCCGTCTCGGCAAAACCCCCGGGGGTGACCTCGAGCAGCTGGGCACCGGGCACGGCCATCAGGATGGGCGAGTGCGTCGCCATGATGATTTGTGCGGCGGCCGATTGCTGCACGCCATGCAGCAGGCGCAAGAGTTCGAGCTGCCGCCTGGGCGACAGGGCGCTTTCGGGTTCATCGAGCAGGTAGATGCCCTGCCGCCGCATGCGCTCGTCGAAAAAGCGCACGAAGCCCTCCCCGTGACTCCAGGAGAGGAAGTCCGGCGGCGCACCACCGCTTTCTACTGCCGCCTGGTCAAGGTAGCGAGCAACCGAGAAGAACGACTCCGCCTTGAAGAACCAGCCATTGGTGACCTTGGGCAGCCACGATGCCCGCAAGGCGCCGCCCAGTTCCGCGCCGCTCCTGTCGATGGCGCCCGAATGGTCCAGCGGCCGGTGGCCCTTGCCGCCCCCGGCCTCATCGAAACCGCAGAGTGCCGCAATGGCTTCCACCAGCGTCGATTTGCCGGTGCCGTTTTCTCCCACGATGATGGTCAGGGGGGTGGCGAACTCGAGTTCGAAACCGGGGGTGAGCCAGGGCAGGTCGAACGGGTAGCGGTCCTCGCGCTCCACGTCGTCACGCAGCCAGAGCCGCTTCAGGTATGGCGCCGGCAGGCGGGTATCACGGCTCTTGCGCATGGCGGTGAAGGTGGGTGCGGTCGGCGAGGGTGTCAAGCAGGCCCACTCGGCTCAAAACAGACTGACGGCCCCCTCCGGGGAGGGGGCCGTCAGAGAGTTCATGCCGCGAAGTATTCCTGCACCGAGCGGACCTGCAGGTTGCCGCGCTGGCAGGCGACGATCCCTTCCACCGCTGCGAGGGCGCCGTCGATGGTGGTGTAGTAGGGTATCTTGGCCAGCAGCGCCGTGCGGCGGATGTCGCGGCTGTCGCTGATCGACTTCATGCCGTCGGTGGTGTTGATCACCAGCTGCACGCCGCCATTCTTCATGGAGTCCACGATGTGCGGACGGCCTTCCAGCACCTTGTTGATCTTGGTGGCCGGCACGCCGTTCTCGGCAAGGTAGCGCTGGGTTCCACCGGTCGCGACAATGGCGAACCCGGCTTCCACCAGGTGACGGGCCATGTCCACGATGTGCTGCTTGTCCTGATCGCGCACCGAGATGAAGGCGGTGCCGGAGCTCGGCACCTTCTGGCCGGCGCCCATCTGCGACTTGGCGAACGCGATGGCGAAATCGAGGTCGAGGCCGATCACCTCGCCGGTCGACTTCATCTCAGGACCCAGCACGGTGTCGACGCCGGGGAAGCGGTTGAACGGGAACACGGCTTCCTTGACGGCGATGTGCTTGAGCTTGCGCTCGGTCAGGTCGAACGCCGACAGCTTCTCGCCGGCCATCACGCGCGAGGCGATCTTGGCGATCGGCTTGCCGATCACCTTGGCCACGAAGGGCACGGTGCGCGAGGCGCGCGGGTTCACTTCCAGCAGGTAGATGGTGCCGTCCTTGTAGGCGTACTGGACGTTCATCAGCCCGCCCACCTTCAGCGCAAAGGCAAGCTCGCGGGTCTGGCGCTTCAGTTCGGCCAGCGTCTCCTCGGAGAGGGTGCGGGTCGGCAGCGAGCAGGCGGAGTCGCCGGAGTGGATGCCGGCTTCCTCGATGTGCTCCATGATGCCGGCGACGAACACGTCATCGCCATCGCACAGCGCGTCGACGTCGATCTCGGTCGCACCGGAGAGGTACGCGTCGAACAGCAACGGGTTGTCGGACAGCACCGAGTTGATCTGGCCGGTCTTGTCGTTGGGGTAGCGCGACAGGATGTCGGGCGGCACGAGACCGGTCAGGGTGTCCTGTACGTACCGCTCGAACTCGTTGGCCGAGTGCACGATTGCCATGGCGCGGCCGCCGAGCACGTAGGACGGGCGGATCACCAGCGGATAGCCGAGGCGTTCGGCCACGAGGCGTGCCTGCTCCAGCGAGTAGGCGATGCCGTTCTTGGGCTGGGTCAGGCCGAGCTTGTTCAGCAGCTTCGAGAACAGGTCCCGGTCCTCGGCGAGGTCGATGGCGTCAGGCTGGGTGCCGAGGATCGGCACGCCGGCCTTCTGCACCGCTTCGGCGAGGTTCAGCGGTGTCTGGCCGCCGAACTGCACGATCACGCCGTGGAGCACGCCGTTCTGCTTCTCGGTCTCGAGGATCTCGATGACATCCTCTTCGGTCAGCGGCTCGAAATAGAGCCGGTCCGAGGTGTCGTAGTCGGTGGAGACGGTCTCCGGGTTGCAGTTGACCATGATGGTCTCGTACCCGGCATCGGCGAGCGCGAAGGCCGCATGGCAGCAGCAATAGTCGAACTCGATGCCCTGGCCGATCCGGTTCGGGCCGCCGCCGAGGATGACCACCTTCTTGCGGTCGGAGGGGCGCGCCTCGTCCTCGGGCTCGCCGGCGAATGGCGTCTCGTAGGTCGAGTACATGTAGGCGGTGGGCGATGCGAACTCGGCCGCCGAGGTGTCGATGCGCTTGAAGACCGGGCGGACGCCAAGGTCGTGGCGCAGGCGGCGGACGTCGGCAGGCTTGAGGTTGGCGAGCTGGGCCAGGCGGGCGTCGGAGAAGCCCATCGACTTCAGCATGCGCAGCGTCTGGGCGTCCTTGGGCAGGCCGTACTCCCGCACCCGCTGCTCGGTGTCGATGATGCCCCGGATCTGTTCGAGGAACCACGGGTCGATGTGGCAGGCGTCGAAGATTTCCTCATCCGACAGCCCGAGACGCATGGCTTCGGCGACATGGAGCAGGCGCTGCGGCGTCGGGGTGCCGATGGCGCCCTTGATGGCGTTCTTGTCGTCGCCTTCGCCCAGGCCGGGGATGCCGACCTCGTTAAGGCCGGTCAGGCCGGTCTCGAGCGAGCGCAGCGCCTTCTGCAGCGATTCCTGGAAGGTCCGGCCGATGGCCATGGCCTCGCCCACGGACTTCATCGAGGTGGTGAGCCGGTTGTCGGCGCCGGGGAACTTCTCGAAGGCGAAACGCGGGATCTTGGTGACCACGTAGTCGATGGTCGGCTCGAACGAAGCCGGAGTCGCGCCGCCCGTGATGTCGTTCTCGAGCTCGTCGAGCGTATAGCCGACGGCGAGGCGTGCCGCGACCTTGGCGATGGGGAAGCCGGTGGCCTTGGAGGCCAACGCCGACGAACGGGACACGCGCGGGTTCATCTCGATGACGACCATGCGGCCGTCGCGCGGGTTGATACCGAACTGCACGTTGGAGCCGCCGGTTTCCACCCCGATCTCACGCAGCACCGCCAGCGAGGCGTCGCGCATGATCTGGTATTCCTTGTCGGTCAGCGTCAGGGCCGGGGCGACGGTGATGGAATCGCCGGTGTGCACGCCCATCGGGTCGATGTTCTCGATCGAGCAGACGATGATGCAGTTGTCCTTCTTGTCGCGGACAACCTCCATCTCGTACTCTTTCCAGCCGAGCACGCTCTCTTCCACCAGCACTTCGTTGGTGGGCGAGGCGTCGATGCCGCTCTCGCAGATCGCAAGGTATTCCTCGCGGTTGTAGGCGATGCCGCCGCCGGTGCCACCCAGGGTGAAGCTCGGGCGGATGATGGCGGGAAGCCCGATGACTTCGAGCGCCTGCAGCGCCTCGATGGTGTTGTGGGCGAGCATGGAGCGCGGAGTTTCGAGCCCGATCTTCTTCATGGCGTCGCGGAACAGCTCGCGGTCCTCGGCCTTGTCGATGGCCTCGGCGGTGGCGCCGATCATCTCGACGCCGAACTTGTCGAGCACGCCCATCTTGCGCAGCGACAGCGCGCAGTTGAGTGCCGTCTGCCCGCCCATGGTCGGCAGCAGCGCGTCGGGGCGTTCCTTCTCGATGATCTTGGCGACCACCTCGGGGGTGATCGGCTCCATGTAGGTGGCGTCCGCCAGGTCCGGATCGGTCATGATCGTCGCCGGGTTGGAGTTCACCAGGATGATCCGGTAGCCCTCCTCCTTCAGCGCCTTGCACGCCTGGGTGCCGGAATAATCGAACTCGCAGGCCTGCCCGATGATGATCGGGCCCGCACCGATGATGAGGATCGATTTGATGTCGGTACGCTTGGGCATTGGGCTCGCTCGGCTCTGTGACTACTGGGCCAGGCGAGGGGGAGGAGAATCGCCCGGACGCACCCATCCGCGCGGAACCCGCGCAGCAACTGAGCGCTGCGGCACGGGGCAGGAGACCGGACGTGGTGGTTAGGTGGGCGGTTTAGCGGAGAAGAACCGGGAAGGGAAGGGGCGGCGTCGCATCAACTTGCAGCTGCGACACCGATGCCGATCACGCCGCGCGGGTGCGCGTGCGGGCGGGTGCCGTCAGGGCCGCCACGATATCTTCCATCCGATACGGTTTCGGCAGGAACACGGCGCCGGCCGGCAGTTCGTCGGCCCGGGGGCGATGCCCGCCGGAAACCACCACGATCGGCATTCCCGGTCGGAGTTCGGCGCACCGGCGCGCGAGGTCCAGCCCGTTCAGCGTTCCCGGCAGGTCGATGTCGGTGATGAGGCCGTCGATGCGGGTGCGCAGCAGCGAGTCGGCTGCGCCATCGGCGGTGGTCAGCGGCAGCGACTCGAAACCGTACTCGGCCAACTGGTCGACCAGGTCGAGCAGCAGGATGACCTGGTCTTCGACGACGAGGATCTTGGCTGGCTTTCGCATTCGCTCCACCCCACAACTGGCGTGATAAGGCAAGCCGCGAGCAGCCGATCCGTTGCCGCTCGTTTGTGCATAGCTGCCCGTATGGTTACCGATTGAATAAAATTGCAGGTGTTGCCCCTACAGCGCTTCCGTGCGGTAGAGCGTCACGCGCAACCCGCCATGCAGCACCGGCGGTTTGGCGGTGAAGGGGAGGGCGGTCGCGCGCGCCAGATCCTTGTCGGCGGTGATGAGACCGACCCGCCAGCCCTTGAAGCGCTCGCGGAGTACCGATCCGAGATTGCGGTGCAGCGCCACCAGCGGAGCCTTGCTGCCGATCCGGCTGCCATAGGGCGGGTTGACGATCACGAGCCCGGGCGGTCCCTCCGGGCGCTGCAGCGTGTCGATGCCGCGCGTGTCGAAGGTCGTCACGCCGGCCACCCCGGCGCGTTCGGCATTCTCGGTGCTCATGCGGATGGCCCCCGCGTCGCGGTCGGAGCCGAAGAAGCGCAACTCGGGCGCCTGTGCGGGTGCCGGTGTCCGCAGGGCAGCCCACGCCCCGGCGTCGAAGCTCTTCAGTTGCTCGAAGGCGAAGCTGCGTTCCCGGCCGGGCTTGAGGCCCAGCGCGATCTCGGCCGCCTCGATGACGAAGGTGCCCGAGCCGCACATGGGGTCGAGCACCGGCTCGGCGCCGGCATAGCCGCATTGGCGCAGGAACATCGCCGCCATGGTCTCGCGCATCGGCGCCTTGCTCACCGCCTCCTTGAAGCCGCGCTTGTGGAGCGACTCGCCGGTGGTATCGACGCTGATGGTGACGAGGTCGTCCTCGATGCGAACCATGATGCGCACCGGCGCATCGGCGGCGACCGGTGCGCCGAGTTCCTCGGTTATGGCGGTGGCGACGCGCTGGGCCGCTGCCCCGGCATGATAGATGCGCGAGCGCCGGCAGGTGGCCTCCACCGTCACCGGCACGTCGCGGCGCAACATTTCGGCCCAGTCGAGCTTGCGGGCCCGCTTGTCGAGCTGGGCCAGGTGCGCGGCGCGGAAGCTCCACAGGCGGGCCAGTATGCGGGTGGCGCCCCGCAACTCTAGGTTGGCGCGCCAGATGTCCGGCCAGCCGCCGCGGAAGGCGACGCCGCCATCGACCACGGTTGCGCCCGCAAATCCGGCCGCCAGCGCCTCGTCGCGCAGCGGGGCTTCGAGGCCGGGGGTGGCGACGAGGAAGATCTCGAGGTCGGTCGGCATTCAGGCTCGCTGGCCAGTGGGGTTCGGGATGGGGAAGACGCGGTCGTAGGCCCAGTTGAAGGCGAACGCATAGCCCATGTAGAACAGGGCGAAGCCGATATCCATCACCAGCGCCTGCCAGATGGAGATGCCGAGATACCAGGCGATGAACGGCAGCAACACCAGCAGCAGGCCGAATTCGAACAGCACCGCGTGCAGCACGCGGATCGGCACCGTCTTGGTCACGGTGCCGCGCAGCCGCAGTGACACGTGGTCGAAGAGGATGTTGTAGAGATAGTTCCACGCGGTCGCGAGCAGCGAGCCGACCAGGGCCACCACGCCGATGGCGTGCATCGGCATGTGGAACGCGAAGGCGGCGAGGGGCGTCACGAGGAGCAGGCCGATGACCTCGAAGGACACGGCGTGGCGGATACGGTCGGGGGTGGTACGCATGGAAAACACTCCGTCTGGGTGCCGGGCCGTCCCGGCGAAAGATGACCCGTTGACGGGGGAGGTCGTCCTCGCTCGACGCCAATATAGGGTCGGAGGGCGGCGAGGCAAGGTGTAGGCTGGGTATACGCCCCGTTAAGCGCAGGCGCTGCATTATGCCGTTCACCGGGAACGAAAAGCTGCCCGATTGTAACGGTTACACGGCCCTCCATCCCAAATGCGGCAGGAGGCTCAAGCGTGAGTATTGCGTCGTATGCGCCTCATCATCGGCATCGTCATCGTGTTTGCTAGCGTGCTCGGCGGCTATGCCGCCCTCGGCGGGCACGTGGAAGTTCTGTGGCAGCCGTTTGAATTCGTTATTATTCTCGGCGCCGCCCTCGGCGCCTTCGTGATCGCCAACGGCCCTCCGGTGCTCAAGGCGCTCCCAGCGGCCCTCGGCTCCCTGTTCAAGGGCCCCAAGTACAACAAGGCCGCGTTCGTCGAACTGCTCGGCATGCAGTACGCCATGTACAAGCTGGTGCAGTCCAAGGGCATCCTCGCGCTCGAGCCGCATATCGAGAACCCGGGCGAATCGACGCTGTTCAACGCCTTCCCCACCTTCGCGAACAACCACCACGCGGTAGAGTTCGTGTGCGACTACATGCGCATGGTCACCCTCGGCTCCAACAATCAGCACGAAATGGAAGCGCTGATGGACGAGGAACTGGAAACGCACCACCAGGAGCAGGAGCGGATGGTCTCGGCGATGCAGTCCCTCGCCGACGGCACGCCGGCACTCGGCATCGTCGCGGCGGTGCTCGGCGTGATCAAGACCATGGGCTCGATCGCCGAACCCCCGGAAGTGCTGGGTCACATGATCGGCGGCGCGCTGGTCGGCACGTTCTTTGGCGTCTTCGTCGCCTATGGCTTCTTCGCGCCCTTCGCGGCCTCGCTGCGCAACACCTACGAGGCGGAGTCGAAGTACTTCCTGTCGCTCAAGGTTGGCCTGCTCGCCCACATCTCCGGCCAGGTGCCGGTGATGGCGGTGGAGTTCGCGCGCAAGGCGCTGATGAGCGATGTCCGTCCAACCTTCGCGGAGATCGACGAAGCCACGGCAAACCTGCCGGCAACGGCCTGATCTGAGTTCCGTTCATGGCCACCGACCAGCCGATCATCATCAAGAAGGTCAAGAAGAGCGCGCACGCCCATCACGGCGGCGCCTGGAAGATCGCCTATGCCGACTTCGTGACGGCGATGATGGCCTTCTTCCTGCTCCTCTGGCTGATCAGCATGACCACGCCGGAGCAGAAGAAGGGCCTCGCCGACTATTTCGCCCCGCCCAATGTCGCGATCTCGACCAGTGGCTCCGGCGGTGTCATGGGCGGTACCGCGCTCGACGAGAGCGGCGCCAAGATGGCCGGCTCGACCCTCGACCAGCAGGACGATGCCTCCAACTCTCCGGAGAGCACCGAGTTCGGCTCGACCGACCACGGCATCGGCGGCCGCGACGGCATGATCGGCAGCGATGCGCAGGCCATCGGCTCTTCCGCGGCGGATCTCAAGTCCGCCGACGACCAGCGCTTTCACAGCGCCGCCGCCAGCATCCGCCAGGCGTGGCAGGCGATGCCGGAGATCGCCGAACTCGCCGATAACCTCCTCGTCGAGGAGACCGAGGATGGCCTCAACATCCAGATCGTGGACCAGGAGGGAACACCCATGTTCCCCGAAGGCTCGAAGTTTCCCTACGAGTACACGCGGGCGGCGATTGCGGCCATCGCTCCGATCCTGCAGCAACTCTCCAACCAGGTGACCATCACCGGCCATACCGCCGCCGGCGGCACCTACGCCAATCCGCGCTACGGCTCGTGGGAGCTTTCGACCGACCGGGCCAACGTCGTGCGCGGCATCCTTGGGGAGTTCGGCCTGAGCGACGATCGGGTGGCATCCGTCAGCGGGCGCTCCTCCGGTGACCCGTTCTTCCCGGACGATCCCTACCAGGCCGCGAACGAGCGCATCCAGATCACCGTCCTGAACCAGGCGCCCCCCGTTCCATCCCTGCTCGCACCGTAAAGTGTTCTCTTTTTGTTCTTGAGCTCCGTGTTGCCGCGGCGTAGCTTGCCGCGGTCAAGTGAGCACGGACAATGGACCCGGCGACCATCCTTCATGCCGATCTCGACGCGTTCTATGCGTCCGTCGAGCAATTGCACGATCCTGCGCTGAGGGGCAGGCCCATCGCCGTCGGCGGCGGGGTGGTGCTGGCGGCCTCATATGAGGCCAAGGCGTTTGGCGTTCGCGGCGGCATGAGCGGCCGGCAGGCAAGGGAACTCTGCCCCGAACTGGTCTTCGTCT
>JAEZHZ010000109.1 GCA_023436745.1 Pseudomonadota bacterium | reverse complement strand
GGGCGGCAGCGAGCAGTGCACCGACCACACCCTTGGTGACGCCGGCGAGTGAGAAGGTGGGCCGATTCTGGACCATAAAGACGCGCACTCTGAGAAACTAGATCGGCTTTGATTCAACATTGCGCGGTTAATGGCCGATTAGGGTTGAGTACTCGCACAGTCCAGATGGTTAGCGATTCACTAACGTTCCCGCTCCGTTCTTGAGCGCACCCGAGCCATCTGCTAGCGTCGTGGTGGATGGGGCGGTTGAACAATGGTTACCCGGGTCGCGACAGTAGCGTTTCAGGGCATCGAGGCGGTGCCCGTGGATGTGCAGGTGCAGGTCGCGCCGGGCATGCCGAAGTTCCTGGTGGTGGGATTGCCGGACAAGGCGGTGAAGGAATCGAGCGAACGCGTGCGCGCGGCGCTGGTCGCCTCGGGGCTCGGCCTCCCGCCCAAGCGCATCACCGTCAACCTCGCACCTGCCGACCTGCCCAAGGAGGGCAGCCACTACGACCTTCCCATTGCGCTCGGCCTGATGGCGGCGATCGGTGCCATCCCACAGGATGCCCTCGAGGGGTATCTGGTGCTGGGGGAACTGGGGCTCGATGGCCGGCTGGCGCATGTCGGCGGTATCCTGCCGGCGGCCATTGCGGCGCAGGGGCGCGAGCTGGGGCTGATCTGCCCATCGCCTTCCGGACCGGAGGCGGCCTGGGCAGGAGACGGGCTCGACATCGTCGCAGTTGAGAGCCTGCTGGCACTGGTCAACCACCTGACCGGCCATCAACTCGCCGCCCGGCCACAGCCGGGAAGACACCTGCCCGGCGGGGACCTGCCGGACCTTGCCGACGTACGCGGGCAGCAGGTGGCGCGCCGGGCACTTGAAGTCGCGGCGGCCGGTGGCCACAACCTCTTGATGGTGGGACCACCAGGCTCCGGCAAGTCGATGCTGGCCCAGCGGCTGCCATCGATCCTGCCACCGCTCAATCCGCGCGAACTGCTCGACGTATCGATGATCCAGTCAATCGCGGGAGAACTGGCGGGCGGCGCGATCTCCGACCGGCGCCCTTTCCGGGCACCGCATCATTCAGCCTCAATGGCGGCGCTCGTCGGCGGCGGGCTCAAGGTTCGGCCGGGCGAAGTCAGCCTTGCCCACAATGGCATCCTGTTCCTCGACGAGTTGCCGGAATTCGCGCCGAACGTGCTCGATTCGCTGCGCCAGCCGCTCGAGAGCGGTGAGACGGTGATTGCCCGCGCCAACAACCGCGTAACCTATCCGAGCCGCGTGCAACTGATCGCGGCGATGAATCCCTGCAAGTGCGGCATGGCCGGCACCCCAGGACACACCTGCCGCCGTGGCGCCGCCTGTGCGGCCGAGTACCAGGGGCGGGTCTCCGGGCCGTTCCTCGACCGGATCGACATCCGCATCGACGTGCCGGCGGTAACCGCCGCCGACATGATCGGGGCTGCCGGAGCAGCCGAGAGCTCGGCAGAGGTGGCCCGGCGCGTCGCGGCAGCGCGGGAGCGCCAGCGCCGTCGCTTCGCCGAGGCCGGGGCGGACGGTGTCTTCACCAATGCTGGAGCGAGCGCCGCGCTGATCGAGAAGGTGGTCGATCCGGACCGCGAAAGTCAGTCCCTGCTGCTGCAGGCTGCCGAGAGATTCAATCTGTCCGCGCGCGCCTATCACCGCGTGCTCAAGGTAGCCCGGACGCTGGCGGATCTGGCGGGGGCGGACAAGGTCGGGCGCCCGCATATTGCCGAGGCATTGAGCTATCGCCTGAACTTTGGCGGCGCCTGAGCATTGGAGCAGCCGAACCCGCCGGCGATAATTCGCGGTTAACAGACCGCAGCTAGAACCGGCGCATGCCCAACAGGCTGAATTCTATGCGCAAGGCGGGCGAACTCGTCCAGTGGAACAACAAGGGCGGCTACGGCTTCGTGCGCGACGAGACCGGCCGCGACTATTATGTCCACATCTCCAAGATGAACGACGGCGAGCGGCCCCGGCTCGGCGACCGGCTGAGCTTCACTGTCGCGCAGGGCCGCAAGGGCAGGCCATCAGCCATCGCCATCAGCATCACCTCCGGGCGGCCAGCGCCGGCGGAGGCGAAGCCAAGACTGCAGCGTGCGCCGGTCGAACCCAGCAGCGACCGGCTGTTGGGACTGCGCGTTGCGGCTGCCACCATGATGACACTGCTGATCATGCTCGCCATCACCTGGGGACACGCGGGCATCGGGCTGGCCGTAGCCTACATGGTGATGGGCCTCGCCTCGGTCCTGCTCTACCGCTTCGACAAACTCTATGCCCTGCAGGGTCGCTGGCGGGTCAGCGAGACCAACCTGCACAGCGTCGACCTTTGTTTCGGCATCATCGGGGGGCTGGTGGCGCAGGAATTCTATCGCCACAAGACCATCAAGCCGCGCTTCGTCACCACCACCTGGGGCATCGCGCTGCTGCATACGCTCGGTCTGCTGGCACTTGCTCTCGGCTGGCTGGACCCACTGACGAGGACTGTCGCCGGCAGCACCTAGGCGCCGCCGGCGTCACGGTCAGTGGAACTGTGCCGTCTCGGTGGATTCGGCCATCGCCGTGGTGGCGCTGATGCCCTGGCTCACCGTCATCGCAACGGCATCGAAGTAGCCGGTCCCGACCTCCCGCTGGTGACGGGTTGCCGAGAAGCCGTGCGCTTCCGCAGCGAACTCCGCCTGCTGCAGCCGCGAGTAAGCGGCCATCCCCTCAGCCTTGTAGGCCCGGGCCAGCTCGAAGGTGGTGAGGCTCAGGTTGTGGAAGCCCGCGAGGGTGATGAACTGGTACTTGTAGCCCATGGCGGCGATCTCGCGCTGGAAGCGGGCCATTGCCCCCTCGTCCATGTGGCGGGCCCAGTTGAAGCTCGGCGAGCAGTTGTACGCCAGCATCTGGTCCGGATGGTACCTGCGGACGCCCTCGGCGAATCGCTTCGCCTCCTCGAGGTCGGGCTTTGAGGTTTCGCACCAGATCAGGTC
>JAEZHZ010000097.1 GCA_023436745.1 Pseudomonadota bacterium | reverse complement strand
GGAGGGCGCAGTTCAGTCATGGATGTCTCGTCGGAACCGTAGTCCGGGCGGGCGCGCGGGCGCCGGTCGCTGATACTCAGGCATCCTTTTCCTTGTAGCCCAGAGCCGGAAAATTGCCCTGGGGCTGGTGATACCGGTAGGGCAGGAACTTGCCGGACATGGTGATCCGCACCCGGTCGCCGGCATCGTTGGGCTCTCGCTCCATCTGCAGGTCGAAATCGATCGCCGACATGATGCCGTCGCCGAACTCCTCGTGGATGTATTCCTTCATGGTGGGCCCGAAGACCATCATCGCCTCGTGGAACCGGTAGAGCGTGGGATCGGTCGGCGGAACGAGGCTCTGCTCGCCGCGGTAGGGCACCTCGCCCAGCATCTTCTCTTCGTTCTCATCGAGGCCGAAAAGGGCTGCAGCCTTGGCTGCCTGGGTCTTCGGCAGGCGCATCTGCCCCATCAGCGCCGTCATGATGTAGAGCTGGGAATAGCCGCCGATCTCCTCGGCTATGGCCTTCCACGTCAGGTTCTTCTCCCGCTTTACGTCGAAGATTTTCTCGACCAGTTCAATGCGCTTCATCTTCTGCTCTTCAATGGTTGGGGTCAGGAATCACGAGGCCGCGCGGCTGGCGCCGTCGGGGCCGGCAGGCGGAGAGTCTTCGGCGGGCGTCACCAGTGGCGGCGCCTTGGCATCCCATGCCAGGCCCGCGGCAAGCTCGTCCTTGAAGGTGGCGGAACGGGTGACGAGAAAGTCCATCAGGTGGTTGCGCAACGGGTAGTAGCCTGGCAGCCGGTGCAGGTCGTTCCGCACCCGATCCCGAGGAAGGGTGTTCTGCACGATCTCGGCGATCCGCGCGCCCGGCCCGTTGGTCATCAGCACGATCTTGTCGGCGAGATAGATCGCCTCGTCGACGTCATGGGTGATCATCAGCACCGTCTGCCCGGATGAGACGCAAATGCGTCGCACCTCGTCCTGCAGTGTGCCGCGGGTCAGCGCGTCGAGCGCCGAGAACGGCTCATCCATGAGCAGCGTCTTGGGCTCGATCGAGAGGGCGCGGGCAATACCAACACGCTGCTTCATGCCGCCCGAGAGTTCGGATGGCCTGCGCCCGGCGGCGTGGCCAAGCCCCACCATCTCGATGTAGCGCATGGCGTGGTCCGTCACCTTTGCCCGGGGCCAGTCGGGGTGACGGGCCGAGACGGCATAGGTGACGTTGCCGAGCACGCTCATCCACGGCAGCAGTGCGTGGCCCTGGAAGATCACCGCGCGATCAAGGGATGGTCCCGAGATCTCCCTGCCATCCACGATCACACCGCCTTCCGACGGCTGGTCGAGGCCCGCCAGGATGTTGAGCACCGTAGTCTTGCCGCAGCCCGAGTGACCGATGATGCAGACGAACTCGCCGCGTTCGATCGGCAGCCACACGTCCTCGAAGATCGTCAGCTCGCCTTCGCCCTTCCGGGGGTAGCGCTTGGCGATCCCCTCGATCGAGATCAGTGGCTTGCTCATCGGCGCCCCCGGTGGGTTCGATTGCGGTCCGGCGGGCGCGCGACGCATGGAGAGAATGTTGGTCATGGTTGCACCCGTTATTCCGGAAAGGTGACGAGGCGCGCCGCGGCCGCGAGCAGCTGGTCGAGGATCATGCCGATCAGGCCGATCATCAGGATCGCGACGATGACATTGACGATGGAGAGGTTGTTCCACTCGTTCCAGACGAAGTAGCCGATGCCCGTTCCGCCCACGAGCATCTCCGCCGCCACGATCACGAGCCAGGCGATGCCGATGGAGATGCGCATCCCGGTGACGATGGTCGGTGCGGCGGCCGGCAGGATCACGGTGAAGGCCCGCCGCAGCGGCGATATCTCCAGCGTCCTTGCGACGTTGAGCCATTCCTTGCGCACATTGGCCACGCCGAAGGCGGTGTTCACCAGCATCGGCCAGATCGAGCAGATGAAGATCACGAAGATCGAAGAAATGGCCGAGTCCTTGATGGTGTAGAGCGCCAGGGGCATCCAAGCCAATGGCGACACCGGCTTCATGATCTGGATGAACGGATCTAGCGCCTTGGAGACCAGCGGCGACATGCCGATGAGAAACCCGAGCGGCACTGCCACCGCGAAGGCCAGGGAGAAGCCGAGCAACACCCGCCCCAGCGAGAACAGCAGCTGCAGTCCGATGCCCTTGGAGTTCGGGCCGTTATCGTAGAAGGGATCCGACAGGTGGCTCCACAGCATGGCGAAGAGATCAAGCGGGCCGGGCATCGCCGATGCCCCTTCCGTGACCTGGGCCCCCATCAGCGCGGCATATTCCGGATCGAGCCCCTCGACGGCGGTCCCGCCGCCAGAGACCGCCAGGTGCCAGGCGACAAGCCCGAGCGCGAGCAGGCACACCGACAGCAGCGCGGCCCGCAGGTTGAGAGAAGCGGCTGCCATCAGCTCCTCCCGATGGAGAAGGAGGCGAGATACCCCTCTGGATCGGCAGGATCGAAGCTCTTGCCCATCACCTCGAAGCTCTTGGTGTTCTCCTGCGGAGCCGCGAGCCCCACTTCCTGCATGAGCCTGCGGGCATCGGTGGCGAGGTAGACCTGCTGGGCGATGCCGGCATAGTCGATCTCGCCGGACACCTGACCCCAACGCTTCATCTGGGTCATGATCCATATGGCAAAGCTCTCCCAGGGGAAGGGCTCGAAGTCCACCCGAGCCGGATCGCGGACCACGTTGCCCAAGCCATCGGCATAGGTGCCGGTCAGCACCTGCTCGATCACGGTCTGGGGCTGGTTCAGGTATTCCTGCGGGGCGATCGCGGCCGCGATCTCGCTACGATTGGCGGGTTCCGTCGCATAGGCGGGCGCCTCCATGATCGCCCGGAGCAGCGCCGCATAGGTGTTGGGCATCGTCTCGACGAACTGCCGCGAGGCTGCGAAACCGCAGCAGGGATGCCCGTCCCAGATCTCCTTCGACAGCATGTGGATGAAGCCAACGCCGTCATAGACTGCGCGCTGGTTCACCGGATCGGGCGCGAGGAACCCGTCGATATTGTCGGCGCGCAGGTTCGCCACCATTTCCGGCGGCGGCACGGCGCGGATAGACACGTCGGCAACCGGGTCGATCCCCGCTTCGTCAAGGTAGTAGCGCAGGAGGTAATTGTGCATCGAAAAATCGAAGGGCACGGCAAAGCGGAAGCCCTTCCAGTCCTTGGGGTCGCGCCGTTCGCGTTGCTTCATCGCCAGCGTGATCGCCTGCCCGTTGATGTTCTCTACCGCCGGCATCGTGTAGGGCACGGGGGTTGCCCCCGCTCCCTTGG
>JAEZHZ010000045.1 GCA_023436745.1 Pseudomonadota bacterium | reverse complement strand
CCGATGCCGATGCAGTCGCCGGCGATGTGGAAGGCCTTCTGGGCGCGGTCGATGCCGAACGCCAGAATCCCGGCCATGAGCGACACCAGCACGGACGGGTCGCGCAACGATGGTCTGGACATGTAGTGCCCCCTTCTGTTCCGGACTTAGGGGGCGATGGGCCGGGTGGCAAGTGCTGACTGCGGCGGGACGGTGTCGCAGCCGCCGCCCCGCCCCTCCCGCTGCGGGGAGGAGACGGACTGAGCCCGACCCGAGGGCCGGGGCTAGAGACCCGCCTCGGCGCGCTCGCGCAGCGCCTGGGCGTCGCGCAGGGTGACGTCGGGGTATTCCGGATCGGCACCGACCTCGGGCAGAACCTTCCAGGACCGGGCGCAGCGCTTGCCTTCCGCGCGGGCGGGCTCCACCGCCACACCGGGCACCTCGGCGAGGGTGAAGGCGCCGGCCGGCAGTTCGCCCGCGACCTCGACCGTGATGGCGGAGGTGATCGCCACCTCGGCCATGTCAACGCCCTCGATGGCGGCGGCAAGCCGGCCATCGCTGATGGTGACGCGCGGCGCGGCCTCCAGCGACGAGCCGATGCGTTTTTCGCGGCGCTCGATCTCGAGGGCGCCGGTGATGACCCGACGGACGGCCTTGATCCGGTCCCAGCGGTCTTCCAGTTCCGGATCGAGCCACTCGACGGGCACGGTCGGGAAAAGGCGCAGGTGCACGCTGGAGCCCGCCTCGGGGTGACGCTCGAGCCAGCACTCTTCCATGGTGAAGACCAGGATGGGCGCGAGCCAGGCGGTGAGGCAGTCGAACAGGTGGTTGAGCACGGTCAGCGCCGAGCGGCGGCGGACGGAGCTGATCGGATCGCAGTAGAGCGAATCCTTGCGGATATCGAAGTAGAACGCCGACAGCTCGATGTTCATGAAGTTGGTCAGCAGCGTCACGACGCGGCGGTAGTCGAAATCCTCGTAGGCGGCGCGGACGCCGGCATCGAGTTCGGCAAGCCGGTGCAGCATCAGCCGCTCGAGCTCGGGCATGTCGGCGAAGGCGACTTCATCCTCGGCCCGGTAGTGCGCGAGGTTGCCCAGCAGCCAGCGCAGGGTGTTGCGCAGCTTGCGGTAGCTGTCGACCGTGGTCTGGATGATCTCCTTGCCGAGGCGGAGGTCTTCCGCATAGTCGGACGAGGCCACCCACAGGCGCAGGATATCGGCGCCGTACTGCTTGATGATCTCCTGCGGGGCGACGACGTTGCCCAGCGACTTCGACATCTTGCGACCCTCGCCATCCATGGTGAAGCCATGGGTGAGGACGCTGTCATAGGGCGCGTGGCCGTTGGTCGCGCAGCTTTCGAGCAGCGAGGAATGGAACCAGCCGCGGTGCTGGTCGGAGCCCTCGAGATACATCGAGGCCGGGAACTTGAGGTGCGGCCACTTCTGCTTGTTGCGCAGCACGAAGGCATGGGTGGAGCCGGAATCGAACCACACATCGAGGATGTCGGTGACCATCTCGTAGTCGGCGGCGCTGTAGCCGTCGCCGAGATAGCGCTCGGCGGCACCGGGCTTGTACCAGGCGTCGGCGCCCTCTTCCTCGAAGCTCTGGGCGATGCGGTGGTTGACGCCCTCGTCCTTGAGTATCTCGCCGCTCTCCTTGTGGACGAACACCGTGATCGGCACGCCCCAGGCGCGCTGGCGCGACAGCACCCAGTCCGGGCGCTCGGCGATCATGGAGCGCAGGCGGTTCTGGCCGGCTGCGGGATAGAACTTCGTCGCATCGATGGCGCGCAGGGCACGCACCCGCAACGTATCGCCGTCGACGCCCTCGATCGGGCGGTCCATGTAGACGAACCACTGCGGCGTGTTGCGGTAGATCACCGGCTTCTTGGAGCGCCAGGAATGCGGGTACTGGTGCTTGATGCGGCCGCGGGCAACCATCATGCCGCGCTCGGCAAGGGCGGTGATGACGCGCTGGTTGGCATCGCCCTTCTTGCCGGAATCGTCGATGACGCGCGCGCCTTCGAAGCCCGGCGCATCCTTGGTGTAGAAGCCGGCATCGTCGACGGTGAACGGGATGCGGGTGTCGATGCCGCGCTCGGTGAGCTGGCGGCCGCTCGCCATCCAGACGTCGAAGTCGTCGAGGCCGTGGCTCGGGGCGGTGTGAACGAACCCGGTGCCGGCGTCGTCGGTGACGTGCTCGCCATCGAGGAGGGGAACGTCGAACGCGTAGCCGCCGCCGAGGCCACGGAGGGGGTGGGCGCAGGTGAGGCCGGCGAGATCAGCGGCGGTCACGTCCGCGCGCTTCTCGTAGCCTTCGACCTTGGCCTTGGCGAACACTTCGGCCGCCAGCTTGTCGGCCATGATGTACTTCTCGCCCACCGCGGCCCAGTTGCCTTCGGGCGCGGCGGTGACCTCGTAGAGGCCGTATTCAATCCTGTTCGAATACGAGATCGCGCGGTTGGCCGGGATGGTCCAGGGGGTGGTGGTCCAGATGACGACGGAGGCGCCTGGATCGCGGAAGAATGGACTGTCAGCAGTGCCGCCACCGGCCACAACCGGGAACTTCACCCAGATCGCGTCGGACTCGTAGTCCTGGTACTCGATCTCGGCCTCGGCGAGGGCGGTGCGCTCGACGACGGACCACATCACGGGCTTGGAGCCGCGATAGAGCTGGCCGGAGGTCGCGACCTTCATCAGCTCGCGGGCGATCTGGGCCTCGGCGTCGAAGCTCATGGTGAGGTAGGGATTGTCCCACTCGCCGAGCACGCCGAGGCGCTTGAATTCCTCGCGCTGGACGTCGACCCACTGGCTGGCGAAGGCGCGGCATTCCTGGCGGAATTCGACGACCGGGACCTCGTTCTTGTCCTTGCCCCGGGCGCGGTACTGCTCCTCGATCTTCCACTCGATCGGCAGGCCGTGGCAGTCCCAGCCCGGCACATAGGCCGAGTTGTAGCCCAGCATCTGCATCGAGCGGGACACGAGGTCCTTCAGCGTCTTGTTGAGCGCGTGGCCGATATGGATGTTGCCGTTGGCGTAGGGCGGGCCGTCATGCAGGGTGAACAGCGGACGGTCCTTGGCCTGCTCGCGCTGCAGGCCATAGAGGTCCATCTCTTCCCAGCGCTTCAGCCAGTCGGGCTCGCGCTGCGGCAGGCCGGCGCGCATGGGAAAGTTGGTCTCTGGCAGGAACAGCGTCGAGGAATAGTCGGTCTCGGCGCTCACGGCGGTATCGGTCATCGCACGGCAATCGGGATGGGGGAGGTTGGCGGCCTTTTAGCAACACGAGGCCGCCGGGGCAAAGGTTTTGGGCAGCCCGGCCGCTAGCCGAAGAAACCGAGCCCCGCATCCAGCTCCGTCAGCGGGCGGGCGGCGGCGAGGGCTTCGCGGGCCTTGCGGCTGTCGCGATCCATGGCCGCAATCAGCGCGTCGAGCCCGGAAAAGACCTCCTGGCCGCGGATATGGGCGACGAGAGCCACCTCGATGGTGCGGCCGTAGATGTCCTCGTCGAAATCGAACAGGTGGGTCTCGAACGGCGGGCGCTGGTTGTCGAACATCGGCTTGCCATAGGCGGCGACGCCGTCGAACAGCCGATCGCCGAGGCGGGCGCGCACGGCATAGACGCCCTGGGCCAGCTGGAAGCCGGTGGGGGTCATGGTGTTGGCGGTGGGGTAGCCGAGCTCCCTGCCCCGCTGGTCGCCCTTCACCACGCAGCCGGTGAAGAACCAGTGGTAGCCGAGCAGCCGGTTGGCGGCGGTGACGGCGCCCTCGGACAGGGCAGCGCGGATGCGCGAGGAACTGATCGGCTCGTCGCCCTCGTCCTTGAGGTCCAGCGTCTCGACGGCAAAGCCGAGCGCCTCGCCCGAGGCCTTGAGGAAGTTCGGCGTGCCGCGGCGCTGGCGGCCGAAATGGAAATCGGCCCCGACGATGACGCCGGTGACGCCCAGCGCCTCGACCAGGAAGCGACCGACGAAATCCTCGGCTTCGATCTGGGAGAATGCGCGGTCGAAGTTGAGCACCGCCACGGCATCGAGCCCCAGCGCCTCGGCGAGGCGGGCCTTGGCGGTGCCGTCGGTCAGCCGGAACATGAAGGGGGCGGGCGCGAACACGTCGCGCGGATGCGGCTCGAAGGTCAGCATCAGCGCCGGCACGCCCGCCGCGCGGGCCCGCTCGAGCAGGGTTTCGAGCACGACCTGGTGGCCGCGATGCACGCCGTCGAAATTGCCGATGGCAACATAGGCACCGCGCAGCGAGGCCGGCACGCTGTCGAGCGAGTCAAGACGCTGGAAGGCCATGGCTACCACGCAAGCCGCGGCAGGAAGCCGGCGAGTCGGGCGCGGCTCGGCGCAACCAGGTCGACGATCAGCTGCGGGTCGGGCTGGCCGAAGGCGTCGAGTTCGGCGGCGTGGATCGAGCCGGTGACGAAGAGCAGGTCCACCCCGAACTGGGCGGCGCCGGTCGCATCGGTGCGCACGCTGTCCCCGATGGCCAGGACGCGGGACTTGTCCAGTGGACGCCCCGCGGCCTCCTCGGCGAGGCGGAACGCCTCCTCGTAGATGGGCTGGTAGGGCTTGCCGGCCATCAGCACGACGCCGCCCATGGCGGCATAGAGATCGCCGAGCGAGCCGCCGCAATAGATGATCTTGTTGCCGTGCTCGACCACCCGGTCGGGATTGGCGCAGATCATCGGCAGTTTGCGCGACAGCCAGTACTGGGCGCGCTCGCGGTACATCTCGGGGTGGTCGTCGTCGGTATCGAGGTCGGTGACCACCACCGCCTCGGCTTCGTCGGCGCCCGTACGGCGGACGCCGAGGCCTTCATAAAGCGAATCGTCCTCGGTCGCAGGGCCGACATGGTGGATGGCCTTGCCGCGATACTTGGCGATCATCGAGCGGGTGGCATCGCCCGATGAGACGATGCCGTCATAGGCTTCACGGCCGACACCCAGCCGGTCGAGCATGGCAATGATCGGGCCGGACGGGCGCGGCGCATTGGTGATGAACACCACCTTGCCACCGCCCATGCGGTAGCGGGTGAGTGCATCGACGGCACTCGGGAACGCCGAGACGCCGTTGTGCACGACACCCCAGACGTCGCTCAGGACGGCATCGTAGCGGCCGGCAAGGTCTGACAGGCCGTCGATTTCGGGAACAGGTGCGGGCATGGCGTTAATCCGGGGGGAGTTGGCCCTGTATGTGGCAGCTTGCCGCCACCGATCAAGCCCAAACCACTCGCCCGGCCCTCAGGCGTCCACCCGCCGCAGCTGCTGGGCGGCCGCCACGCGCGGCGCTTCGGAGGCGAGATCCGGCCGGATGGGACCCGGCGGGGCGATGTGCGGTCCCTGCGCCAGGGTGATGCCGGCATCGATGAGCTCGACGATCTGTCGCTCGCCGGTAATGCCGCTGCCGAGCAGCACCACGCCCGAGCGCGCTACATAGCTGGCGATGTCGGTGGCGTGGAAATCCGTAAACGCCTCCGGCGCCTCGATGAAGCGGCCGGCATCGATCCGCAGCGAGCGCACGCCCTGCGAAGCCAATTCGGCAATGTCGAGGCGCAGCGACCTGACGCCGGAGAGGGCAAAGCTGGAGCCCTTTCGCACAAGGGAGTCCGCCAGGGCGCGCTCGCCGGTCGTGAGGTCACCCCACTGAGCGTGCGGCACGAGGAACACGAAGCTCGCAGCCACCGCGCGGTTGGCCTCGACGGTCGCCGCCAGCTGTTCGGCACTCGCCTGATCGGCAAGGGTCGCGCGGGACAGCGGGATATAGAGCGTCAGCGGCTGGCCGTTGCTGCGGGCACGGCGGGCGATGGTCATCGCCTCACCCATGGCAAGCCCCTCGATGCGGCGGACCGTCTCCTCGCCGCCGCGGCGCGGCATGAAGTCGGCACGGTCGACGAGTTCGCCATTGCCCAGCATCAGCCGGGGCACGATGTCGTAGCCGTGGATGCGGCGCTGGGGCAGCGTGACGACCGGCTGCACCTGGAACACCAGGCGGTTCTCGGCGAGCGCCTGCCGCAGCGCATCGAGCGAGATCCGCGCCTCGGGTTCGAAATCCGGGTCCTGCGCTGCAGCAAGGGCATGGTGGCTGGCCGGCACCCTGGCGGGCACGCGATCCTCGATCTCTGCCACCGCTTCGGCCACCTGGCGGATAACGGTGCCGAGCACCGAGATGTCGGCTTCCATGCCTTCGAGACGCTGGCCGGCGTTGAGGTCGGTCAGGGCATTGATTCGCTGACCGAGCACGGCACCGGCCTGGGCATCGGTCGCGAGCAGGCGCGCAAGGTCCTCGATCGCCCGCTCCAGCCGGTTCTCGGCGCGCACGCGCAAGCGGCGCTCCATCAGCACCACGGCGGCGCAGGCGAATACGATGCTGGCGAGAATGGCTTCGGTGGGCGTGAAGGCGAGGCCGAAATAGGCAGTGGCGCCCATGGCGAGGGCGGCGAGACCGATGAGGGTGTAAACCAGTGCCTGCACGAGGTTTGTCGCTGCCTTTCGCGTCGCGTGGAATCGCCTCTTGTTCATACCATCGCGCAGCAAGACTGCCAGAGCGTGCAGGCGAGCGGAACGGATTATTTACCCTAACGGAATGACAATCGCCGAGGACAGAACACCGGACGGCCGCTGCGCGGCGCCAGCCGGGGGCACGTAGAGGGCATGTACCGGATGGCGATGCAGTCGGGGATGGGTGAAGAAACAAGCGGTGGCGGCCTGCTGGTCGTCGATGCCGATGCCGCCCATGCGCGCGCGCTCGCAGATGCGCTGCGGGCGCTGTCGATCTATCCGAGCGTCACCGTTGCGAGCAGCGGCCGGCAGGCCCTCGAGGTGCTGCGCGGCAATGGCTGCGAGATCGTGCTCGCGGACCTCGCCAGTCTCGACGACATCGCATCGTCGGCCGAGGATGCGGTCGCGCGGCTGGTTCGCCTCGCCGATGGCGCGCTCGTCATCGCGCTCGCCGAAGGCGTCTCGGTCTCGGCGGCCGTAGGTGCCATGCGTGCCGGGGCACACGACTACCTTTCGAAGCCGGTCAACGGCGACATCCTGCGGACGCGCCTGTGGGACCTGTGGCAGCGTCACGGACGCGGGCGGCGCCCGACGGCGCAACCCGCCGCGACCACCCCGGTGACGCCGAACTTTGCCGGCTTCGTCGGCAATTCCAGCGCCATGCAGGTGGTCTACGAACAGATCGCACGGGTCGCGACGTCCTCGGCTCCCGTGTTCATCACCGGGGAAAGCGGCACCGGCAAGGATGTGTGCGCCGAGGCGCTTCATGCCCAGGGCTCGCGTGCCGGCAAGCGGCTGGTCGCGGTCAACTGCGCGGCGATCCCGCGCGACCTGATGGAGAGCGAGCTCTTCGGGGTGGCGCGCGGCGCCTTCACCGGCGCTCACGAGGATCGCAAGGGCGCGGCCGAGCTTGCCGACGGGGGAACGCTGTTCCTCGACGAGATCGGCGAGATGGACCTGTCGCTGCAATCGAAGCTGCTGCGCTTCCTGCAGACCGGCATGCTGAGCCGGCTCGGCGAATCCGGCACCCGCAAGGTCGATGTGCGGGTCATCTGCGCCACCAACCGCAACCCCATGCAGCTGATCGAGGAACGCAAGTTCCGCGAAGACCTGTTCTATCGCCTGCACGTGCTGCCCATTCACCTGCCGCCGCTGCGGCAGCGGCCGAGCGACGTCATGCCGCTCGCGCGGTACTTCCTCGCCCGCTATGCAAGCGAAGAGCACAAGAGCTTCACCGGCTTCTCGCGAGAGGCCGAGGCCCGCCTGGGAGCAGCCGAGTGGCCGGGCAATGTCCGGCAGCTGCAGAACCTGATCCGCCGCCTCGTCGTGATGTTCGACGGCGGCGAGATCGGGCATGACATGCTCGAGGCCGCGGACATAGAATCACGCCGCCCCGTGGCGCGCGGAGAGCCGGCACCCCGCCCGGCGCGGCGCGCCGTGCAGCCGATGTGGCAGCAGGAGCAGCGCATCATCGAGGACGCCATTGCAGCCTTTGGCGGCAACATCTCGCTGGCGGCAGCCGCGCTGGAGATCAGCCCCTCCACCATCTACCGCAAGCGCCAGAGCTGGGCGGAAATGGCGATGGCCGGCTAGGCACGCCTGCTGACAGCGGCTGACACCACCCGGCCCTAGACGGCGGCTCCGGATGCAAGGAGTGCGCCCATGGCCAGGATACTCGGATACATCGCCACCAGTCTCGACGGTTTCATTGCCGACCGGGAGGACAGCCTCGACTGGCTGTTCCGGTACGACGACATGGATCTGGGCGAACACGACTACCGCACCTTCATCAAGCGCATCCGCACCGTGGTGATGGGCCGCTCGACCTATGACTGGATCGCCGCCGAACCGAGCCCCTGGGCCTATGGCGACCAGCGCACCATCGTGGTGACGCACACCCCGATCGAGGACCCGAAGGGCCCGCTCGAAACGCGATCCGACGGCGATGCGCTGGTGGCCGAACTGCGGGCTCTCGACGACGGGGACGTGTGGATGCTCGGAGGCGGCCGCCTGCAGATGGCGTTCATGGAGCGCGGCGCACTCGATGAACTCGAAATCTACGTGATCCCCGAGATCATCGGCGGCGGGTCACCGCTGTTTCCACCGACCGGCTTCAGGGCTTCGCCCCAGCTCGTCTCCGCCCGGGAGATGAGCAAGGGATGCGTGCGCCTCCACTACCGCTTCGGGTAGCCACGCCGCTATTGCGGCGGCGCGGCGCTGCGGGCGTTGCGGCGATCGAGGCCGAGATAGTGCTCGCGCAGGATCACCGCGATGCCCGAGCCGACGATCACCAGCGCCCCCACCAGCATGGTGACTGTCGGCACGTCGCCGAAGACCAGAAAGCCGATGATGATGGTGAGGAGCAGCGACACGTATTCGAACGGCGCGATCACGGACATGTCGGCGTAGCGATAGCAGGCGGTCATCAGCAG
>JAEZHZ010000029.1 GCA_023436745.1 Pseudomonadota bacterium | reverse complement strand
TCTGGTGGGCTCGGAGTTTTTTATAATAGACTGGGTGCGGCCGCAGGCCGATGCCGGCGTCGGCACGCAGGCGAGCTTCGTCGCCAAGAGCTTCGCTGTCGCCACTGTGACCGGCAACGAAGTGCTGCACATCAGCGCGCTGGGTCTCTGCCGTGCGTTCATCAACGGCAAGCGGGTCGGCAACGACCTGCTGACCCCGGGCTGGACTGCCTATGACCAGCGGCTGAGCTACCAGAGCTATTCCGTGGGCGAGTTGCTCGTGCCCGGCGAGAACCGGATCGAGATCTGGCTGGGCGATGGCTGGATGCGCTCTCAGCTCATGTGGGGCAACGCCCCCATCTTCAACACCTGGGGCAAGGACATTGCGGCGATCGCCGAACTGCGCGCCGGCCCGGGTCTGGATGAAACTCTGCTTGTGACCGATTCGACCTGGGAAAGCGGCACGTTGCCGATCCTGAAGTCGGGCATCTACTTCGGCGAGATCTACGATGCGCGGCTCGCTGCGACCGTGACCGCCGGCACCGACGTGCTCGAGTTCGACGCGGGCATCCTCGTGCCGCACGAAACGACCCCGGTGCGCGAGCTCGCTCCGCTTGCCGTGGTGAAGCAGTGGCGCGATGCCGAAGGTCGCACGGTCTATGACTTCGGCCAGAACGCCGGCGGCAACGTCGCCATCACCGTCAAGGGCGCCGCAGGTGCGCGGGTGATCGTCGAACACGGCGAAGTGCTTGACCAGGACGGCCAGTTCTACAATGGCAACTATCGCACCGCTGCAGCGCGGATCGAGTATGTGCTCTCCGGCGCCGGGGAGGAACACTACCGCCCGTACTTCACCTTCCAGGGTTATCGCTATGCCCGCGTGACCATTGAGGGCGAGGCCGAGCTCATCGAGATCGTCTCGGTGCCGGTGAGTTCGGTGACCGAGCTCAAGGCGAGCTTCACCTCCGCCAACCCCCTGGTCGACCGGCTGTTCCTGAACACCGTCTGGTCGCAGCGTGCCAATTTCATCGAAGTGCCCACCGACTGTCCGCAGCGCGACGAGCGCCTCGGCTGGACGGGCGACGCGCAGGTGTTCGCCGGCACCGCCGCCTATCTTGGCGAGGTCCACGGCTTCTTCCGCAAGTGGGTTCGCGACGTGATGGCGGACCAGCGAGACGACGGCGCAGTGCCGCATGTGGTGCCGGATCCGACGCGCATGCAGCCGAAGGACTATCCCGGTTTCTACGGCTCCACCGGCTGGGGCGACGCGATCGCCATGGTGCCGTGGCAGCTCTACCTGCACTATGCCGACAAGGCCTTCCTGGCAGAGGCCCTGCCGGCAATGGTCAAGTGGGTGGATTTCGTCTGGTCCATCAGCGACGGTCCGGTCGTCAAGCCGCCCCGCGCCTGGGGCGCGAGGGGCTTCAGCTTCGGCGACTGGCTGCAGCCGAGCGGTCCGAGCGCCAAGCCGCTGCCGACCATCGGTGACGATGCCGCCGCGACCATCTACCTGTTCATGACCTCGAGCCTCGTGGCGCGGATCGCGACCATCACCGGCGACAAGGCGACGGCAGAGCGTCTCGCGAAGATGGCCGAAGAGGTGCGCGCCGCCTTTGCCCGCGAGTTCATCACCACATCCGGGCGTCTCGCGTACGACGACCAGACCTCCTACGCGCTGGCCTTCCTCCACGACCTGATCCCCGAGGACAAGCGCGAGGCGGCGAAGGAGTACTTCAAGGCGGCGATCAAGCGGACCGATGGGCGCATCGGCACCGGCTTCATCGGCACCCCGGCGCTGCTGCCGGCGCTGGTCAAGATCGGCGAACCCGGTATTGCCGCCCAGGTATTCCTGCAGGAAGAGGTGCCCGGCTGGCTCTACCAGGTGAAGATGGGCGCGACGACCATCTGGGAACGCTGGGACGCCATGCAGCCCGACGGGTCGATCTACAATCCGCAGATGAACTCGTACAACCACTATGCCTATGGCGCGGTGTGCCAGTGGCTGCTGGAAGGCGTCGCCGGGTTCCAGCCGGACCCGGAAGCCCCGGGTTTCGAGCACATCATCTTCGAGCCGGTGATCATCGCCGAGCTTTCCCCGGTCAAGGCGCATCACGACAGCCCGCGCGGCACGATCCGTGCCGGCTGGACCGTCGATGGCAACAAGGTGCGCTACGAGATCGAGGTGCCGGAAGGTTCGCGCGGTACGCTTCGGCTCGATCGCTATGACGACGTGGTCATGGACGGTCAGTCCGCCCCCGGCACCAGTGCCGTCGGCCCCGGGCGCCACACCGTCGAGTTCACCTATACCCCGGCACCCGGCCTCAGCCTGGCGCTCGTGGATATCAACGCCCGCACGCCGTGACACCGGCGTGCCAACCGAAGGCCGCAGGGTGCGGCTTCAAATGAGGAGGTAGGAACCTTGAAACTCTCATCCAAGCGCGCATTCGGCACGATTGCCGCCAGCCTGATGACCATGACCGCCCTGTCGGGCGCCGCCATGGCGCAGAGCATCAACCTGACCATGCTGGTCGACAACGCGTCGCACACGCTGGCCATCTCCGAGGCGCTGGTCGAGGCCTTCGAGGCCAAGAACCCGGACATCTCCATCGACATCGAGGCACGGCCGGGCGGCGGCGAGGGCGACAACATCGTCAAGACCCGCCTTGCCACCGGCCAGATGACCGACATCTTCTGGTACAACACCGGCTCGCTGATGCAGGCCCTTGCGCCGGAGCGCACGCTGGTCGATCTCAGCGATGAGCCGTTCATGGAGAACATCGCCGACAGCTTCAAGCAGGTGGTGACCGCAGGCGAGGGCGTCTATGCCGTCCCGACCCGTCCCGCGGAAGCCGGCGGTATCTTCTACAACCGTCGCATCTATGAAGAACTCGGCCTCGAAGTCCCGCGCAGCTGGGACGAGTTCATGGCCAACAACGAGAAGATCAAGGCAGCCGGCAAGACGGCCGTGATCCAGACCTACGGTGAATCCTGGACCAGTCAGGTCCTGGTTCTGGCCGACTACTACAACGTGCAGTCGGCCGTGCCCGACTTCGCCGAGAAGTACACGGCCGGCGAAGCCAAGTTTGCCACCACCCCGGCGGCGATGCGCGGCTTCGAGCGTCTCAAGGACGTGGCCGATGGCGGCTACTTCAACGCCGACTTCGGCGCTGCCACCTATGAGGACGGGCTGCGCATGCTCGCCGAGGGCGAGGGCGCACACTACCCGATGATCTCCTTCGCCATTCCGGCGCTCTCGGACGGTTATCCGGAGCTGATGGACGATGTCGGCTTCTTCGCCCAGCCCGGTGACAGCGCCGAGGACAACGGCCTGACCGTGTGGATGCCAGCCGGCTTCTACATTCCGCAGAGCTCGTCCAACATCGAGGCCGCCAAGCAGTTCCTGGCGTTCGTTGCCAGCCCGGAGGGCTGTGAGGTCCAGAGCCAGGCCGTGGCCGTCAACGGTCCCTACCTGATCGCCGGCTGCACCCTGCCAGACGACGTTGCGGCCCCTGTCGCCGACCTGCTGCCCTACTTCCAGGAAGGCGGCAAGAACGCGCCGGCCCTCGAGTTCCTGTCCCCCATCAAGGGTCCGATCCTCGAGCAGCTGACGGTCGAGGTCGGTTCCGGCTTCCGTGAGCCCGCCGATGCCGCCGCCCTCTATGACGAGGACGTGCGCAAGCAGGCGCAGCAGCTCGGCATCGCCGGCTGGTAAGCTCCCACACCTGAACGGCTCGCGGCATCCCCTCCCGCCGCGAGCCAACCATTTTTGCTGGAGGTGCAGATGCCAGCTGCTTCAAGCACTGCCGCCGTACAACGCCGCTCCCCGTATCCGGCCTGGTTCTTCGTGCCGGCGGCGATCATCTATGGGCTGCTGTTCCTCTGGCCGACGCTGACGTCCTTCTATTTCAGCCTGACCCGCTGGAGCCTGTTCGATGCCACCTTCATCGGCTTCGACAATTTCGTTCAGTTCTTCCGCGAGCCGTTCCTCGTCCAGGGACTGACCAACACCATCATCTATGCGGTGCTGACCTCCGGGCTGAAGGTGGTCATCGGCATGATGCTGGCGCTGATGCTGACCAGCAACATCATCGCCCGCGGCTATCTTCGCGCGGTGATCTTCTTTCCCGTTCTGGTGTCGACCGTGGGGGTGGGCATCACCTTCACGGTGCTGATGCACCCCACCCAGGGCGCCATCAACGAGACACTGGCGCTGTTCGGCATCACCGGCCCGGGTTGGCTGGTCGATCCTCGGCTGGCACTGATCTCCGTGGCGCTTGTCGACGTCTGGAAAGGCGTGGGCCTTGCAACGGTGATCTATATCGCGGGCGTCGTCGCCATCCCGAAGGACTATTACGAAGCGGCGCGCATCGACGGCGCCACCAAATGGCAGAACTTCCGGTACGTCACGCTGCCGCTGCTGCGGCCGGCGACGAGCACCGTCATTCTCCTCAGCTTCATCGGCGGCCTCAGGACCTTCGACCTGATCTGGGCGATGACCAAGGGGGGGCCGGGCTTTGCTTCCGACACCATCGCCTCGGTCATCTACAAGCAGTACCAGGCCGGTTTCTTCGGATTGTCGACGGCTGGCAATGTCGTGCTGTTCCTCATGATCGGCGCGCTGGTGCTGCCGCTCACCATGTTGCTCAACCGCAGGAGGGGCCACGAATGAAATCGCGCGGCTCCATCGTCGGCGGCATTGCGGCGATCCTCGCCACGTTCGTCGTCTTCGTCATCCCGTTCATCTTCATCATCCTGATGGCGTTCAAGGATCGGCGTCAGGCGGGGCAGCGGGACTTTTCGTGGCCGACAAGCTTCAACCTGTGGGACAACGTTGTCGAGGTGGTGACCACCCGCAACTGGATGCTCGTCACCGCCTTCGTCAACTCGACCATTCTCACCGTGGTCAGCGTCACCCTGATCGTGATCCTGGCGGCCATGGTGGGTTTCGTGCTGGCGCGCCGCGAGTCGCGCTGGAACCCGCTGGTGGAGTTCCTGATCCTCGCCGGCCTGATGATCCCGCCGGCGGTGGTGCCCACCATCTGGCTGCTCCAGGGGCTCAACCTGTTCGGTACCCTCCACGGCATGATCCTGATCGAGGTGGCGTACAACCTGCCGTTCTCGATCATTCTCTACCGCGCGTTCATCGCCACCATTCCGCGTGAACTCGACGAAGCTGCCGTCATCGACGGCGCGCGTCCGCTCGACGTGTTCTTCCGGGTGATCCTGCCGCTGCTGTGGCCGGTGACGGTGACCAACATCGTGGTGCAGTCGGTCGGCATTTTCAACGACTTCACCAACCCGCTCTACTACCTGCCGGGCAACCAGAACGCGACGGTGCAGCTGACGCTCTACAACTTCCAGTCGCAGTTCAACACGTCCTACAACCTGCTGTTCACCAACATCCTGCTGATCACCATCCCGCCGCTCATCGTCTTCCTGTTCTTCAACCGGCAGATCGTGGCGGGCATGACCGCGGGCGCCGTCAAGGGGTAATGACCATGGCCGGATTGGCCCTCAAATCGCTGCGCAAGAGCTATGGACCGGTCGAGGTCATCAAGGGCGTTGATCTGACGATCGACCATGGCGAGTTCGTGGTGTTCGTTGGACCCTCCGGGTGCGGCAAGTCCACGTTGCTGCGGATGATCGCCGGCCTCGAGGACATCACCGCGGGCGAGCTCTATATCGGGGACAAGCTGTGCAACGCCGTCGAGCCGCGGGATCGCGGGATCGCCATGGTGTTCCAGAACTATGCGCTCTACCCGCACATGACGGTCTACGACAATGTCGGGTTCGGCCTGAAGCTGGCCCGCACGCCGAAAGAGGAGCGCGATCGCAAGATCCGCGATGCCGCCCGCATCCTGCAGATGGAGCACCTGCTCGACCGCAAGCCGAGCCAGCTCTCCGGCGGCCAGCGCCAGCGCGTCGCCATCGGCCGCGCCATCGTCCGGCAACCGGAAGTGTTCCTGTTCGACGAACCGCTCAGCAACCTCGATGCGGCACTGCGCGTCGACATGCGAATGGAACTGGCCAAGCTCCACCACGACCTCGGCTCGACCATGATCTACGTCACCC